>NZ_JACJIQ010000004.1:0-343801 GCF_014138425.1 Rufibacter ruber
GCCCCACGGGTGAAACCGCAGGGGCCTCCCTGCGTTTAAGCCCTGCCAGGGCCAACCCCCCCCTTGCCTTTGAGGCGGCACCCCGCTATATTGGGTAAAACCGGAGGCAAGCCTGCCCCCTGGGCGGCCTTGGTCAGATTACGCCCTCTTTCCACCCCCAGCCTCCCCATGTTCTCCGGGGGCGATGGGGCCCCACCACTCCGGCCATTGGGCCCCTGCAAACAGTGTGCCTTCAGCCGTTGCCCTGTTGGAACAGTGCTGATCAGCACTCCCTATTGCGTTACCTCTTTCGCTAGTCTGTCTTATCAACCTGCTTTTGACCTTATCAACCTGCTTTTGACTGCTTATTCCTTTGCTCGGAAGTTGGCTGCAGTTGTAACTAGGCTCGTAGACGGCCATTCCATAATTTGAGGGAAAGCAAGAGAAACAGCTGGTAGCAAATTATGGACAAAAATTGCAGATGAAATCCAGCAGAAGAATTAGATTACCTTAGCAAAAGAAAGCAAACCCCAGCCGACTTTAATCGGCAGGAGTAGCAGAAGAGGAATTGACGTAAAATACTTGCAAAAATAATTGACCAGCAAAGCGCCCAAACCGACGCCAAAACGAATTTTTGACCTGATTTTCATAAAACAAGCTAAAAACGGAAGGATAGAGAATTTATCTATCTCTTCCTTTTTGCATTTTCGGGCTATTTTTCTAAAAACAGGCCAGAAACAGAAAAGTAAAAGATATAAATCAGGTTGTTGTGCAGAGAAACATCTGCAGCCAACCATGCATATATGTCAGCCTTCGGCCGACGGCTTTGGCTACCGCTTGTACGAGTCCGTTGCAGTATATTCAGTAGTCGATGTATAGTTTAGATTATTTTATGCATTAAATAAGTCATTTAGGCATTTAAACTATAGATGCTCTTGTGCATAGTCTTTGATCATCTAGGTTTTAGGCGATTAGGGTTGCTTTCCCATTTCAATCTATTGTTTGTCTTTTATATTATATCTGAAATGTGGTCACTCATTTGGTGTGACTTTTGTTTCTGCCTGATTATTGAAATCAGGTATTAAAAGCATGGACGCTTCTAAAGTAAAGTAAAAAGCCTTGATGAGATATCTCTTCAAGGCTTTTTACTTTACTTTACAAGTTTAGCGTGTTTATTGTGTACCTCCTACAGCAACAATATGTAGCGTCTCTGTAGATAGATACTCCTTTGCAACCGTTTGAACCTCTTCTCTGGAAGCTTGTTGCATTTTATTTTGGAGGTTGGTAAAGAAGTTTGGTGGAAGACCTAAAAGTACGCTGCTTCTATATCTGTCCATTTTATCAAAAATGGTAGAGTTGTCAGAAATAAACTTTCCAGCCAGATGCTTTTTAATTGTATTTAATTCTTCTTCTGATAGAAGCTCTCGCTGAAGAACTTCGATTTCTTTTTCTATCTCACGTATGGTTTCTTCTATCTTATCACCTTTGATATCTGTGCCTATAGATAACAAGGTGCCATGCTCTTTTATTGAAATAGAAGAGTGAATACCGTACGTAAATCCTTTCTCTTCTCTAATATTTTTCATTAGCCTTGAACCAAAGTAGCCTCCTAGCGCATGATTGGCAAGATACAATAGGGA
Organism: Rufibacter ruber; assembly: GCF_014138425.1. Classification (NCBI taxonomy): domain Bacteria; kingdom Pseudomonadati; phylum Bacteroidota; class Cytophagia; order Cytophagales; family Hymenobacteraceae; genus Rufibacter; species Rufibacter ruber. The sequence goes on from NZ_JACJIQ010000004.1 coordinate 1,620, forward strand.
GAAATCTGGATGCTCCGGAGATGGAAGAGTTCTTCCCACTCGTATGGCAGCTTGCATTGTATTAGAAGACCGTTCCATCTTTTTAGAAGCAGTTGCCTCCTTCTTTGAATACTGCTTCTCAACATTATTTAGGCCTGTGTTTCTTTGGGTCTGATCTAAGAAGCCTTTCAGCAGATTGTTGCCCTCTTCATCAAAATCACCCGTTACAAAAACCTCAGAAGAATTAATGTCATAACGGGTTTTATAAAATGCTTTAATGTCTTCTAACGTAAGTGCTTTAATCTCTTCTTCACTAATAACTGTGGAGTAAGGATGGTCTGCCCCGTATATAGAAGAGGTGAAAAGTTCTGTGGCAAGGTAGCCATTCTTTTGTTTGTCTATGGCTAGTGTCTGAATTACCCTTTGCTTTAATAATTCAAACTCTTCTTCAGGGAAAGAAGGATGTTCTAAGATTTCAAAAACTATGGGTAATAGCTCTGGAAGAAACTTGGATAAGCAGTATAAGGTAAGAGTTGACCTGTCAAACCCATGCGTAATTTCTAGAGAAGCCCCATAGAAATCAATGATATCAGCCAGTTGTTTTGCGGTATGACTGGTTGTACCCTCTTTTAACATTTTTGCGGTTAAAGAAGCTACGCCCGGCTTATCTTGATACCATTTCCCTGCTTTAAAAACAAATTCAAGCCTTATGATGGGTTGAATAGAATTAGGATACAAATGTACTCGTGTCCCAAAAGAAGAAGTAAGAACCGTTGGGTATATAGATAAGTCGGGTGTTTGCTCTGCTAATTCTGGTGCTTTTGATCTGTCTAAGGCCATACTAATAGGTTTCACCGTCAATTCTGAAGTGAAGGGTAAATCGTAGGGTTTGTGCTAAAGGGTTATTTTGTTCATTAGGAATTAGATAAGCGGCATCAACCCCAAACTTTTGGTACCTCACGCCTAAGCCCATGGTGAAATACTGACGGCCCCCTTTTAAATCATTCTCATAGAAATAACCGGCACGGGCAGCAAAAAGGTTATTATACCAGTATTCTAGACCTGTAGAAACAGTAACTTCTTTCATTTCTTCACTGAATCCTCCGGGGGCATCATTAAAAGATTTGAAGATACCTGAGAAGGTATTGGTGTTTTCATTGGCAGCAGCGTTGTCTGCTGGAGTATAGGGTACCAGAAGTTTATTGCCATCTACAGCTAGAGTTATCTTGTTATAAGGATCCAGCTCCATAGTTATAGCAGTACCAAGGCGTAAGTTGGTAGGTAAGAAATCTTTCCTGTCTGCGGTAGTATAAGAGATTTTAGCGCCTATGTTTGAGACATTACCACCAAACGCAAGATTATAGTTCTTACCGCCTAGTGCTAAATCTTTAGTATAGTAAATACCCAAATCTACTGCTACAGAGTTCCCGGGCTCTGATTCTCCTGTAAAGCTACCGTTGGTATAAGTAGCATTACCAGCCAGGTTGGAGCGTATATAGCGGGCACCTACCCCAAGGCTTAAGTTTTCACTCAGCTTTTGCCCATAGGCTACGCTCACCGCATATTCCTTCGGGTTGAAATAACCTGTTTCAGCACCTTGTTCATTTGAGAACCTGATTTCCCCAAGGTCAAAATACATCAATGAAGCCGATATAGAAGAATTGGGTGTCAACTTCTTGTGTCCTGATAAGTAAGCCAGATACATGTCATTCACTATTTTCTGTAACCAAGGCGTAACAGACAGAGAGACGCCTAAGTCTTCTTCAAGAAACGCAAGTTTGGCTGAATTCCAGTAACTGGCATTGGCGTCTGGTGAAATAGCCACGCCAGCGTCTCCCATGGCAGCAGAACGGGCATCTGGTGAAACGCTTAAAATAGGAACTGCAGTGGTAATGGGCCTGTATTCCTGATTTCTGCCATCTGTGGTTTGTGCAAAGGCAGAAAGGCCAGAGGTCAGAATCAAGAATAAACTTAGTACTGTAGATCGTAAGGAAGTGCAGTTCATGCGGTAGAAGTTGTGTATCAGATACGTTATTTAAGTAATACTAGCTTTTTGCTCTGTGTTGTACTGGAGCCATCAAGGCGAGAACGTACATTCACCCGATAAATATATACGCCTTTTGGTAAATATCCATCATGGTCGCCTTTGCCGTCCCAGGTGAGATCAGAAAAGTGAGCATTGCCTGTACTGGTAGTACGCAATGTCTTAACCAATGTACCTGATACGGTAAAAATGTGAATTTGTATATCCAGTTCCTGCCCCGGCCTGTTATGGTCAAAATGGAAAGTAGTTTGGTCAGCAAAAGGGTTTGGTGCCGTTAAAACATGCTCCAGCGCTAATTGTTCAGAAGATGCTACCACAAATTCAATTCTGGCAGTACTGGAGTTATTATGAGTATCCCAGGCTTTTAACTGCAAGGTATGCATACCCTCAGAAAGATCAGTGAGGGTGTAGCGCACTTTGCCCGCCTGATAAGAGTCTACATCAGCGGTATAAAAATCATTTAAGATAATAGGAGAAGATGTCTGATCATCTAAAATGGCGGTGATCTCATGGCCTATACCAGCACCGGCCGTGTTGATGCCGTTCTCATCAGAAAGATGCGCCAAAAGAATAGCGTCTTTATTGACAATACCTCCAGAAACAAAAGTGGCATCATTCATAAACAGTTTTACCAGAGGCGGGGTATTGTCAGCTGAAGCAGCGGCATCTGCCTCTCCAACCGGAAGTATGGCCGCCCCATGGGCATCAGTGGTGGCAGAGAACGCATACAGTTGAATAGACCCCGGCCCCACTACATAATTGATATCTTTGGGTACTACAAAAGAGACTTCAAATTCCCCATTTGTAACAGTGGCCAAGCCATCATAGAGAATGTTGGTACGGTTTTGTACCTGGCGCTTAGCACTCTGATCTCCCAAGGTGGTGAGGGAAGAACGTTTATCATATACGGTTAAATGCACTTTGCCCTGAAAGTCTGAGGTAATCTGCTGTTGATTACCAATAGAGCCGCCTAACGTTATTTTTGATAAGGCTTTTAAGGTATCTGAGGAAACCGCGGTGTATGCTTTGCCATTGATGGTAGTAAGGGCTACTCCCAACTGCGGGTAAGCCAGTCGCATAGAAGGGTCTCCCAGCAATGTGAAATTGCGGTTGTTTACATGATACAGGCTGTTATTCTTGGTCTCACTGTACAGATACCCCATATCTGGCATCTTACCGTTTGGAAGACGAATAAAAAGCCGTTGAAAGAACTCAAGATTTAACAGACGGTTTCCGGAGGAGTAAACCGGCCGGGTGGTGGTCAATAGACCAACAGCACCGCCATTAGGGTGCAGAAGGGCTGTTTCTGCACCAGAGTTACGCTTAGGATCATCATACCGGCCAAACTCACAGGTGGCCGTTAACAGAAACGTGAGGCGGTCTGGGTTCTTCCAGCTCTGTATTTCATTCAGGGTAAGAATCTGTTCATCTGCTAAGCTAATGGCATTTCCATGGCCGGTGTAGTTCACTAACAGCGCACCCTTTTCTACCTCCTCTTTCAAAGATCTGTTGGTGTCAGGAGAACGTTGCCCGTTCGGGACGGTGACTTGCGAGAAAAGATCCAGGTACACCTTTTGGGAAAGGTAGTTAGGATGCGTCCGCTCTACATACTCTGCCAGGTAATCAGCGTCATTCAGGTGTTCATTGAGGTCACCGTCGTCAGCTAAGAAGACAAGCCTTTTACGCCAATTCCCAAAGGTTTGACTGCTCTCATACTTGATAATCTTGTTGATCAACAGGTCGGCCTCTGCGCCAGATTTTGCCGGCAACCTACCTATGCCAATGTCTAACCGGTGCGCAAGGCTGAAATCAACCTCTGACCATTCTCCCTCTTCGTCATCAAGAAACCCAAAGAAATCTTCTGAAGAATAGGTGTTGACAGGGTTTAATGATTCCCGGGATTGATAAACAGGAATGAAGTTGGTGTTTTGGGTAACCCTGCGTTTGGGGTCATAAGAAGCATCTCCCAGTAACAGCAAATTAATTCTTTCGGCACCTTGCTTGCTGCTGCGCTCATAGAGCATTTTCATAAAGTCTCTGATCGCTGAAATGTCCTGCTTGCCAGAAGAAAACTCTTCATAAATCTGCGGGAGGGACACTACCTCAACCGTAAGGCCAGAACTGGTGCGCCTATGGTTTGCCAACCGCTGCGCCTGGGCCAGAAACACCGGGGGAGAGATAATCACCAAATCCAGGCTTCCGTCTAGATTTAAACTATGTAAATTCTGGTTAGAAACTTTGCCTGCAAAAGTAGGGGCCGGAAAGCCGGAACCCTGAAACACCACGTACTCCCGCAAGCTCTGGCTGCTGGCAGAGAATGATGCCGTCCCATTGGTTAGCACATACTCCTGCTGCACCGGATGCAGCGGGTCAGTCACGTCCCAGATGAAGCTGCCAGCCGGTACCCCCGCCACTTGAAAAGTACTTATGGGGTTTTGCAGGCTGGCGATTGACCTGAAATTAGTTTGGTTTCCAAATAAGCGTAATTGGCGTTGAGCCACAACGGTGAAGTAATTCAGAAAACCATTGGTAGAGGAATTCCCCTTTGCGTCAAAAATATAGTGCAGGCTGAGGTCTCCTGTATAATTCAGGTTGCTGAGGCTGGCTTGAAAAGACAGGGTACTGTTCACTCCTGCGTTATGGTAGTTGCCAGACCCTCTGCCTGGAAGAATGTGCTCACCCAGGTTTGTTCCGTTTAACTTAAGGCTAAAAGAAGAGCCAATGGTGCTTTCAGATACGGGAGAGTTCCCCATCACTGAAGACGTGACTTTTACCAGACTGTTAGGCACCAGATCAGAGGCAGGCAGAGAGAAGGCAGACGGTTGGGTAAAAGAATTGAATTCTTCGCCATACCACTCCCGGCCAGACTGCAGAACATTGACACGGTCTACTTCATGGTGCCAGCGGGCGTCATAACTGGTAATAGCAGGGTAGGTGCCGCTAACAGAAGCCTGCTGCTTGACTCTGCCGGAAGGGGTGGGTTGTACGGTTAGATAGTAATAAGTAGTGTCTGAGTAGAGGTTGAAGGAATGAAGGAAAGGGGTTTGGGCAGACGTACGGTTGAAAGACCATGTATGCGGCCCCTGCCCATAGAAAAGAAGATAGTCATTGGCATCAAAAGAGCCATCTTGCTCTCCAACTACCAGTATGTCATTTTCTACCAGATCATCTGGCCGGGGTGCGCTGTTGAGTTGGGGCAGCATACCACCACCGTTGCCGTAGATTTTGAGGTGCCTGGGGTTGAGGCCTTGTACATTGACCCCCATGGCTTGCAAAGCCGCCCGGTCAAGCTTGTAAATGCCATCGGCGGCCACGCCTATCTTATACCAATCGCCGGTGCTTAAAACAGAAGCCGTGGTATGGGTGCGGAGCGCAGAGGGTTGGCCTGGTCTTTTGCGAGCAGCAGCAGCGGTAGATGTATAGACATAGCTGAAACTGATCAGCTTTTCAAGGCTTCCTGTCTGTGGGTTCAACCTGAACGGCTGAAAAGACACAATGGTGCTGGACACGCGGTTGGCGGTACCGGTGCTTAAAACCGGTATGATGTCTGTTTTTAAGCTGTTTTTCGGAAATGAGCGCAAATCTGCTTCTGTGAGCGGGGCAAATTCCAGCTTTGTAAATTCAAAAGCACCAATAGCTACCTGGGGGAAGGAAATCTGGTAATAGGGAATTTCTTCCTGACCATGATAAGAAGCTTCTGCAAACGTGGGAACAGAAGAGACCGGGCTTTTAGAGGGGGTGGCAGCGGGTAGGGCGCGCCAGGAAATGGTGCGCGTTCCTTGGGTTTGAGCCCAGGCAGACGGGGTGGCCATCCAGAGAAGGGCTACGGCAAAAAGAAGCTTCTTACACAGGTGCATGTATGCGGGGTAAAGTATTCACTCCGCAACACAGCCTTTGCTTCATAGGTTCAGCAGGGGGTAAACCCTGCTGAACCTTAAAGTATTGATCCTTAATTGGCTGTGAGGCGGTAAGAATAAGATTCCATGATCAGGTTGGCCAGCAGCTTCTTGCAAGCTTCTTCTACTTTTTGGGTAGCAGCGGCTTCATCTTCGGCTTCCAGCTGTAAACGTATATGTTTGCCAATTCGTACATCAGCCACTTGCTGTAATCCTAAATGCTCCAGACCCAGCATAACGGCTTTGCCTTGAGGGTCTAACAGTTCAGCATGGGGCATGATATCAATCTCGGCGGTGAATTTCATATTGCAGAAGGTTTAATAAGGGAAATAAGAACATAAAATGCCACCAGAAGGGGCACGGCAGTAAAGTTAAGCCACGATAATAGAACAATTGCAAGTCCTAAGAAAATAAACTGCTTCTGGTTGTCCTGCCACTTGAAATTCTTGAACTTGAGCGCAAACAGCGGCACCTCAGAAATTAACAGGTAAGAGAACAGCAGGGTAATGCCCAGCAGGAAGAAAGGGCTAAGAATGATGCCAGACAAGCCATAGGTGTCATTGGCCAGAATAAGCGGGAACGACACCATAAGCATGGTATTGGTTGGCGTAGGAACCCCAATAAAAGAACTTGTCTGCCGGGTGTCCAGGTTGAATTTTGCCAGCCGCAACGCAGAGAAGATGGTCAGGATAAAGCCGGCGAAGGGGAGCCATTCTTCGGCGCCAGCCCCAAACGATGTATTCTCAGCCAGGCTCATTTTAAGGAGCTGGAGCATCATGGCACCCGGGACCACGCCAAAAGAAACCATGTCTGCCAACGAGTCCAGCTGCTTCCCAATCTCTGAGTGAACGTGCAGCAAACGGGCAATCATGCCGTCCCAGAAGTCAAAGGCCACGGCTAGCGCCACCAGGTAGGCGGCAATGGTCAGCTTCTGCTGAAAGATAAAGTAAACGGCCAGGCAACCGCAGAACAGGTTGAGGCAGGTGATAAGGTTAGGCAGGTGCTTCTTCATGCAAGGGAGTAAATGGGCGTTTTTGGGGTGTTTTTCAGAAACTAGGCCAAAAACGGGTTGCTGTTCTTTTCTTCACCAACAGTGGTAGACGGCCCGTGGCCGGGATATACCCGTACCGCGTCTGGTAAGGTGAAGAGCTTGGTTCTAATGCTGTTGATCAATGTCTGGTAGTCACCACCGGGCAAGTCTGTGCGGCCAATACTGCGCTGGAAGAGTACGTCACCGCCAATCACCTGTTGGCTTTCTTCATGGTAGAACACCACATGCCCGGGGGCATGCCCAGGTGTGAAGAGCACCTGCAGCCTGGTATTGCCAAATGACACGTCTTCGCCTTCTTTTAAAAATTTTTCAGGGAGCACCTCCTGGTACTGCGGAAAACCATAGGCGGCTGAATAGGTGGGAACCGCCCGCAGCACCGCCAGGTCAGCCTCATGAATTTCTAACGGAACATGGTAAGTGGTAGCCACAAAATAATTTCCCAGCACGTGGTCAATGTGGCAGTGCGTGTTGAGCAGCCTTGCCACAGTCAATCCCTTGGCTTCAATAAAATCCTTCAGTTCCTGCTCCTCCTGCCTGGTAGCGCAGCCGGGGTCAATGATCACACACTCCTTTGAAGAGTCAAAGAGCACATAGGTGTTTTCACTGAATGGGTTAAAGGTAAAGCTCTCTATTTGCAGACCAACAGGCGTCATGGCGGTTTCTAGCGTTATTTTGGTGGCTCTAAGTTACAGATTTCAGCGGCACAAGCCGTACCTTGTCGCATGATTTATGATTATCTGGTTGTAGGCCACGGACTGGCCGGTGCCATTCTGACCTGTTTTTTGGAAAACAACGGTAAAACAGCTTTGGTATTTGATGTGCCCAACCCCCATGCGGCCTCCCGGGTGGCGGCGGGTTTGATCAACCCGGTGGCAGGCAAGCGCTTTGCCAGGAGTTGGCGGGTAGATGAGTTTTTGCCGGCCGCCACGGCGTTTTACCGGGACCTGGAAACCCACCACCAGGTAGCCCTCTTTCACCAGAAACCCATCTTGAAATTATTCTCCACCCCAGAGGAACAGAACACCTGGATGGGCAAAAGTGCTGATCCCGCCTGGCAGGAGTATGTAGAAACCACGCATTTGCAACTACCGGTTTCTGCAGACCTGCACCAGGAACTGGGAGGCCTGTTGATTCAGAAGGGAGGCTATGTGGCCCTGCGTGCGTTTCTGGAACTGCGGGAGCAGGAACTGGCCCGGCGACAGGTTTTACGTACAGAACCTTTTGACCCAGAGCAACTGGAGCTGGTACCCGGCGGGGTAAAGTACCAGGGCGTAGAGGCCAGAAAAATCATTTTCTGTGAGGGCGCCGGCGGTGCCCAAAACCCTTTTTTCAGCTGGCTGCCGTTTTCTTTGAACAAAGGTGAAATTTTAGACATAAATGTACCTGATTTTGAAGCCGAATATATCTATAACAAAGCAGTTTACGTTGTGCCTGTAGGGCAAGGCCACTTCAGGATTGGGGCCACCTACAACTGGCGGGAAGTGAATGAGGAAATAACCCCGGCGGCGCGGGAAGAACTGGCGGCCAAAACAAAAGACATTCTTAAGAAACCCTTTGCCGTGGTAAATCAGTATGTAGGCATACGGCCGGCGGTAAGAGACCGTAAACCCTTGATTGGCAGGCATCCAGAGCTGCCGCAGGTGGCGGTTTTCAACGGTATGGGATCTAAAGGTGTGCTCATGGCCCCGCTGTTGGCGCAACAGTTGATTTCAGCGTTAGAGATAGAAACACCGCTGTGGCCAGAAGTAGACATTGCCCGTTATTTTTCATTATATTTAGCATCTAAGTCAAACACATGAGTCAACTCTCTACTCGCGTAAGAAATGTGTACCGGCTAATGTTGATTCTCCTGTGCGCAGGGGTACCATCATTCACCTTTGGGCAAGCCACGGCCCCAGATGATTTCGGGCAGAACCGCATTCAGTACAAGCGGTTTAACTGGCAGTACTACAGCACCCAGAATTTTAATGTCTACTATGCGCAAGGCGGCATAGAACTGGCCCGCCATGCGGCTGAGCATGCTGAGAAGGAGCTGAAACGCATCACCTCTCTCATTGGCTACTATCCTTACTCCAAAATTACCCTCATTGTCTACAATTCAGTCTCTGACCTGAAGCAGAGCAACATTGGCCTCATTGATGACCCTTACAAAGGCGGCAATGACGTGTTGTTTGTGAAAAGCAAGATTGAAATTCCTTTTCAGGGGTCCCAGACGGAGTTCAAGCGGGAGATCACCTACCGGGTGTCTGAGTTGCTGCTGTCTGACATGATGTACGGGGGGAGCTTGAAAGAAGTCATCCAGAGCAACTACCTGCTGCGTCTGCCAGAATGGTTTGTGTCTGGGGCTGCTGCCTACATCTCAGAAGGCTGGAGCGTGGAGATGGACAACTACGTGCGCGATATGCTGCAGAAAACCGGCGGCAAGCGCTCTGAGCCGTTGTTCGCCCGTAACCAGAAGCGCACCGGGCAAGCCATCTGGAACTACATAGCTGAAAAGCACGGCGCGTCTGCCATCCAGAACATTCTTAACCTTACCCGTATCACCCGTGACATTGAAATAGGTATTGCCAGCAGCCTGAACATGCCGTACAAGCGCTTCATGCGGGACTGGTTTGCGTATTACAACCAGATGAACACCTTTGCCGAAGGTGAGCTCCCTGCCCCAGACAAGGAGAAGAAGATCAAAAAAATCACTTCACCCAATGACTTCTATTCAGAGCCGGTATTGAGTCCCAACGGGCAGCAGATGGCTTTTGTGATCTATGACCGGGGTAGCTACAAAGTGGTGATCAGGGATCTGAAGCGTGAAAAACAGAAAACTATCTACAAGGGTGGGTTTAAAATGCCAAATCAGGAACAGGACCATACGGTGCCGCTCCTTTCCTGGCGCTCAGAAAACCAGATTGGCATCACAGACTATAAAAAAGGCAAACTCCAACTGAAGCTGCAAGCCGCTGACAGCAGGTACTGGCCTGCTGTTGAAACCGTGAAAGGCTGGTTGGGCAAGTCTCGCGGGGTGCTTCCGTTGGGGGCGTACAGCCAGGTGACCGGGTTTGATTATTCAGCAGACGGCCAGTTTCTGGTGCTGAGTGCGGTAAAGAACGGGCAGAGTGACTTGTTCCTGTACCGGGGAAACCGGTTGGTGCAGCAGTTGACCAATGATATTTATGATGACCTGCAGCCTTCCTTTTTGCCGGGCAGCAACCGCCTTGTCTTTAGCTCTAACCGGTTACAGGATTCCTTGCAATCAGCGCAGGGAAAGTTTAGCCAGGTGGCCAATAACTATGACATCTACCTGTATGATCCGGAGAATAGGCAAAGCCGGTTTTGGCAGCTGACCTATACCCCCGCCAATGAAGTGCAGCCTGTTGGCCTCTCAGCAGATGAAATCATGTACATAGGGGAGGAAACCGGCATCAGAACTTTGTACCGGCACAATACCCAAACGGGTGAGATCAGCAGGGTGACAGATTTCCGGCAGAACATCAAAGACTATGACTATCACCTGGGCACCGGCAATCTGGTGTTTATTGCCCTGGACAGAGCCAAAGAATATGCCTACTATTACCCTAATTTCCCTTTAACCACGTTTTCCGCCTTCAAAACCAAGCGGCAGGAAGTACTGGAAGGGCATCTGGCCAAACGCGTAGAGCAGGAAAGAGCCCGGGTGGCAGCTGCCCTGGCCGCCAAAGCCAAGGCAGATTCAATGGCTGCACTGGCACCGGTAGCCTCTCCCGGCCAGCAGATTACCACTGACTCAGCCGCGGCAAAGACGGCTGTTGCGGCCGCAGCGCCTAAGCCCAGAACCATTCTGGCCATGCCAGCGGCAGACACCCTGGCGCTGAATAAACCAAGGCCCTACGATCTGCGCTTTGGCGTAAACAACCTCATTACTTCTATCTATGCAGACCCGTTGCTGGGGTTTGGGTTTGTGATGGAAGTGGGCATGGCAGACCTCTTTGAAGATTACCGCATACGGGGTGGGGTCTTTGCGCTCACAGACCTGCAGACCACCAATTTTTATGCAGAGTACTCTAACCTGAAGAACCGCTATGATTACCGTGTTGGCTACCAAAAGCAAAGCGTATACATGGTTGACGGCCCGGCTGTTAGAAGACTGGGCAAACACGAGATCCTGCCCGCGTTCAGTTACCCCCTGACCAATGCGCTGAGTGTGAAAGTACTGCCAAGGTACTCAAACATCAGGTACACGTTTATTGAGAATTTCACTGAGCCAGACATTGTCATGGACTTTGCCGGTATTGGCGGGGAGTTGGTGTATGACAACTCAGTGGTGACCGGCATGAACATGCGCGAAGGCACCCGTATGAAAGTAGGGGTGACCCGCATGTACGGCATCGGGAAAAAGGAGAACGGCTTTGGCAAGTTTTACGTGGACCTGCGGCACTATCAGAAAATTCACAAAGAGTTTGTGTGGGCAAACCGGGTGAGCTACGGCCATTCGTTTGGGCCATCCCCTAAAAAGTACCTGGTTGGCGGGGTAGACAACTGGATCAATGCCTCAGAAGACTCGGTGCAGATTCCGGAGGGCGGCGCTACCCCAGATGATGTCATCTCCCAGTTCTTCTATATGGAATTTGCCACACCATTGCGCGGCTTTAATTACAATGCCCGCAATGGCACCCGGTATGTGATGTGGAACTCAGAGCTGCGGCTGCCCCTGTTCCAATACCTGTTTGAAGGGCCTATCAACTCCGGGTTCTTCCGGAATTTCCAGCTGGTTGGTTTCTTTGACGCCGGTACTGCCTATAATACCGGGAACCCGTTCAGTGAAGACAACTCTGTGAATACGCAGCCGGTACCGCAGCCGCCGTTTGAGATTATAGTGCGTAACTTCCGGAACCCGCTCATGTACGGGTACGGCTGGGGAGCCCGCACTACTTTACTTGGCATTTACGGCCGCTTTGACATGGCGTGGGGAGAGAAAGACTTGGTAAAAGTGGGGCCTAAGTTCTACTTCTCAATGGGCTATGATTTCTAGAACCTGATCAGCTGTTTCTGTTTTCGGCCTGTTTTCTGAAAAACAGGCCGAAAACAGGAGCGCCTCCCTTGGCTGGCAAGGGAGGCGCTCCTGTTTTATAGGGAAAAAGATTTTGCTACTTAAGCCTGCACAGCCTGCAACAGGGCCTCAAACATGAGGCGGCCGTCTGTGTTGCCCAGCTCCTGGTCAACGGCGCGCTCCGGGTGCGGCATCATGCCAAACACGTTTCTGTTGGCGTTGGTCACCCCGGCAATGTTGAGTACGCTGCCGTTGCAGTTGCAGATCTCATTGACTTCACCGTTGGCATCACAGTACCGGAACAGGATCTGACCATTGTCCTCCAGCTGCTTCAGGGTATCCTGGTCTGCATGGAAACGGCCCTCGCCGTGGGCGATTGGAATTTTATAGGCTTTGCCCGGTTCTAACAGGGCGGTAGGCAAGGTGTCTGTATGCTCTGGCGTGATGTACACGTTCTCACAGATAAATTTCTGGCTAACGTTGCGCAGCAGGGCGCCCGGCAGCAGGCCCGCCTCTGTCAGGATCTGGAAACCGTTGCAAATACCCCAAACGTACCCGCCGCTGTTGGCAAACTTTACCACTTCCTGCATGATGGGCGAGAAACGGGCAATGGCGCCAGAGCGCAAATAGTCACCGTAAGAGAAACCGCCTGGCAGCACAATGAAATCACAGTTCTGCAGGTCATGGTCTTTGTGCCACAGCCGCACCACCTCTTGCTGGGTGGTGGTATGCAGGGCATCAATCACATCTTGGTCACAGTTAGACCCTGGGAAAACGACTACTCCAAATTTCATGTTCCAAAGATAAGCAAATTACGTCTGTGATGCCACGCATGGGCACCGCTGAGAATGCTGCAAGATAGGCAGAGACTGGCTCTTTTTTCCTATTTTTGCTTTTTATTCCTTATTGTGCCCTATGTTGCTATCTATGACCGGGTTTGGAGCTGCCCAGCTTGAAACCGATGCCTATACTGTAAATGTGGAGTTGAAGTCGCTCAATTCCAAGTCAATGGACCTGAGTTTGCGCCTGCCCCGCAGCCTCTCAGACAAAGAACTGGAGATCAGAAACCTTATTTCCAAAAGCCTGGTGAGGGGCAAAGTGAACCTCACCGTTGAAATAAGCAGGAACAAAGCCAGCGGCACCCGCAACAAAGTAAACCGTGAACTCCTCATGGCCTATTACCAGGAACTGGAGCAGGCCGCGGCCCAGGTGGGGGCAACGTCGCCAGATTTGTTCAGGCTGGCGCTGCAGATGCCAGAGGTGATGCAGACAGAGGCCGCAGAAGAAACCGTGGCAGAAGACGTGACCTGGGGGCAGGTGGCTCCGGTGCTGCAAAATGCCCTGGACAACCTCAACTCCTTCCGGGCAGATGAAGGCAAGGCGCTTACCAATGAGATTGTCTCCTACATTGACCGCATCAGAATTCTGCTGGCAGAGGTAGACAAGCATGACCCCACCCGGGTGGAGCAGATCAGGCAGCGTATTCAGGGGCACCTCACAGAGATCAGTTCCTCTGAGTCTTTCAACCAGAACCGGTTTGAGCAGGAGATGATCTACTACATTGAGAAATTAGACATAGCTGAAGAAAAAGTACGTCTGGTCAACCACCTGCACTATTTCACAGAAACGGTGTACCTGCCTGAACCAACCGGTAAGAAGCTGGCGTTCATCTCCCAGGAGATTGGCCGTGAGATCAACACCATTGGGTCAAAGGCCAATGACTCAACCATCCAGCACCTGGTGGTGGAAATGAAAGAGGAGCTGGAGAAGATCAAAGAGCAGTTGAACAACATTCTGTAACTATTTTCTGTTTTCGGCCTGTTTTCTGAAAAATACCTTAAAAACGCACACGCAGATGCGGCAGCACGTATTGGTACTCGCCTTGTGGTTAACCCTGGGGGCCACGGTTTTACAGGCGCAAACCCGCTCCTGTGGCACCATGCAAAAGGTGAAACAGCAGGAGCGGTCACAGCCTAACCTGCTGCAGCAGCTCAGGCAGCAGGCACGGCTGGCCACCCAGCTGAGCCCCAAAGACGTTCAGGGAATGAAGCCGCTCTCTGGGGTGGTCACTATTCCGGTGGTGGTGCATGTGGTGTATAACAAACCGGAGCAGAACATCTCAGATGCCCAGATACAGTCGCAGTTGGCGGTGCTGAACCAGGATTTCCGGCGGCTGAACGAGAACAGAGCCAACACACCCGCTCTTTTTCAAGGCGTAGCGGCAGACGCCGAAATTGAGTTCTGTCTGGCCCGGCGCACCCCGGGCGGCGAGCCAACCAACGGGATCACCCGCACCCAGACCAGTGTCACAGAGTTCGGGGTTAATGATTTAATGAAATCTTCCGCCACCGGCGGAACACCTGCCTGGAACACGGCCCAGTACCTGAACATCTGGATAGTCAAGTTCTCAGACAGTGAAAATGTATTAGGCTACGGGGAGTTCCCCAATTCAGTGGCCCCTGAAATAGATGGGGTAGTCATTGATTTCAGGGCGTTTGGCACCATGGGTACCGCCGTAGCGCCTTTTAACAAGGGCAGAACCACCACCCATGAGGTAGGGCATTGGCTAAACCTGTTCCATATCTGGGGAGATGAAGACTGCGGTGATGACCAGGTAGCGGACACCCCTACCCAGAAAGAGGAGAATACCGGCTGCCCCACTTTTCCGCAGGCCAGTTGCAACAATACCAGTGACATGTTCATGAACTACATGGACTACACCTATGACGCCTGCATGAACCTGTTCACGCAAGGGCAGAAAACGGTGATGCAATCCAGCCTGAGCCGGTACCGGGCTGGCCTTCTCACCTCGCCCGGGTGCCAGCCCGTGCAGATTCCGGCACTGGATGCCGCCGTGCAGGGAATCATCTCACCAGCCTATGTGGTCTGTGAAAACCAGGTGGCGCCGGTGGTGGTACTGAAGAACCTGGGTTCCCAACCGTTGACCTGGGTACAGATAGCGTACCGGATAGACAACGGGCCCTCTCAGACCGTTGACTGGTCTGGGGCGCTTGCCACTTTTGGCACAGCCACGGTTGCACTGCCCAGCCTCCCGGTAACAGCGGGGGCGCATACGTTGACTGTTTCCATTGTTTCCCGGAACGGAGTGGCCACAGACGCCTCTTCAGCCAATGACCAGTATGTGACGGCCTTTCAGGTGCAGGGCCTGGGGCTGCCCCTCATGCAGGGGTTTGAAAGTCCAGTCTTTCCGCCCGAAGGGTGGCGGGTCCAAAACCCTGACTACGGCGTCACCTGGTCCAGGACTACCAGAGCGGCCAAAGCGGGCGCAGCGTCTGCGTACCTGCAAAACTATGATTATGACGCGGCGGGGCAGGTAGACGAGCTGGTGCTGCCGCCTCTGAACCTCACCAGCCGCACGGCCCCCGTGCTAACGTTCCAGCTGGCATACTCCCTCTATTCCTCCTCAGATTACTCAGACACGCTGGAAGTGTGGGTGTCTACTGACTGCGGAGTGAATTACCAGCGCGTGTACCAAAAATTTGGGCGGAGCTTAACCACCACCACGCCCCATTACACAGACAAGGAGTTTGTGCCTACCGCCAACCAATGGCGGCTAGAGACGGTAGACCTTTCTGCCTTTGCCAACACCGCCACCGCCCTGGTCAAATTCAGGCACGTGACAGAATATGAGAACAACCTGTACCTGGACGATGTGAAAGTAGATGGCGTTCCTCTGGGGACCGCTGAAGAACAGGCATTGCAGGCTCTGCAGGTGGCGCCCAACCCCACCACGGGGCTGGTGCAGATCACCTCACCGGAGGCGAACGTGGAACGGGTGCAGGTGCTGGATGCGGTAGGTAAAGTGGTTCAGGAAGCAAGCTACAGCCAGGGAAAGCTTGTTCAGCTCTCGCTGGCCAACCAACCAAACGGCATCTATCTGCTCAGGCTGGTGACCCCAAAAGGGGTGGTGGTAAGAAGGGTGCTGTTAATGCGGTAACCGCAAATGCTGTTTTTGGCCTGTTTTCTGAAAAACAGGCCAAAAACAGCATTTGTTACAGAGCCTTTACAAAAGCGGTGATCAGGGAGAACACTTCTTTCAATTTTGTGAAAGGCAGCGTCTCGGGTTTGTCATTGGGGTGGTGGTATTCAGTAGTGGTGCCGCCCAGTGTGTAGAAAAAGAACGCGGGAACGCCTTTCTCAGAGAAGTAATAATGGTCAGAGTTGGCAGCCTTGCCGCGGCTCTTGATCTGCGGAAGCCATTGGTGGCGCTGGTTGAGCTGTTGCAAGAGCGCAAACTGCCGGGGATAAACGCTGCCGTTCACCACCATCAGCCCTTCTTCACCGGTACTCATGAGGTCCAGGTTCAGCAGAAACTTAATCTGGCTCAAAGGGAAGAGCGGGTTTTCTGTGTAGTGTTTTGAGCCCACCAGGCCGGCCTCTTCCCCGGCGAAGGCCATAAAGGCAATAGAATAGTCTGGGCGGTTCTGGGGCTGGGCGTACCAGTGCGCCAGTTCCAGCAGCAGGGCCGTGCCGCTGGCGTTGTCATGGGCGCCGGGGAAGTACAGGTCTTTCCCCTGGTGGCCCAGATGGTCATAATGCGCGGTGATGACCACAAACGAATCTGGTTTTACGCTGCCGGGCACGTAGCCTATCACGTTCTGGCTTCGGTAAGCGGATTCCAGGCGGGCATCAACCGTGTACTCCACCTTGCGGGCTTTGGCGGGCCAGGACTTCTCCAGCACCTCCAGCACCGGGAACGGCAGCTGCTGCCCCCGTACCGTGCCCATGAGTTTTGGCCCGGGCTGCAACACCACAATGGCCTCAATCTGCTGTAACTGCATCTGGAAGAGCTCTGGTAGGTTGAGCAGGTCATTGAAGTGCCGTTGCCGCACCACCAGCACCTTGTTCCTGAGGTTGGTGGTCAGAAAATTCTGGGCGGCGTCTACGTCTTTCAGGAGCAGCGTGTCAATCTCATAGACCTTGCCTTCGCCCTGGCCCGCCCCGGTGGCGCCATGGGCGATAAAATCTGTGCCTGGTTTCAGGGGTTTGCCCTCTACCTTAAGGCTCAGCCGGTTGTCAAGAATGTTGATGGGCAGGGTGAACGGCTGTAAAAAGCCAGAGGAAAGCGGCTTTAGGCCAATGGCCGCATACTGCTTTATCAGGAATTCGGCCGCCAGGCTGTCACCCTTGAAGGCGTACCCGCGGCCGTGCAGCTGGGGAGACGCCAGCTCCTGCACCGTATGCCGCACCCGGGAAAGGTTTTGGGCGGTAGTAGTGAGTTGGAGCTGCAGGAGGAGAAGGCAGAAAAAAAGCAGATATTTCATAGCGCGGGTGAAAGGTGGTGGTTTCTGTTTTTGGCCTGTTTTCTGAAAAACAGCCTAAAAACGGCGGAGACCCAGAAACCAGACGGCCAGCCCCAGCACGCAGCCTATAGAATTGCTGACCATGTCTGCGGGGTCAAAGGCCCGGCCCCAGCCCATGGCGCCCTGCATGAATTCTACCAGAATGCCAAAACCGGTGACTACCAGAAATGAAAGCAGAACGAGCCGGGAGGTGAGGGGTACGGCCCCCGCCCGCTTACACCCGAAGAGCAGGAGCAACAGCTGGCAGCCAAACAGAACGGCGTGCACCAGTGAATCAAAAGAGAGGAGGTCCCAATGCGGGGTGGGAGGTAGGGCCTGGGCGGGCAGCAGTGTTCCAATCAGGATCAGTACTGCCCACCCCAGCGCCGGTGCAAAGTGTTGAAACCGCACCAATGAAAGCTTAGGCGCCTACCAGTTCACGGTAAGCCGCGGCAGAAAGAAGCTCTGCCACCTCTGCCTGGTTGTCAATTGACATCTTGATCATCCAGCCGTCACCGTAGGCGTCTGAGTTTACCAGCTCAGGGCTTCCGTCTAGCTGCGGGTTTACCTCCAGCACCTCACCGGTCAATGGGCTGAACAGGTCAGAAACGGTTTTCACAGCCTCAACGGTACCAAACACTTCTTCTTTGGCTACGGTCTTGCCTACGGTGTCAATGTCTACATACACAATGTCACCCAGCTCGCGCTGCGCGAAATCAGTAATGCCTACATAGGCTACCTCGCCTTCAATGCGTACCCACTCGTGGTCTTTGGTGTATTTCAGTTCTTCTGGGAAGTTCATAAGGTTGTGTGGTTAATGATGTCCAAAAATACATTCTTTTTTGATGTGGCGGAACCAGTTGCTTTTAAAATATACGCGGGCGGCTCCACTACAGGGTAGTGAAACGTTTCTGCTTTCGGCTTGTTTTCTGAAAAGCAGGCTGAGAGCATGGTTGAATCTATCTTTTGCGCTACAAAATGGCATTAAAAGAACCTGACTTTGCTCCCATTTCCCTACTGCAAAACCAACATTTGAACAAGCTCTAAAAACAGAAAGGCTAGTCAGACAGGCTGAACCGCAGCTGCACGCCGCCCTCTGTCACGGTATTTCTAAAGGAGTTGGCCACCTTAGGCTCATTGATGTTCTGGGTGAAGTAGAACTGCAGGTTCAGACGCTGGCTCACCACATAATCAATGGTGGGCCGCAACTGCATCTGCAGGGCACCGGCGGTGGTGAGGTTGTTCTGGTACTCCTGCCCGTTGTTGTCTACGGCAATGGTGCGCTGAATGGTCTCGTTGTCTCTGATGGTGAAGTCCAGGCGCATGGTCAGCTCATTCTCCAGGGTGCGCTTGCCGCCAATCTTGAACGGCAGCTTGAAGTTGGTGGCGCTGTAGCCAATACCTACTACAATGTCTTTGATGCCGTTCTCGGTGATCTGGGCGTTGGTCATGTTCAGGAGCAGGTTGCGCTGGGTCTTGTATTCCACGCGGCCGGTGATCTGGCTCTTGGTCCTGAAGTTTACCCCAATCAACGGAGACATGCTCTCTGTAATAGCCACCTGGCTGATCACATAGTACGGGATCACTTCGCCCTTGTCACTCACCTGGTCAGGGAAGCCGTTGGGTGCGAAATTGTAGTCCAGCGCCGTGCTGAAGTTAGCCACCGTGTAGTTTGACTGGTAGGCGTGGTTCAGGGTAAACGAGCTGAAGTACTTCTGGAAGAACGGCAGCTGCGACAGCCCGTTGTACACTATGTTCCAGTTGGGCAGCGGAATGGCATCAAACGGTTTGTTCGGTTTGGCTTTGTACCCGCTTATGTCTTTGCCCTGGTACGCGTTCAGGAACGCCGGAATCAGGACATCCTGTGAGTTTAGCCCGTACACCCCCGGCGACGGATTGGCCGCGTTCAGGCGGGCGGCCACCTCGGCCCGGTACCTGATAAAGTCATCAAATACTTTAGAATAGGTGCCAGAGCCGCCCTCAAACATGGTCTGAACCGCAATGAAAGACACACGGTAAGAACCTGTGGTGAAAGGGTTCTGGCGCTGCACCGCCAATGCTGAGTCACGGCGGTAGAACACTTCTTCAATCTCAGATTTGTTCATGGCCGCGTCTAAGGTGATGATGAAGTTCCTGAACGGTTCAATGGTAGCCCTCCCGGTAAGGTTAATGCTGTTGAGGGAAGACAAAGGCGTGTTCAGGTATTGGCTGCTGTCTGTGTACCAGCCTTCCCGGTTGGCCCGGTTGTAAAGGTCATCCAGCTCATACTGCTTGCCCAGCACGAAGGCCAGGCCCGGTGCCCCAAAGCCGTCTGCCAACCCAAAGTTCTGGGCCGTGGGCAGGAAGCCCGGCAGCAACGTTCCCTGGGTTTGGGCAAAAGTAAAGTTCACAGACCTGGCTGACATTAGCGTGCGTAGCACGCCCTTCAGGATTTTGTTCTCCCGCTGCCGGGTTGTGTCTGCCGCCGCGGTGGCATTGGGCCTGGCCCCCGTGCGTGTATTCTGCTGCCGGATTCCCGGATTGGGGGCGGCGTCATTCACCGCTTTCAGGAATTTGACCTTGTTGTAAAGCCGCACCAGGTCAACTTTTCCGCTCAGGCTGGTCTCTGTGCTGTTCTCAATGGTGTTCCCCAGGCGCAGGGTGTCATTGTTGCTCAAAGCCGTAGACGCTGAGGTCCACCGGTAGCCAGCCTGGTAGCGGGCGTCACCGCTCAGGAAGTCGGTGAGCGGGAACTTGTCTAGCGGCAGGCGGTAGGTGAGGGCAATGGTCTGGTCAAAGTTGGTGTTACGCCCAAAACGGCGCAGGTTGTGCCAGATCTCATCTGTTTTCCAGCGCAGGGAGTCTACATCATCATTGATACGCCCGTCTGGTTCGTCTACCACAGCGCGGTTGGTGGCGGTGTAGTCTAAGGTCAGGCTCTTGGTCAGATCCCACTTCACATCATAGATCCGGTTAAAGAAGAATGATTTCTGAAAGGTAGGCCTATACCCCGCCGTGTCTGGCAATTCATACGGGGAAACCCGCCCCTGCAGAAACGTCTCATTGTAGCGGCGGTCCAGATCTGCCCGCACGGCCACCCGGCTGGGCAGCAGCGTGAAGTTGAACTCCTTCAGCCAGCGCAGGTACGGTGACTGCAGTGCTTTGGCATTGGCAAACGGTGTGTAACTCTTAGGTGTGTTGTTAAAGGTGTAGGCAATGCCCCCGGTATATGATTTTGAGAAATTGCGGTCTGTGACAATGTCTGTATGCAAGACTTCACTGTAGGCATAAGACACTGAGAAGTTCTCTATGTCATAGAGCTTGCTCTTCTCCTCTGGGTTGGTCTTTTCTTTGCGCACGTTCAGCAGGTTAATGCTCTTGGTGGTGGTCTGACTGACGACTTCCTTCCGGTAGGCATCCCGTTCTGACTCATTGTCAAACTTCTCCATTGACAGATCCAGCGGCGTGTCCCGGTCTAGCGGGTCATACTTAGGCTCTGCCACCGTGGTCCCGTACTGAACGGAGAGCGGTACTACCAGCCCCAGTTTAGAGGGCAGCAGTTTCTCTGCGGCAATGTTGGCGGTGACGTCAAACTGGCTGGTGTTCTCCCGGGTAAGCTGGGTGGCCCGCTCCTGAATGCCGCCAAAACCTACCGTAGTGTGGCTGCCGGTGGCGGTAATATTGGCAAAGTCTGCAAGTTTCACATTGGCCCGGGCAGTAGCGGCCCAACCGCCGGTGCGGTCAAAGTCTGACACCCGCAGCTCGTTGACCCACAGGCAGACAGAATGGGAGGCCCGGTCTGCTGAAGAAGGGTTCTGAAGCCCAATCATGATGCTTTGCACATCACTAAAGTCTGGGTTACCCCTTACCCGCATGATTTTTCCATTCACCAGGGTTTCAAATACCTGGTTCAACGGTACGCCCGCTTTGTTGCGTTCTGACTTGGCCCGAACAAAATCATCAAACGCCACGTCAATCTGGTTCTCCTCAAACCAGATCTGATAAGGATCACTGCTGCCAGGCGGGGTGATCTTGAGCGGAATGGAATACTCGTAGTAGTTTTGGGTGAAGTCTGTGCCAATTCTGATAAAGGCCATCATCTCACCGTCCTGGGTGCCGCTGGGGCTCTGGGCGTGAATGTACATCTTCAGGCGTTTGTAGATGAGCATGTCCTGTGACACATTCTTGTACACTGCCTTGCTGAAAGAATCCTGCAGGTTCTCCACACACAATTGCAGGGACTGCTCATTCTGTCTACGGTTGTTGGCAGAGGCGTAATCCCGCTGCCGCTCAACCCCAGGTGGCACCACGTACGGAATGGTACCGGCATCTACCTCGCCGTTTTCTTCAATACTCACGGTAGAAACGTTGAAATTGTCTGCGTCAGACTCGCAATCTCTACAGGGGCCGCCTTCGTTCAAAATGGTGTTATACGTACGCCACTGGTTGGCTACAAACTGCATCTGCACAAAACGCAGGACCACCGGTTTCTCAAACTGGGTCATGTACATACGCATGAACCGGATAGACTTGAAGCCTTGCATGTTGTTGACATTGCCCGTTGGCTTGCGTACCGGTATCCGGAACTGGTACCAGCTGTACCGTTGACCGTTGGGATCTGTAGAGTCAACCTTGTCTACAATGTAGTTGTCGCCCACCTGCATTCGGCTAGGCCGAAGATCAATCCCGTACTCATAGTACTGCTCCAGGTCGCTTATGACGTTGTCTTTGTTCAGGTCCTCTTTATCTGGGTAAGCATAAGAAGACAGGTTGCTGTTGACCGGCGAGTTGCCCTGCATGCCGTTGAAGTTCTTATACCGGCCCAGCACCCCCACGTTGCGGGCGTCATAGTCCCCGTCCAGGTGATGCCGGAAATTATCAGCAGACGGGTCACTAAACGCCCCGTATTGGCCCCCGTGCAGGTTGCGGAAGAATGCCTGCTCATCTGAGTCATTCAAGCCGTCCAGACCTATGTCCTGGAACTGGCGTGAGCCTGACTGGTTGTCAAACGCGTCTGTCAGAAACTGGCTTCTGGTAACGTAGCCCCACTCTGTCTGCTCCAGTGCCTGGAGGTTCCCGTCTACCGGAAGGCCATTTTCAAAGGCGTACCGCTGGTCTTTGAGCAGGTCTTCTGAGATATTTCCTAAGTTGAAGACCAGCTTACCATTCTCATCAAGGCTGTTTTGGGCGTCATCTTCACCGGTGATGATTCTTCTGCCGCGTTCGCCTTTGATGAAAGGATCCATCATCCAGAATTCCAGATATTCAATGTTGGCGTTGTCAAAGTTGTTGTCAAACGAGATTTCGCGGCTAATCCCTGCCCAGTGGTTTCTGGGGGTAGTGGTCAGGAACTGCCCGTCTGGGCTCACGTTTGGGCTGTAGTTGTACTGACCACGCTCAGTAGGGTAATAGGCCAGGTCAAAGGTGTACTCAAAGGTATTGTTGGTTTCCGGATCACGGTTAGGGAAGATCTCCCGGCGCTGCACCCCGCGTACATAATGGTTCTCCAGCTCAGATTTGGTGATGTTTGACGGTCTGAGGTTGTTAGCGGTGTAATAGATCTGGTCAATGGTGTACCAGGCCAGTTTTGCTCTGTTATAGGCGTAGGCCAGCCCGGTCGCTCCGTTGATAAGGGGGGCCGGGGTGGCAGAAACGCGCCAGGCGTTGGTGTTAAACCCGCCCAGGGAGTAAGGAGTTTTGGCGTTTTCAAAATCATCAATGTACGCCACGCCGTCTTCGCCCTCAAACTTGGTTTTTTGGGGCACCAGCTGCGCAAACTCAGCCCCCAGCGTGACGGTAGACGGTACTTTGGTGTCTAAGAACGGGAGCTTGTCTGTGAGGCGGGTTAGCAGGCGGGAGTCACGCCGGTAGTTTACATCAAAACCATAGACGGTGTTGTTGCTGGGGTCATCGCCAATGCTTACCCGGTTAATAAACGGCCGCTCGCCCTGGCTCAGTACCGTGGCCCCCAGAATCAGGTCATTGTCTACTTTATAGTCAAAGCGGGCGCCCAGCAGGGTGCGGGGCTGCACGTTGAGGATGTCTGCCTTCTCAAAGGTGATGCGCAGGTTGCTGGCACTGCTCAGGTAGCTGGGGTTCAGGATCTTCACCCGGCCCAGATCATAAAAGACCTGGTAATCCTGGCCCTCTACCAGCCGGGTTCCGCCGGAGTAAACAGCCACTGACCCTTCTGCTATCCTAATGCCGGGTAAGGTAATCTCATCTGTGCTGGAGGCTTGGTAACGGCCGGTCAAAAAGAACTTATTCTTTTGTGAAAATTGCTGGGCATCTGTCTGTATGGAGTCATACAGCTCCTGAAACACATATTTATTGATAAAGCGGTCTTCTGCCGGAGAGGTGAACTGTGTTCTGAGGAAGGAGCCAAAAGGTTCTACCACCGGAAAATACATGCGCCCGTTCTCAGGGTCTATGGTGATACCGGGCAAAAAGTCAAAGTTGCCGTCTGCCGGGCGGTCATTGTTGGTATTGACGTTATCCAGGTTAAACACCTGCACCAGCGGAATTCCCTTGATGCGGGACTCATCCTGTAAGCTGGTTAAATCGCCCCCGGTCTCGTCATCTTTGTAAACCACGTTGAGCTGGAAGTTCTGGCGGTCAATCTGGTTGGCATTCAGGGCATAGACGTTTTTCATCATCAGGTCCCATGTGGGCAGGTTCACCGCCGGGTTGGTGGCCCGTAGCAGTTTCAGGAAGATCACCTGGTCTTCTGCCACATTGGTATAGTCTTCCTGTAGTTCCCCAACTTTGTACGTTCGCCCATTCAAGGTATATTCAAACGCCACCCCCAGCACCTGTTCTGGGAGCAGGGCGGCATTTAAAGAGATATAGCCCAGTTGTGGGTTGAACTTGTATTCATTCTGCTCCAGCCTACGCGCCCGTACCCGTTCAAAGTCAACGGTTTTCCTTAGGCCCAGGCCCTCTAAAAAATTATCTACCTGATTGTTGTTACGGGCAGAAAGGGCTCCATAGAGGCTGTTCTGGCCGTTGCCGGCCCCGGCCCCATTGGGCAGGCTTCTGTCAAACTGGCTGCGGTAAGGATCTGGTTCGCCCAAGTCCATCAAGGCAACCACGTTGCGCAGATTCTGGGTAGAGCGGTTGTCATTGGTAATGTACACTTCCAGACGGCGAATCACAATGCCCGAGTTTACCAGCGGCAAGTTGCGCAGGGCCTGGTCATAGCGGTTCCTGAAAAACTGGGCCAGGAAGAAGTGGCGGTTGGCGTCATACTCATCTGCCCTGATCTCAAACCTCCTGTTCTGCGCCCCGTTCTGGATGTCTATCTGGTCAATGCTGCCGCGCTGGTTGGCGGCAATGGTGGTTACTGACAAACGCCCTAACTGCAGCTGTGCCTTTAAGCCGAACAGGTTTTGCCCCCCAGAAATAAGGGAGTTGTTCAGCGGAAGGCTTACGTTACCGGCCTCAATTTTTCTGATGATCTCCTCTGGGTAGCCGGTGTATTCCAGCTTGAGGTTGTTCTCAAAGTCAAAATTTGCTTTGGTGTCCCAGTTGGCGGTGATGCGCATTTTCTCGCCAATGCGTCCGTCAATGTTCAGGGCAATGCTCTGGTCAAACTCAAAGTCCCCCACGCTCTGCTGCCGCAGCGGGATAGCCGGGTTCTCATTCTTATTAAAGAGCGCGCCAAATTTCAAGGTGGCTAGACCATTGGGTCTGATGTCAACGGTATTGCCGCCAAACAAACGGTCAAAGGTGCGGCCGCCCAACTCAATCTTGGGTACCAGGCGGCGGCTGGTTGACTCTGGGTTCTGTTCATCAATGCTCGCAGATTTGGAGCGCCAATATTCTCTGATGGCCTGCCGCTGTTGGTAGCGGGAGTACTCCTCAAAAGTCATGGTGCTGGGGTCCCGGTAATCAAAACCGCCAATCTGCTCATTAATTTCAAACCGCTTGAGGCTATCATCTGGCTCTACCACCGTTTTCACGTTAGAGGGCAGGGGCAAGAGGAGGGGGGAGAGCGTAGTGCGGTTTGAAAAAGGATCACCGCGGCGGTCATCAAACCTGATTTTAGGGCGGGTAGACTTGATGTACCCCTGGTTTTTAAGCGTGTCCTGTGTTTCTTCGGGTTCACCCGGTGAAGCCAGTAAATAGGCACTCATGCCTGCCAAGGACACTTTCATTGGCTTGGCCTGTGAGAGCCAAGCCATCAACAACACCAACCCTACCGCGGCTGCAAGAATGTGAGGCTTTCTTCTGTTAAACACAAAAAGGGGAAGTAACTTAAGATGACTTAAGAGCTAATTTAATCATTTCTTCCACGCTTAGGCCTGCACCTTCACGCTTAATGATTGAGTCTAAGGTTTTTTCGGCCACGTTTTTCGCGAAGCCCAAGGTCACTAGTGCTGATAACGCCTCCTCGCGTGCGGTATTGTGTGCCCCAAAAGAGACCTGTACCGCGTCTGGTCCCAAGCCTTTTCTGAACTTGTCACGCAGCTCCAGAATAATGCGCTGGGCCGTTTTAGCCCCAATGCCCTTCACCTGCTGAATGGTGCGCACGTCTTCCCGTACAATGGCCTGCTGTACCTCTGCCACCGTGAGGGAAGACAGAATCATTAGCCCGGTATTAGGGCCTACGCCCGATATGGAGATCAAATGGAGGAAGGCGCTTTTCTCTGCCGGCGTGGCAAACCCGTACAGGGTGTGGGCGTCTTCTTTGATGTGCAGGTACGTGTAAAGTTTGCACCGCTCACCTTCAGGCAGCGCGCCAAAGGTGTTAAGGGAAATTCTTAGCTCGTACCCCACGCCCCCCACGTCAATGATGACAAATGTAGGGTCTTTGTGGGCAAGGCGGCCATCTAAATAAGCAATCATGTAGTCTTGGTTCTATAGCGCAGGCATTAATTGAAAATTTCTGTTTTCGGCCTGTTTTTCAGAAAACAGGCCGAAAACAGAAACAAAGAAGATATGTACGGCGTGTCTTACACGCAATACGGCATGGTACTATTTAGAGTTTTGCCTTGCACGTTTGCGCGTCTACCACCGCAATGGCCACCATGTTGATGATGTCCCGCACAGAGGAGCCCAGCTGCAGAATGTGCACCGGCTTGCGCATGCCCATCAGTACCGGGCCAATGGTTTCGGCCCCGCCAATCTCCTGCAGGAGTTTATAGGCAATGTTACCGGCGGCCAGCCCCGGGAAGATCAATGTGTTGGCTCCTTCATTGGCCAGCTCGCTAAACGGATAGTGCTCCCGCAGCAGATCTGTGTTTACTGCGGTATTGGCCTGCATTTCCCCGTCAATGAGCAGGTCTGGGTACCGCTGCTTGGCCATACGGGTAGCCTCGCGGGTTTTGGTAGGTACCACGCCTGCGCTTGACCCAAAGTTGGAGTAGGACAGCACCGCAATTCTTGGCACCCGGTCAAAGAACCGTACGTAGCGGGCAGTCAGGCCTATGATGTCTACCAGTTCCTCTGCGGTAGGCTGCAGGTTCACGGTGGTGTCTGAGAAGAAATAAGGCTCTTTTTTGTTCTGGATGATGTACATGCCGGCCACCTTGTTCACGCCTTCTTCCACGCCAATAACCTGCAGCGCGGGTTTAATGGTAGAGGAGTAGTCACGGGTCAAGCCAGAGATGAGGGCATCGGCCTCGCCGGTCTCCACCATCATGCAGCCAAAGTAGTTCCTGATGCGCACCAGCTTGCGGCAGTCAAACAGGGTCATGCCTTTGCGCTTGCGCTTCTCGTAAAGCAGGTGGGCAAATTTCTCACACTTGGCGTCTTCCTCGCGGGGGTCAATAATTTTCACCCCGTCCAGTTCTAAATGGAATTCCTCAATCAGTTCCTGAATGCGGGCTTTCTCCCCTAGCAGAATAGGGAAGGCCATGTTTTGCTCCAGCACCGTCTCTGCCGCCTTAAGGATCTTGTAGTTGTCTGCCTCGGCAAATACCACGGTCTTGGGGTTCTGGCGGGCCTGGGTAATCACCCGGTTCATCAGTTTCTGGTCTATCCCAATGCGGGCCTGCAGGTCATGGTGGTAGCGCTCCCAGTTTTTGATTGGGTTCTTCGCCACCCCGGTCTCCATGGCCGCTCTCGCCACGGCAGGGCTCACCGTAGTGATCAGGCGTGGGTCCAGGGGTTTGGGGATCAAATACGTGCGGCTGAAGGAGATGGTATTGTCACCGTAGGCCTTGTGTACAATGTCGGGCACCGGCTCTTTGGCCAGTTCTGCCAGGGCATACACGGCGGCCAGTTTCATAGCCTCGTTGATCTCAGTGGCACGCACGTCTAAAGCCCCCCTGAAAATGTAAGGGAACCCGAGTACGTTGTTCACCTGGTTAGGATGGTCTGAACGGCCGGTAGCCATGATCAGGTCATCACGGGTAGCCATGGCGGCCTCATACGCAATTTCCGGGTCTGGATTGGCCAGGGCGAAAATGACAGGGTTGGCGGCCATCTTTTTCACCAGCTCTGGGTCCAGCACGTTGCCGGCGCTCAGCCCCACAAACACATCAGCGCCTTCCATGGCCTCTGCCAGGGTGGTGATCTTGCGCATGGTCACAAACTGGGCGCGGTAAATATCCAGATCATTGCGCTCCGGGTTGATGATGCCGTCTTTGTCAAACATGACAATGTTGTCAATGTTCACACCCAGGGCCAGGTAGAGCTTGGCGCAGGCAATGGCAGCAGCCCCGGCCCCATTGATCACCATCTGAATCTTCTTGATGTCTTTGCCCACCAGTTCAAGGGCGTTCAGCAAGGCGGCGCTGGAGATGATGGCGGTGCCGTGCTGGTCATCATGCATGAGCGGAATGTTCATCTGCTCCCGCAACGCATTCTCAATCTTGAAGCTTTCAGGGGCTTTGATGTCTTCCAGGTTGATCCCCCCAAACGTAGGCTCCAGTGATTTTACAATCTGGATGAATTTGTCTGGGTCTGTTTCATTGATCTCAATGTCAAACACATCAATGCCGGCAAATTTCTTGAAAAGAACGCCTTTCCCTTCCATCACGGGTTTAGAGGCCTCCGGGCCAATATTCCCTAACCCAAGAACAGCGGTTCCGTTGGAAATCACGCCCACCAGGTTGCCTTTGGCGGTGTATTTGTACACATCATCTTTGTTGGCGGCAATTTCTTTACAAGGCTCGGCCACGCCGGGGGAATACGCCAGGGCTAGATCCATCTGGGTGCTCACCATTTTAGTGGGAACCACCTCAATTTTACCCGGCTGTCCTTGGCTATGGTAGTTCAGCGCGTCTTTCTTGTTGATCTTGATCATGTTTTCTCCTGTTGTTGTCAAATGGCCCATGGCCACCAGGGGCGGCAATGGGTAAGAATTTCAAGTTGGTAAGATTTTTCCTATTCAGCAAAGGGAACAGCGCCAGATGCGCCATGTGGTGCGTTTCTGGCCTGTTTTTCTTAAATGAACAGAAAAACAAAAAGCATCTCAGACGTTTGCCCGAGATGCCATTCATATAATAGGGGGGATATCAGCCTACAATAAGCTTCATACCCGGTTTAAGTTCGTCCCCTTTTAATTTATTCGCTTTTTTAAGCTGCTCTACGCTAATGTTGTTATAGCGCTTGGAGATGTTCCAGAGCGTGTCTCCGGGCTGCACATGGTGAATCGTCTGCGGGGTGGCCACCTCTGCTTTTCTGGCAGGTGCTCTTTTTACCGCCACAGAGGCTGTGGCCGCATTCTCTTTAGGGGTTGCCTCCGCATTAGGGCCTGCCACTTTTCCTTTAGCCGCGGCCGTTTCCTCGGCAGAGGCCAGCAAGGTTGCCTCTGCTGTTGGCGCTGGGGCTTTTTCTTCTTTGGCCTCTGCCGGAACAGGTTTAAAAACAACCAGTTTTTGGTGGGCAAGAAGCGCATTTCCTTTCAGGCTGTTCCATTCTTTCAATTGGGCAACCGTCACCTGGTGCTCCTGCGCAATCTTGGTCAGGTTGTCACCTCTCTGTACCACATACACCCCTTTTTTAGCCGAGTCTGAAGGTGCTGTTACCGCCCTGGCAATCATAGTAGACGCCGCCGGCATGGTCATCTTCACCGGTACCCTATGGCGTGCCGAGTCCAGAATAGCCAGCCGGTTTTCCTCTAGCAGGGGCCTGCTGAAGGCCGGAATGCGCAACGGAAAGTTCTGCACCGTCTCTGGCAGGTACTGCTTTTTTACCGCCGGGTTCAAGTCAGCGATCTGGTTCTCTGGCAGGTTCAGCTGCTTGGCCAAAAGCTTCAGGTCCAGTGACTGGTTGATGAGCAGCGTGTCTGCCAGAATGGGCTGCTGTAAAGAATCAGGCCGAATGTTATGGTCTGGGGCGTGGTTCATGGCGTAGACAATGGCCGTGAAAGAAGGCACATAGCTGCGGGTCTCGCGGGGCAGCCACGGGTAGATGCCCCAAAAAGTAGTTTTGCCGCCAGAGCGGGCAATGGCTTTCTTTACATTGCCCGGGCCGCAGTTATACGCTGCCAGCGCCATTTCCCAACTGCCAAACATGCGGTACAGCTGTTTCAGGAACTTGCAGGCGGCCTCAGTAGATTTCTCCGGGTCCATGCGCTCATCCAGATACGAGTTCTGCACCAGCTTGAAGTCATTGGCCGTTGGTGTCATAAACTGCCACAGCCCCACCGCTTTGGCCGACGAAACGGCTTTAGGCAGCAGCGCTGACTCTACCACGGCCAGGTACTTCAACTCATCTGGCATGTTGTGCTTGGCCAGGTACTTCTCAAAAAGAGGGAAGTACAGTGGCTGGCGGCTCAGCACACGCCGGGTGTAGTTGCGGTTCCTGATGGTGAAATAATCAATCAACCCTCTCACGTGCTTGTTGAACTCCAGCGGGATCTCCTGCTCCAGACAGCTCAGGCGGTCCTGAATGAGTTCATCGGTTTCCACGGGAATAAACTCCACTGAGTCAACCAACACCTTGGTCGTGTCTTTGGGGGCAGCAGCCGCGTCTGGTAAGACGGTTGCCTGGCGGGCATGCACAGAAAGGCATAGACCCAGTGAAAGAACAAGGCCAGAGAGAAAGGTAGAAATGCGCATTAGACGGTTACTTGTGATTGATGGTTCATCAGTTGTCTGGAGAAGGCAAACAGCTGCTCCTCCCCAAAGGCTTTAGTCATCAGTTGCACCCCAATTGGCAGCCCTGCGGCATCTTGCCCAATTGGTAACGAAATAGCCGGAATGCCTGCCAGATTGGCCTGAACGGTGTAAATATCCTCCAGGTACATGGCCAGCGGGTCTTTGGTGTTCTCGCCAATCTTGAAAGCGGTGGTTGGCGTGGTGGGCAAGATCAGAAAATCATACTGCGCCAGCAAGTCATCTGTCTTTTCTTTGATGAGGCGGCGTACCTGCTGCGCCTTGGTGTAGTATGCGTCATAATAGTCGGCGCTCAAAACAAAGGTGCCCAGCATGATGCGGCGCTGTACCTCCTTGCCAAAGCCTTCGGCGCGGGTTTTCTTGTACATAGACGCCAGGTCTGTGGCATTCTCACTTCTGTAGCCATAGCGCACGCCGTCATAGCGGCCTAAATTGGAACTGGCCTCAGCAGTGGTGAGAATGTAATAGGTGGGCACTATGTAGTCCAGGAACGGGAATTCTACGGCCTCAACAGTATGTCCTTGGGCCTGCAGCCCCTCCAGTACCCGCTGTACGGCCTGCTTAACCTCTAGGTTAAGACCTGGGCTCTCAAAAGAATCTCTGATGAACCCTATGCGGGCAGGCTGGTCAGGCACAGGTGCCTGGCTATAGGCGGGAACAGGGCGCTGGCTCACGGTGCTGTCATATTCATCGGCCCCGGCCATTACTTCTACCAGAAGGGCGGCGTCTTCCACGCTTTGCGTGATCACCCCAATCTGGTCAAAAGATGACGCATAGGCAATGAGCCCGTAGCGTGAGATGCGGGAGTAAGTAGGTTTCATGCCCACCACGCCGCAATACGCCGCCGGCTGACGCACAGAGCCGCCCGTGTCTGAGCCAATAGAGGCCAGGCACAAATCTGCCTGTACGGCTACCGCCGAACCACCCGAGGAACCGCCCGGTACGCGGGTATTGTCAATGTCATTGAGCGATGGCCCAAAGGAGGAGTTCTCATTGGAGCCGCCCATGGCAAACTCATCACAGTTCTGGCGGCCAATAATGATGGCGTCTTCTGCGAGCAGGCGCTGCACAGCCGTAGCCGTGTACAGAGACTTGAAGCCGTTCAGGATCTGGCTGGCGGCCTGCAGCGTGTGGCCCTCGTAGGCCAGTACGTCTTTGATCCCAATGACCATGCCCGCCAGTTTGCCGGCAGTGCCCGCCTGGAGTTTGGCATCCACTTTTTCCGCCTGTTGGCGGGCTTCGTCTTCAAATACCTCCAGAAATGCGTTGAGGTGACGTTTGTCTGCAATGTTCTGCAGGTAACGCTCCACCAGTTGGCGGCATGAGAGCGAGCCTCGGCCTATCTCCTCCCGGATAGCGTCAAGGGATGTATAGCGCATGAATTAAACGTTGGGGTTATGAGGGGTAGTAGGGTTTACAACAGGCTCATTGTTGTTGTAAGGAGCGTTGTTAGGGTTGTTGTAACCTTGTGGCTGGTTGTAGCCGTTGGTATTAGGGTTTGGGTTGTAAGGGCCGCCCTGGTTACGGTTTGCGGTATTGTGCGGGCGGTCATCATTGGCCGCGTTCTCAATATCGTGCTTGATCTCTTTGGTGGCGTCTTTGAACTCCCTGATGCCTTTGCCTAAGCCGCGGGCCAGGTCTGGAATGCGCTTGGCGCCAAAAAGCAACAGAACGATCAAAACTAAAACCACCATTTCCCCGGTGCCCAGGTTCCCAATGAACGCCAAAACATTTGAAAGCAACATAGCTGTACTGTTAAAGTGTTAAGAATGCAAAAATAATGTTTAATTCCCGAAATCTTGGCACATCTGCCAAGTTTAAAACGGAGCAACCGGTCAGGTATTTTCTGCGGCGGGAGAAAGCTCTGTCTCTGTTTTAAGCCTGTTTTTGAAAAAGTAGCCTTAAAAGCGCCTGAACCTACGTTTTTGTAAGAGCTTCCGGTTTTTTGTGTAGGTTTACTTCTTCAGTTAATTTTCTGCCTAGTGCATAATGCTTAAGAAGTTCCTCTCCTTTCTCACCTCACTTTCAACCCTGTGGCTTTTGCTGGGCGTGCTGTGCCAGTACATACCGGCACAGCATTTCTGGCCGGCCGGGTTTATTGCCATGTCCCTGCCGGGGGCACTGGTTCTGAATATAGTGCTTGGGGTTTTCTGGCTGCTGCACCGCCCGCTGTGGGCGCTCTGGCCGGCGCTGTTGGTGGTGGTGTTCTGGGGGCAGCATACCCGCTACTTCACGCTCAACACCCCAGACGCCGCGCCAGACCCGGGGCAGCAGCGCATCAAGGTGTTGAATTACAATGTGCGCGTATTCAACTCCTACAAGCATCTGCACAAAGATGACCCCGAGCTGCCCGAGCGCGAAATTCAATGGGTGGCCGACCACCCAGCTGATATTTTGTGCCTGCAGGAGTTCTATCATTATTCAAAAGATAAGACCTACAACAGCCGCAAGCGGATTGGAAAAGAGCAAGGAAGGGAAGTATTTGTAGATAAATTTCTGATTAATAGGGTAGGGGCCGAATTCGGGTTGGCTATTTTCTCGCGGTTCCCTATTGTAGACAAAGGCCGGGTGGAATTCGGGTTCCCCACCAAGAACCAGGTGATTTTTGTGGATGTGAAGCTGCCTAACCAAGACACGCTGCGGGTTTATAATATGCACCTGGAATCTATGGCCATTGAGGAGAAAGATGTGGCCGCCGCCGTAGAAAGCGAAGAAGGACTTAAAACCAAAGGCCGCAGCATCGCCCGTCGGTTGAAAGGCGGCTTTATCGCGCGCAGCCGTCAGGTGCAGCGGTTACTGGAGCACATAGAAGCCTGTCCGTACCCCGTTCTGCTTAGCGGCGACCTCAACGATTTGCCCAGTTCGTATACCTACCAGCAACTGCGTCGTCATCTCAACAACGCCTTTGAAGCCGGCGGAAGCGGTTTTGGGTTCACCTACAACGGCAAGCTGCCCCTGCGCATTGACAACCACTTCTACAGCGACCAACTGGAACTGCTCCAGTTTGACGTGCTCAACCAGATTGCGTTCACAGACCATTTCCCCGTAGAGGCCACCTATGTGCTGAAAGAAACAGAATAGGCGCCCCTGTTTTGGGGCTATTTTTAGAAAAACAGGCCGAAAACAGGAATTGGCTCATACGCCCGCAAATCCATTACTACGGGGGGCTGGTGGTAGTCCTGAGCCTTGAGTTGTGAGTTAAAAGTGTGACTTTGTCTTGGTTTGGAAAAGCAACTTGCCAATCGTAAGAACCCACCTGCCCCTCCCGGGAAGGAAGTTGTCTGGCATGATGCGTGTGGCATATTCCGTGTGACCGTACCTCAGCAATGCGCGTCCTCCTGTGTAAACATCCCCCTTCGCCCCCTTCCAAGGGGGAAGTATCGAAGTGAGTCCTGAGTCTTGAGTTCAGAGTCCTTTCTTTTCATCTTAGGGAATTTAGCCGGAATGAAGCAGCAATGCCTGGTTTCGCCGCCGCGCCGTGAGGGCAGCCAGAGACCGCCCTCATCTGTAGGCACGAGTCCGGAGACTCGCGCCAGCGAAGGAAACTTGAACCAGAGAAAGCGACAAACAAGCAGCAATAAAAAAACAGCACTTCTGCCCCTGGCTGATGTGCGCAGCACGGGCTCGCCATAGGCTAGCGGGACAACAACGGTTACCTGCAGAGGCAGACATAACAGCACAAGCAGTAACAGGAGAGGAACCTGAACCAGTCCTGGGGGTGAGCGCCTCTGTTAATACGGTGCCGCTTCAGCGGCAAGGCCGGAGGGCCTAGTTTTAACAGCAGTGCTCACCGGCAGGACGGGGCCCCGCGGCCGTGAGCGCTTACCGGAAAACATGAAACAATGCAGCTAGTAAACCAACGCATCAAGCGCCAACGCCAAGGGAACAACAGCCTACGCATTGCCCCTGCAGCAGCATGATTATGAGGCACCTCGTCCAACAGCCCAGCCAAGGAAACAACAGACCACGCATTGCCACTGCAGCCGCAAAAAAAAGTCATGCTGACAAAGTAACCTCACAACACTAGCTTCCATGCTTCGTCCAAACTAAAAACAAGAACCCAACCTGTTTTTGGGCTGTTTTTCAGAAAACAGGGCTAAAACAGACGCACTGGCCCCAGAACCTGGCCCCCATACCACAAGTACCAGTAAGTTTTATAATTTTGCCACAGAATTAGTTTAACCCCACATGGACCATTCCTTATACTTATATAACACCCTTTCCCGCACCAAAGAGCAGTTTGTGCCGCTGCACAGCCCGTTTGTGGGCCTGTACGTCTGCGGACCAACCGTTTACGGTGACGCCCATTTAGGCCATGCGCGCCCCTACATCACCTTTGATGTCATGCGGCGCTACCTGCAGCACCAGGGCTACAAGGTGCGCTACGTGCGCAACATCACAGACGTGGGGCACCTGCAGAATGACGCGGACCACGGCGAAGACAAAATCCAGAAACTGGCCAAAGCGGCGCAGCTGGAGCCCATGGAAGTGGTGGAGAAGTACACCAACAGCTTCCACCGCGACATGGAGCGCCTGAACGTGCTGCCGCCAGACATTGAGCCCCGTGCCTCTGGCCACATCATTGAGCAGATTGAGATGATCCAGGAGATTCTGGCCAACGGGCTGGCGTATGAGGTGAACGGCTCAGTATACTTTGACGTGCCGGCCTACAACCAGCACCACCGCTACGGAAAGCTCTCCGGCCGTGTGATTGAAGACCTGCTGGCCAACACCCGCGAGTTGGAAGGGCAGGAGGAAAAGCGGTCGCCGCTGGATTTTGCGCTCTGGAAGAAAGCCTCGCCTACGCACATCATGCGCTGGCCTTCGCCGTGGAGTGACGGGTTTCCGGGGTGGCACCTGGAGTGCTCGGCCATGAGCCGGAAATACCTGGGGCAGCAGTTTGACATTCACGGCGGCGGACTAGACCTGATGTTCCCGCACCACGAGTGCGAAATTGCCCAGAGCCAGGCCAGCCACAACCACACCGATGCCGCCCGTTTTTGGGTGCACAACAACCTCATCACCATCAACGGCAAGAAGATGGGCAAATCGTTGGGCAATTTCATCACGCTGGGCGAGTTCTTCACCGGCAGCCATGAGGTGCTGCAGCAGGCGTATTCGCCCATGACCGTGCGTTTCTTCATCTTGCAGGCCCACTACCGCAGCACGCTTGACTTCAGCAATGAAGGGCTCCAGGCAGCACGCAAAGGCTATCTGAAGGTGATGAACGGCTTAAAGATTCTGAACCAGCTGCAGTATCCGGCTTCAGCCGAAGGGGGCGTAGAGGCCAAAGCCGAAGAAGAGATCAAAAAGCTGACGGCAGACTTGTTCGCCCCGCTTCATGATGATTTAAATACCGCCAAGGCCATTGCCTCTTTGTTCAACCTGCTCAAAAAGGTGAACAGCATGCACACCGGCGCCTTGAGGCTGGAAACCATTTCGCAGGAAACCTTTGAGCACATGCGCAGCCAGTACCGCACCCTGGTGACAGACGTGCTGGGGCTCAAAGAGGAGCAAACCGCAGATGCGCAGGCGCTGCTGGAGGTGGTGCTAGGGTTCTACAAAGAAGCCAAAGAGGCCAAAGATTACGGCAAGGTTGACCAGATCAGGGCGCAGCTCAAAGGGCAGGGCATTGTGATCAAAGACATGAAAACCGGGATTGACTGGGCCTATGAAGAATAAGATGAAACTGCTGGTGCTGGGTTTGCTGTTGGCCACGGGGCTTCCGGCCTGTGAGAACGGTAGAAAGCAGGAAACCGCCGGGGCTACTGAAACTCCCGCGGCACAGACCCCCGCGGCCAATGTGCCCACGTTCAATGCAGACTCAGCATTTGCGTTTGTGCAGAAGCAGGTGAGCTTTGGGCCACGGGTACCCAACACCGCTGCCCACCGGCAAACCGGAGATTACCTGATCAACCAGCTGAAAACGTACGGCGGCAAGGTGCAGGTGCAGGAGTTCACCGCCAAAGCCTACAACGGCAAGGTGCTGAACCTGCGCAACATCATGGCGCAGTACAATCCGGAGGCGGGTAAGCGTATTCTGCTGGCCGCCCACTGGGATACCCGCCACGTGGCTGACAAAGACAAGCAGAACCCGGAGAAACCCATTGACGGGGCCAATGATGGCGGCAGCGGCGTAGCGGTTCTTCTGGAAATTGCCCGCCAGTTAAAGGCCAACCCGCTGCAGGGCAACGTGGGGGTAGACCTGCTGCTGTTTGACGGCGAAGACTACGGCCAGCCAGACAGCAGCACAGACCCCTACCAACCCGACAGCTGGTGCCTGGGGTCGCAGTACTGGAGCAAGAACCTGATGCCGGCGGGCTATACCGCGCAGTACGGCATTCTGCTGGACATGGTGGGGGCTAAGAATTCCCGTTTCGCCAGAGAGGAAACCAGCCGGGTGTACGCCGGTGACGTGGTGGAGAAAATCTGGAAGACGGCGCACCAGATTGGCTACTCAGACTATTTCCCGTTTCAGGACAGCCCCGGCATTACAGATGACCACACCTACGTGATCCAGAACACCAATATAAGAATGGCAGATATCATTGCCTATGACCCCACCAGTGAAGACGGCTACTTTGGCCCGTACCACCACCGCCATACAGATAACCTGGAGGTGATTGACAGGCGCACCCTGAAAGCGGTGGGGCAGACCGTACTGCACGTGGTCATGACCGAACAGTAGAACACCTCATCGGCACAGCCGAAGTGCGTTTTGGAGCCGTTTTCTGGAAAAGAGCCAGGAAACGGCTTTTTGTTTAAGAGATGCGTGAGTACTAGACAGTCTGGATGTATCTCACGTAAAAAGTAGTATCATTGAGAAGGGAATTAACTATGACCTATGGAGTATCTAACAGATAGAATAACTCTAGATGAGAGAATCTGCAACGGGAAACCTTCCATTAGGGGGAAAAGGACAGCTGTGCAGACCATTCTTGGATTTTTGTGTGCAGGAGAAGCGGCAGAGGAAATACTTCACCAATATCCATCTCTGGAAAAGGAAGACATTACCGCGTGCCTTCAATTTGCGGCAGAATTAATGAACAGAAGCTATGTGCTGAGAACCGTAGCCTAACCAGTATGCCAAAGTTCCTCATAGATGACATCTGCCATACTATTTCTCCCTTTAAAATTCACCAGACTACCTTCATCAACCGGACATTGATGATATTTGGAGAGATAAGCAGATCTGGAAGTTCGCGAAGGAGCAGCCATTAACCAGTATCTCAAAAGACAGCGATTTCTCAAACAGAATTTTGTTCAAAGAACCGCCTCCCAAAGTAATTCATATTCGGTTTGGCAACATGAAGATGCGGGAGTTCTTCTTAACCACTACACATGTGTGGGAGCAAGTGATCGCATTAAATAAGACACACAAGTTGGTCAACGTCTTTAAAGACAGGGTAGAGGCAATAGACTGAAGTTTAGCTGTTTTTAGGCTGTTTTTACAAAAACAGCCTAAAAACAGGAACTATAAAAATTCCAGCCTCGCACCTTCAGGAGTCACCTCCAGCGCAGCCTCTCTGCCTACTACCAGGGCCAGGTTCCTGGGCACATGCCCCACTGGGAAATTAAAGCAAATAGGGTAACCGTAGCCCGCGCAATGCTCCAGCACAATCTCCTCTACCGTCTTCCCAAACGGCACCGCGTTGTCCTGCATCTCAGTGAACTGGCCCACCACCAGACCCGCCAATTGGCTCAGGCGTCCCATGCGACGCAGGTGCACCAGCACGCGGTCTATGTTGTAGTAGTATTCGCCCACGTCTTCCAGAAACAGGATCTTGCCGTTGTAGTTCAGGTCTGAGGCGGTGTTGACAATGGTGTCCAGTAAGATCAGGTTGCCGCCTGCCACGGGGGCGGTGGCGGTGCCCAGTTGGTTTAGCGGATGTGCAGGAACGGTGTAAGAAATTGGCTCGCCGAACAGGGCTTTGCGCAGGCTCTCATCTGCGGCAGCGGTGTCTGGCTGGCCCATGA
Organism: Rufibacter ruber; assembly: GCF_014138425.1. Classification (NCBI taxonomy): domain Bacteria; kingdom Pseudomonadati; phylum Bacteroidota; class Cytophagia; order Cytophagales; family Hymenobacteraceae; genus Rufibacter; species Rufibacter ruber. The sequence continues at coordinate 39,936 of NZ_JACJIQ010000004.1, forward strand.
GCAACGGCATAGTGGCGTGCAGGCATTCAATTCCCAGATTCTGGAGGTGGCACAGGAGTGCGGTAATATCACTGAAGCCCACCACCCATTTGGGGTTCTGCTGCAAGCGGGAGAAGTCAATTTGATCCAGAATGCGGGTGGTGCCATAGCCGCCGCGGGCGGAAATCACGGCTTTGATCTCGGGGTTGTCCAGCATCTGCTGGAAATCAGCGGTGCGCAGTTCATCAGAGCCGCCAAACTGCCGGTCCTCAGCGCCTACGCTTTGGCCAATGATGACCCGCAGGCCCCAGCTCTCCAGCAGTTGCACACCGGCCAAAATTTCATCTGGGCTCACTTTCTTGGCTAAGCAGACAATGCCCACGGCATCGCCTTTCTGGAGGGCGGGTAGGTTCACGGGTACGCGTTGTTTGGTGATTGGGCTTCCAAAATAGGCATTTTTTCTGAGCAGCCCGCTTTCTGTTTTGGAGCTGTTTTTAGGAAAACAGCTCCAAAACGCCCTTTCTAACTGTCTTTGCCGTATCTTCCATTCCTAATTCCTAATTCTTAATTCCCAATTCCCAATTCATAATTAAAAAGTGGCCCGCATCAAGATAGACCTCCCAGAGCATTTCTCCTTCCAGACCCAACTGCCCATCAGAATCACCGACCTCAACTACGGTGGCCACCTGGGCAATGACGCCCTGCTGAGCCTGCTGCATGAGGCGCGGGTGCGGTTTCTGAAAGAGCACGGGTACTCAGAGCTGGATTTCGGTGGCGCCGGGCTGATCATGAGCGACGTGGGCATTGTCTACAAAGGCGAAGGCTTCTACGGCGATGTGCTCACCGTGCAGGTGCAGGCGGTTGAGTTCAGCAAGTACGGGTTTGATCTGGTGTACCGCCTCACCAACCAGAACGGCAGGGAGATTGCCCACGCCAAGACCGGCATGCTCTGCTTTGACTACGGCGCCAGAAAGCTCCAGACAATTCCCGCCCAAGCCCGGGAGCGGCTGGAAACTAAACCGTAAGATATTTTGTACCTTTGTGGTATGAGCACTTTAGTTATCCCAGACATAGAGATTCTGAACCGGCAGGACATTAGAAAGCTGACCCTTGACCAGCTCAAGGCCTGGATGGTGGAGCAGGGCGAAAAGCCGTTCCGGGCCAAACAGGTCTATGAATGGATCTGGAAGCTCACGGCCACCTCGTTTGCCGAGATGAACAACATTGCGCTGCCGCTGCGCGAAAAACTGGAGCGCCACTTCACCCTTAACACGGTAGAAGTGAACACCAGCCAGCTGAGCGAAGACTATACCATCAAATCTACCTTCAGGCTTTTTGACGGCAACATTGTGGAGGGCGTGCTCATTCCGCACCCCAAGCGCATGACCGCCTGCGTGAGTAGCCAGGTGGGTTGCTCCCTGACCTGCTCTTTCTGCGCCACCGGCAAGATGGACCGCATACGCAACCTCAACGCTGATGAGATCTATGACCAGGTGGTGCGCATCAAAGAACAGTCTGAGCAGAACTACAACCGCGCCCTCACCAACATTGTGTACATGGGCATGGGCGAGCCGCTCCTGAACTACGCCAACGTGATGAAGAGCATTGAGCGCATCACGGCGCCAGACGGCTTGAACATGGCTGCCCGCAGAATCACGGTGAGTACCGCCGGTATTGCCAAGATGATCAAGAAAATGGCCGATGACGGCATCAAGGCTAACCTGGCCCTGAGCCTGCATGCCGCCAATGACACCAAGCGTAACGAGATCATGCCCATCAACGAGACCAACTCGCTGGAGGCATTGAAAGAGGCGCTGGTCTATTACCACCAGAAAACCGGCCGCAAGGTGACCTATGAGTACATCTTGCTCAGCCACTTCAATGACAACTTGGAAGACGCCAAAGAACTGCTGCAGTTCTCCAAGCTCATTCCCTGCAAGGTGAACATCATTGAGTACAACCCCATTGGCGACGGCCTGTTCCAGAAGTCAGGCGATGACCGCCTGGAGCCGTTTATGCGCTATCTGGCAGACAGAGGTGTGCAGGTGAACGTTCGGCGCAGCCGGGGCAAAGACATTGACGCAGCCTGTGGCCAGTTGGCCATCAAAGACCAGAAAGAAGAGGCGTAAGCCTTGGTTCACCTTCTTTCAAACAGAAAAGCCACCACCTGCGGTGGCTTTTCTGTTTGAAAGAAGGTGAGTACCGTGAGACAGGGGTGGGTGCGTTTTGGGGCTGTTTTTCAGAAAGCAGCCCCAAAACGGGAACCGTGAAAACGGCTACCCCTTCCGCTGCTCCCTAAGGGCGTCTCTGATCTCAGTGAGCAGTACTTCTTCTTTGGTAGGGGCGGGTTGGGCGGTTGGGGCCGCCGCTTTTTCCCGCTTGAGTTTATTGATGAGCTTCACCAGGATAAATATGGCGAAGGCAATGATGATGAAATCCAGGATGTTCTGGAGAAAAGCGCCGTAGTTGAGCGTGACATCGGCTACTTTGCCGTCTGGGCCCATCACATCGCGGCGCAGCACCATTTTCAGGTTTTTGAAGTGGTCACCGCCCACCAGCAGGCCCAGCGGCGGCATGATCAGGTCATTGACCAGTGAGGTGACAATCTTCCCGAAGGCGGCGCCAATCACCACCCCCACGGCCAGGTCTACCACGTTGCCCCGCATGGCAAACTCTTTGAAATCTTTGAAAATAGCCATATTGAAAGGGTGCTAAATGTAGGTTTATATTTTTCTTTCGCACTGCAAACGGATATCAAAAGAACCTGACTTCACCATTTTCTCGCACTGTAGCGCTGCCACGCCGCTCAAAAACGCTGTAGAAGGACCTTTCCCTCCCATTTTTAGCCGGCAAAACCAAAATGAAAGTAAGCTCTAGAAGGTTGGTTCTGTTTTTGACCTGTTTTTCTAAAAGTAAGCCGAAAACGTTATTTTTTTCTTCTTTTGGTTTCCTTCAGAAACCGCTCCACGCCTTTTCTGATCTGTTGGGCCATGTCTTCCTGAAACGCTGGGTTAATGAGTTTCTGCTCATCCTGGGGGTTGGAGGAGAAGGCGGTTTCTACCAGTGCGTTGGGGAACTCAGTGGGCGCGTTGAGCGCGAAGTTGAAGCCGCCAATGTTGCCAAACTCTTTCAGCCCCAGTTCCAGCACCTCTTCATACAGCGCTTGTGACAGCGGCCGGAACGCCACGTGCCGGTAATAGGTGCTGGTGCCCTGCACCTCTGGCCGCCCCGCCGAATTCACGTGCACGCTCACCAGCAGGTCTGGCTGGGCTTTTTTCAGAATACGCACGCGCTCAGAGTTGTCAACGGTTACATCTGCCTCACGGGTCATGATCACGTGGGCGCCTTTCTTCTGCAGTTCTCTTTTAAGCTGCTGGGCAATCTGGAGGGTGATTTCCTTCTCCGGAATGCCGGTTTTGCCAATGGTTCCTTTGTTGGTGCCGCCGTGCCCGGCATCTACCGCCACGGTCAGGTGCTTCAGCTTCAGTTTCTCAGGCTGCCGCTTTACCTTAATGACCAGTGAATTGCCTTGGTAGCCAATGCCGTAGCCCCACGCCTGCGGGTGCTTCAGGTCAATGATGACCCGGAACACATCTGAGGTGAGCTGCTGGTACTGCACGTTCTCCACTTCGCGCAGCGTGCGGTGCTGGGTGATCCAGTTGGAGTTGGAGACGGCCCCGTAAATATCAACCACTATGCGGCTGGGGGCTACGTCCATAAAAGAAGTGTAGGGCAGGCGCTGGCCCACGGCCACCCGCACGTAATCGTATTTCCCTTTCTCGTCATCGCCGGTCACGCTCCAGGAGCTGGTGAGGCTTTCGCCGGTAAGCGAAGAGGGCCCTCCTTCCAGCTGCACCTGCTGCACCGGCATGTAGGCGTTGAGCGTGTTAGACAGTTTAATGCGGTAATCGCGGCCAATTTTGCCCGTGATCTGCACCCGCACCAGCGAGTCCAGAAAACCCATTTTGGCGCCGCCCAGGCGGTCTTCGCCCAAACCATAGTTGAGGTAAGCGCTGGAGGTGTTGGTGAGGCCGTAAAGAGGCTGCGCGGGGTTGAGCAGGGTAACGTTGCTTTTGGTGCTGAAGACGGTAGCCGGGAACGCGTTGGTGGTGTCATCTACCAGCACCGGTACGTTCAAGCTGGGGAGTCTGTCGCCGGGCTGAAGGATGTACGTGCCCACGTACAAGCCTTTCTCTCCTTTGTTCTGTACCGCCGGAAGCTCCTGCAGCGGGTGCTGGTTCCAGAGGGTTACCTTCAGGCCAGATCTGGCCTTGACCCGCATCTGGAGCCGGTCGCCGGGCTGGAGCCACAGGTCGGCATCTGGCTGGGTGCGCACGTACTCCACTTGCAGGGAGTCAGGGGCGGCGGCGGGAGGGGTTGCCTTGGCGGCGGCTGGTTTGGTGGCTGGGTTCTGGGCCACGGCTGCCTGTAGGGCGAGGCAGGTGAAGAGGAGCAGGAAAAAGGGTTTCATGGGGTAGGTCTGTAAGAGTGCCAATATAAAGCTTCTGCCCTACATGTGCCATGAATTAGAGGGGTGCCTTCTGTTTTTGGGCTGTTTTTTGAAAAACAGGCCCAAAACAGGAGTCACTTCTTCTTCTCCATCTCCCTCAGTAGTTTGATGCTCATGAGCCCCAGCCCTGCCGCCAGTACGGCAATGGCCACCCAGATGAGAATCTTGGAGCCTTTGGTCTTGCCTACTTTTATATCGGTTTTGAGCCGTTGCAGGGACTGCACGTGTACCAGCGGGAGCTCCCGCGGAATGCTGTCCTGGAAGTACATCAAATCATAGTCTGGGGCGTCCAGCTTTTCACTGCCAAACCGGAGGCTGTACTGCTGGTCAGGCGCCATCTCGGCTACCAGGTACCGGTTCAGCTGCAGCACCTGCAGGGAGTCAATGCGCAGCGGCGGGCTGTCACCGTTGTCAATCTGTACCACCAGCTCCTCTACCCGCTGCCGCGGAAGGTGCAGCGTGGCCGGGGTGTTAGAACTCAGCAGCAGCGGCACCGTGGTTTGCTCTATCTGCTGGCGGCGTCTTTTCTTACGGACTCTGGCGGACGCTTCTTTTTTGCCCAAAACCACGCGTCCCGCACGGTGGTACAGGTGCGGGGCCGAAATATGGAACACCAACTGCTCTGGGTACACCGGCTGACCAAACCTGAGGCGAAGCAGCGTAGTCTTCGCGCTGTCAGTGCGGGAGAGGGTCTGCACCGGAATACGGGTGTACTTGCCCGCTTCAGAATAGGTGTCATAGTAGCCGGCCTTGAGAATGTTGAGCGGCGCACTGGCAGAGTCCTGGAGCTGCAGCCTAAAGTAGCGGTAGTTGCTGAGCGGGAAGTCCAGAAGCTTGACCTCGGTGGTTTTCTGGGTGTTCTCAATGGCGTACAGCACGTCCTGCTCCTTGAGCACAAACCAGTCCTGCTGGTTGTCACTGCCGCTGAGCGAGACGGTTTTACGGGTTTCAGCGTTGCCAATGAGGAGGCTGATGTTGTTGAGGGTGCGCTGTTCTGGATTGTGAATGAGCAGTTCAGACATGCCGCCGGGGCGGCGCTGGTACCGCAGAATCTCATATTCTTTGAACAGCGTCTGGTACTGCACCGGCTGCTCCACGCGCAGCAGATAAGGAACCGCCTGCTTTTCCCGGTTTACCAGGCGTATGTCGGCCAGGCTTTCCTGCAGGTGCCCGGTTATCTGGGGGCTGAGCAGCACGCGGTAATACCCCGGCTGCGGCACCGGGGTAAGCTGCGCCTGCCATTTAAAATCCTGGGCAGAGGCAGACGCAAGGGGCAGCAGCAGGAGGAAGCAGAGGAGCAGGAACGGGTTACTTTTCATCAGGAAGGGGCGTCATGTTTTCCGCCGGGGCGGAATCATCAACCAAGATAAGGTTTTTCAACTTCTGGTACATAAACGAAATCACCAGCAGCAGCACCCCCAGGCAAATGAACGCCGCAATCTTACCACCCTCAGACATATCGCGCAGGTCTAGCAGGAAGAGTTTGAGCAGCGTGAAGAAGAACAGCGTGAGGGAGATAATGCGCAGCGGTTTCAACTTACGGGACATGCCCAGCATCATCAAAAGAAACGAGCAGAGGCCCCAGAGAATTGGGAACCCAATGTTATGCACGTGGCGCAGGGTGTCATACTGGCCTTCGGCCGATGGCCGGGAAACCAGCAGCCACGTGTGCTCCAGCTCAGTGCTGGCCAGAAACACCGCCATGATGCTGATGAGCCACAGACTGACCTTGCCCCAGGCGCCTCCCCAGCCATACTGCCGCCGCACCTTCACCAGCGCCAGCACCAGTACCGCCCCCAGCGCCCCCAGCGGAAGGTAATGGGTGGCATAGGCCCCCAGGGTTTCAGTCTGGGTGAAGAGGTAGCCGTTTCTCAGGGACACGGTGGCAGGATTGAGTTGGAGGGTGTATAGGATCGCCGCCAAAAGGGACAGCCCTAGCAGAAGGTTGTGATACCCCGGGTCACGCAGCCGTCTACTCCATAGCAACAGGCCCAGCAGGAACACATACCGGTAGAAACCCAGCCAGAGTGTCTGGGTGTTTTCGCTCAGCGGGGAAAGGGGCAGTTGGTGGTGCAGTTCCAGCAATGGCACCAGGTACAGGAACGCCACCAGCAGCAGCCCCACTATGGTGCGGTAGGTTCTTAAAAGCCGGCCTTGTGCCGGGGTGGGGGTTTCACGGCCCAGCAGCCACCAGGTGCCCGCCAGCGAGGCCACCGCCACCACGCCCGTCACAAACAGCTTGTTCAGGGCCGGCGGCAACGGCAGGCGGGTCACGGTGTATTCCATCCAGTCCAGGCAGAGCGAGACCAGCATGAGTGCCAGCACCAGCACAGACGCGTACCTCATGAGCTGAATACCCGATTTCTGTGACAGCCACAGTAGCAGAACCGCCTCCAGCGCCCAGAACAGCGTGATGTAATTCCCCTCCAGTTGAATGGGGGCAGATAAACTCAGGAACGTGAGCACCAGGCCAATGAGCAGGTACACCAGGGTGCGGTCAACGCGCTGGCTGCGGTACAAGGCATAGGCGAAGACAAAATTGAACGCGCCCAGCGCAACGGTGAACAACCCCTGGTAACGGCCGCCGGTCACAAAATGGAGTACGTACAGCCCCGCTGAGTAATACAGAAAGGTGTTGCTCACCAGCATCATGATCTCTGGGCCGCTGAACCGCTGCCGCTCTTTTACATTGTAGATGATGGTTATTAAAAAGAACACCAGGTAAAACAGCGTGGCAAACAGCAACGCCCCCAGATACGGCGCGTTGGGCGTGTCTACCACCCGGGTAAAGAGCCAGCCGCCGTACAGCACAATGGTGAAGACGTAGGCAATGAAGTTGAGCAGGTTCCACTTTTTGAAGTATGCCAGCACCAGAATACCTGCGTTCAGCAGCAGAATGAAGACGAAGAGCACTACGTAATTGCCTTCGCCGGTGCTCACCATAAACGGACTCCCGAAGCCGCCCACCAAAGCCAGCACCGCCAGCTCCATACGGTCATAGGCCATGCTCAGGAAGATGGTGAACCCCGTAATGGCCGTCATCAAGATAAACGCCACCGTCTGGCTGAAAATCTGGTACTCATGAAACGCAATGGCAATGGTGAAGTACAAAACCGCCATGCCGCCGCCAATCAGCACCGAGCTGAACGCCTTGTAGTTTTGACGCAGCCGGTGCGCCACGGCCACCAACGCGCCGCCCGCCAGCAAGCCAATGGCCACGCGGCCTATCTCGTTTATCCAGTCCTGGTCAATGGCATACTTCACGAAGAACCCAATGCCCAGCACCAGAATGGCAATCCCCAGCTTGTTGATCAGGTTTTCGCCAATGAATTTTTCCCAGTCAATCTTCTGTGAAAAGGAAAAGGGCTTCTCCGGCTCAGGGCCGGTGTAAGCAGGTTCTTCCGCCGCTGGCGCAAAGGCCGCCATGGGCGGTGCTGGAATAGGAGTGGGTGCTGGTCCTGGCTTTTCGGCCGCGGGCGGAAGAATGGACGGTGGCGGAGTAAACTTTGGAGCCGGGGCAGCTGTCTCGGGCGCTTTGGGCGGGGCAGGCGCTTCTTGGGGTGCTGCCCGCACGGCCGCGCTGGCGTCTCTTTGGGCGGCGGCCGCGGCGGCATCAACAGGCGGTCTAACCACAGACCGGTTTACCTGCTCCCGCAGCCGCGCCAGTTCTTCACGCACCTCCTGCATCTCTTGCCGGCTGGCCAGCAGATGCCTGGAGACGCTTTTCCCAAACCACAGCACCAAAATCACCAGCACCAAAAGCAGAAATACTTCCATAGCAGCCTATTAACGTCTAGGCACTATATTACAATATTATCCGGTAAAAAAGATACCCCTCCACTTCGGCTGCCGCCAATGCCGTGGTTGCCCGTTCCGTTTTTAGCCTGTTTTTCTGAAAACAGGTCAAAAACGCTCTTCAATCAGTTCCTTGTTCATGGCCGCGCCCGCCATGGTGCCGGTGGCCACCGCAAACGAGACCGTTCTGAACATGGTCATGGCATCACCGGCGGCAAAAACGCCTGGTACATTGGTTTTCTGCATGGGGTCTACCTTCAAATGCCCGGTTTCAGTCAGTTCACACCCCAGGTCTATTCCTAGTTTACAGTGCTGTTCAAAAGCGGGGCGGGCAAACATGACGTTCAGGTGGTGGGAGGTGCCGTCTTTCATGTTTACCTGCCGCAGCTGGCCCTGCGCATGCGTGAGGGAGGCAATTTCCTGTTCAACAAGGGTGACATGGTGCTTCTCTAAAACCAGCCGCTGGTCTGGGGTGAGATCAGCTTTGCCGTTGGTGAAGACTGTAAGCTGCGGTGTCCAGTTCTGTAGTAGTTTCACCAGCTCCAGGGCCGTGTCGCCGTTGGCCAGAATGCCCCATTCCTGATGGGCCACTTCATAGCCGTGGCAATAGGGGCAGTGCAGGATAGAGATGCCCCAGCACTCGGCGAAGCCGTGGATGGGCGGCATCAGGTCTTTCACGCCGGTGGCGAGCAGCAGTTTACTTCCTGTATAGACGTGGCCGGCCTCTGTGGTAATTTCAAATGCCTGGTTCTGCCTGGCCGCGGCTACTGCTTTTCCCGGTTGCAAGGTGACGGTGGGGTAGGCCAGTACCTGTTCCCTGGCTTTCTGGGCAATGGCGGCCGGGGTTTCACCGTCCTGGGTCAGGAAGTTGTGGGAGTGCGGTGTTTGGCGGTTGCACGGCTGGCCGCTGTCCAGGACCAGCACGCGGCGCAGGGAACGCCCCAAACACATAGCGCCCGACAGGCCGGCATAGCTTCCCCCAATAACAATGGCATCAAACTCTTCTCTCTCTATCATGGCTGTTGCAGATTAGGCGGTCCCCTTTAGCACCAGATGGCGGTAGATGCCATGCGTTTCTTTTTCAGAACGGCTCTTCTGGCGGGGGCTCAGGGTAAATCATTTTTGGCAAATGTAGCCGAATCTTCTATTATTGCAACACTGTTGCAATAATAGAAGATGAAAAGACGAACCACCCCTGCCCAGCAAGCTATTTTATCCCTGCTCAAATCCTCAGATTCGGCGATGAGCCAGGACATGCTGGAGCAGCAGCTGCAGGGCACAGCAGATAGAGTTACCATTTACCGCGTGCTGAACCGGTTTAGTGAAGACGGGATTACCCACCGCATTGTCTCTGAGGAAGGCAAATCCTACTTCGCGCTCTGCAAAGGCTGCGAGAAGCACCACCATGCCCATGACCATTTCCACTTCCGGTGCCTCGCCTGCCAGCGGGTAGAATGCCTGCCGGAACAGGTGAGGGTGGCGCTGCCCCCCGGGTACCAGGTGGCACAGGTGAACTGCTGGGTGTCTGGGTACTGTGCGGGGTGCAAGGCGTGAGAAGAATGTTTTGGGGCTGTTTTAGAAAAAGTAGGCCGGAAACGGAATGGGCTTGCGGCAGTGATTTGCCACAAAAGGTTCTCTCCTTGAGGGGAGGTAAAGCTGATTAACGTACTGCTGATGAAATGCTTTCTTTAACTGAATAGGTAATACAAGTCTTTTTCTGAAATGTGTGCTCTCCTGTGTAAACACCCCTCTTCGCTCCCCTCAAGGGGAGAATCTGCGTTAAGTGAAGGGGATTGCAATTATTACACTTGTGCTGTTCCAGATTTGAAAATCCCAAGCTTTGCTCTTCCGGATTTGCAATCCGGAAGTAGGTAAAACGGGGATTTATAATCCCCGTTTTACTTCATGAGTAGGGGATTACAACTCCCCAGATATATGGTTCGGGATTGCAAATCCCGAACAGCGGAATCAGCAGATTACAGCAGAGAGATAGAAATTTATTAAACCATTTGGCCTTAGCAAAAGAAGTTTCGCTGCGGGGCAGCGAGGGTAGTTGCAAACTACCCATCATCTGTAGGCACTAGTTGCAAGCTCGCGCCAGTGAAGGAATAGTGGGAAAATATCTCAACCAGCAACTAATTTTCCGTTTTTGACCTCTTTTCGCCAAAACAGGTCAAAAACGCACTTCAAATGTCAGCCATAAAAAAAAGGGCCCCGCCTTTTACAGCGAAGCCCTTTTAGGGAGCCTATGCAAGGCTAAAGAATTAACGGTTTGCTTCCGCGTAGCGACGGTTTACTTCGTCCCAGTTAATGAGGTTGTAGAACGAGGCGATATAGTCTGGGCGGCGGTTCTGGTATTTCAGGTAGTAGGCGTGCTCCCACACGTCAAGGCCTAAAATTGGAACGCCGCCGCAGGTGTCAACGCCTTCCATCAAAGGGTTGTCCTGGTTGGCGGTAGAGCAGATCTGCACTCCGCCGCCTTCTACGGCGCACAGCCAGGCCCAGCCAGAACCGAAACGGGTGGTGGCGGCTTTGGTGAACTCTTCTTTGAACGCGTCATAAGACCCAAACGCTTTGTCAATGGCCTCAGCCACGGCTCCGGTGGGGGCGCCGCCGCCGTTCGGGCTCAGGATGGTCCAGAACAGGTTGTGGTTGTAGTACCCGCCACCGTTGTTTCTGATGGCCGGGGTCTTGGCCGCATCACGCAGGATCTCCTCAATAGACTGGCCTTCTTTCTCAGTGCCGGCAATGGCATTGTTCAGGTTGGTGGTGTAGGCCTGGTGGTGCTTGGTATGGTGGATTTCCATGGTCTGACGGTCAAAGTGCGGCTCAAGCGCATCATACGCATACGGAAGTTGCGGAAGTTCAAATGCCATAGTTTTATCTGGTTTATGGTTAGAAATACAATTGATGTTCCTACAAGTATACTAGTGGGAACGCGCCAAAGTTAAGATTAAATTCTTTTCGCCCTGAAAAAGTCAGTCATCAATTGCGCGCACTCGCTGGCCAGGATCCCGGTTACCAGTTCGGTCTTGGGGTGGAGCAGGTTTACGCCCGTTCGGCGGTAGCCGCGCTTCTCATCACCAGTGGCGTAGACCACCCGTTTCAGCTGGGACCAGTAGCTGGCGCCGGCGCACATCACGCAGGGTTCTACGGTGACGTACAGGGTGCAGTCATGCAGGTATTTGTTGCCTAGGTGGTTGGCGGCGGCGGTGAACGCGAGCATTTCTGCGTGCGCGGTCACGTCATTCAGTTTCTCCGTCTGGTTATAGGCGCGGGCAATGATCTTGTTCTGGCAGACCACCACGGCCCCAATGGGAATCTCACCCTCCTCCAGGGCATATTGCGCTTGCTTATAGGCTTCACGCATGAAATGTTCGTCTGAGTGTATGCTGAGCACGGGCGGGTTGGGTTAAATGGAAACGGGTGGCTTTTTCTACTGCCACCCGCTGTGCTATGTTTCAAATGACCTCACCCCCAGCCCCTCTCCCACGGAGAGGGGGGCTTTCTCACTAAACTGTTTTTAACCTCTTTTCCAGAAAACGGATCAAAAACACAATCGTATTGTCTCCCCTCTCCGTGGGAGAGGGGCTGGGGGTGAGGCTTTACTTGACACTGGCTGTGGCCATTACCGCTCTGGCGGTTTCCTGCCATTGGTTCTGCAGCTGCGCCGGGGCGTTGAAGCTGAAGATGACCATCTGGCCTTTCAGGAAGGTGTACTGAATGAGGGTGTATTTTCTTACCGGGGCCAGGCTGCGGGTGCTGCGCTCATCACGTACGGTAGAGACAAACTCGTAGACCAGGAAGTCGCGGCCATTGATTTTCTGCTTCTCCTCTTTGAGGAACTGCACCTCAGTGAACATGCGCTGGATAGACGCCTTGTAGAACGGCAGCAGCATGTCCAGGTCGTTGGCCGGGAACGTGCTTTCGCGCTGGTTCACGCTGATGTCAATCTGGCCGTCTGGGCTGGTGTAGATGCCCAGCGGTTTGCGGGCCGCCGGATACTCGCGGGCAATGCCGTCATCTGGCATCACCTCAAAGTTCTGCGGTATGGAAAGCGCCACATTTTTGGCGACCGTCACTTTCTTGAGTTTAGGCGGCGCAAAGGCGAAGAGAAAAGGTACTAAAAGGGCTATTAAATACGTTCTGTTCATAATTGATCATGAAGGTTTCAGCATTACCGCCAAAAGCAAATACCGCGCCGTATTGTTCTGCGGGCGCGCTGCAAAGGTAATCCAGAAATACACACCAGCACAAACAGAGGGGGAGGCACAGAAAAAGCCCAGCTAAAATAACCGGGCTTTTATCTAGGTTCTGAAGAAAACTTATAAATAAAACAGAGATACATGAAGACTGGAAGGAGGGGCAGCCATGCCTTGATGTATCCATGAGTAAGGATTTCTATTGATAAGTAGTCAAGTTTACAGATTTATTACAGAAGGAGCTAACTTTTTTTAAATTTTCAATTAACAAGGGTTAGTTATTAGGTATTTTAGAAAATGTTCAGAACGCTCGTTTGTTTATTATTGAGAAGGATTCTACATAAGAGTCATTCTGGTTTTTGCTTTGAAACTTTAGTATTCCTGTCTAATTTTGCGCGAATTTGATTTTATATATGGAACCTACACCCACTGCACAATATGTACCCGGCGACTGGCTGCCCATCGTGATTCAGTTTGCGGCGGCCCTGGGCTTCGTGGTTTTCGCCATGGTGGTCACGCACCTGATTGGCCCCAAGCGCCAGAGCAAGGTGAAAAACGCCTCCTGGGAATGCGGTATTGAGAGTAAAGGCGATGCCCGTACCCCTATTTCCATCAAGTATTTCCTGATTGCCATTCTGTTTGTACTTTTTGACGTGGAAATCATCTTCCTCTACCCGTGGGCGGTGAATTTCAGGGCCATGGGTCTGGACGGCTTTATCTGGATGCTTCTCTTTATGGCGCTGCTTTTGATCGGGTTCTACTATGTAATCCGCAAGGGCGTGCTCAAGTGGGAATAGAATAATACTTTTCCGCGGTGCGCGGCAAACTTTTACAAGCGGGCTGTTGTTCAGGAAGAAGGCGTTTCTGGCCTGTTTTTCTGAAAACTAAGCGAAAACAACATGAGCGATAACAAAACTGATATAACCATGGTGGGTACCCCTGAGGGGGTGGAGGGAGCCGGTTTCTTTGCCACTTCCTTTGAGAAAGTAGTAGGCCTAGCCCGTAAGCACTCGCTGTGGCCGTTGCCGTTTGCCACTTCCTGCTGCGGTATTGAGTACATGGCCACCATGGGCGCGCACTATGACATCTCCCGTTTCGGGTCTGAGCGCCCCAGCTTCTCGCCCCGCCAGGCCGATTTGCTGATGGTGATGGGCACCATTGCCAAGAAAATGGGGCCGGTGGTGAAACAGGTGTATGAGCAGATGGCCGAGCCGCGCTGGGTGATTGCCGTAGGCGCCTGCGCTACTTCTGGCGGTATCTTTGACTCGTACAGCGTGCTGCAAGGTATTGACCGCATTGTGCCCGTTGATGTGTACGTGCCAGGTTGCCCGCCGCGCCCTGAGCAGATTCTAGATGGCCTCATGCGCATTCAGGATTTGGCTGAGAACGAGTCACTGCGCCGCCGTAACTCACCAGAGTACCAAGAACTTTTAGCCTCTTACAACATTAAATAAGGCATGGCCGAAATAACCAACGAACAGCTGATTGCGCGGCTTCAGGAGAAGTTCGGAGACCAGTTGTTTGACATTCAGGAGCCGTACGGGCTTGTCACCGTGACCACCACCCGGGAAAACATTATTCCCATGCTGCAGGCGCTGTATGATGACGAGGTGCTGCAGATGCAGTTCCTGACCACCATGTGCGGCATGCACTTTCCAGACAACAAGGGGCAGGAGCTAGGCGTGGTGTACCATGTGCACAGCTTGCAGAACAACATCAGGCTGCGCATCAAAATCTTCTTTTCAGAAGAGGATGCCGTGGTGCCAACGGCCACCAACCTGTACGCTACGGCCAACTGGATGGAGCGCGAGGCGTGGGATTTCTACGGAATACGGTTTGAAGGCCACCCCAACCTCATTCGCATTCTCAATGTGGAGGAGATGGAGGTGTTCCCGATGCGCAAGGAGTTCCCGCTGGAAGACCAGACCCGCGAAGACAAGATTAATACCTTCTTCGGAAGATAAAACAAGAGAGACCCCCACGGCTTTTTTCAAAACAAGCCGCCGGGGTTTCTGCTTATACTAACAGCCACCATGGAGTTAGCCAAACAGAATACTGAACTAAACACCACCGATACCTTTATTCAGGATTTAACCACCCTGAACTTAGGGCCAACGCACCCCGCCACGCACGGCATCTTCCAGAACATCCTGCAAATGGATGGCGAGAAGATTGTGTCGGGTGTGCCTACTATCGGGTACATACACCGCGCGTTTGAGAAAATTGCCGAGCGCCGCAACTTTTACCAGATTACCCCGCTCACAGACCGCATGAACTACTGCTCCTCGCCCATCAACAACATGGGCTGGTGGATGACCGTAGAGAAGCTGTTGGGTGTTACGGTTCCTAAGCGTGCCGAGTACATCAGAGTCATTGTGATGGAATTGGCGCGTATTGCCGACCACTTGATTTGTAACTCCATCTTGGGTGTGGACACGGGAGCCTTCTCGGGCTTCTTGTACGTGTTCCAGGAGCGGGAGAAAATCTATGAAATCTACGAAGAAATCTGCGGCGCCCGTTTGACGACCAATATGGGCAGGGTAGGCGGCATGGAGCGTGATTTGTCTCCGGTGGCTATTCAGAAAATCAGAGACTTTTTGCGTGACTTCCCTAAGGTGATGCAGGAGTTTGAGACCATGTTCAACCGCAACCGCATCTTTGTGGACCGCGTGGAAGGTGTGGGTCCTATCACGGCAGAACGTGCTTTGAATTACGGTTTTACTGGTCCTAACCTCCGGGCTGCGGGCGTTGACTATGACGTGCGCGTGATGAACCCTTACTCTTCTTACCAGGATTTTGAATTCGAAATTCCAGTAGGAACCAAGGGTGACACTTATGACCGTTTCATGGTGCGCAACGAGGAAATCTGGCAGAGCCTGCGCATTATTCAGCAGGCCATGGACAACCTGCCCGAAGGACCTTTCCACGCAGATGCCCCAGAGTACTACCTGCCGCCAAAGCAGGACGTTTACCGCAACATGGAAGCGTTAATTTACCACTTCAAGATTGTGATGGGTGAAATTGACGCACCGGCCGGCGAAGTGTACCACTCAGTGGAAGGCGGAAACGGAGAGTTAGGGTTCTACCTGGTGTCTGACGGAGGCCGCACGCCGTACCGTTTGCACTTCAGAAGACCTTGCTTCATCTATTATCAGGCTTATCCAGAGATGGTGGTGGGCACGCAACTGTCAGATGCCATTGTGATTCTGTCCAGCATGAACGTGATTGCCGGAGAGCTTGACGCTTAAGCTGGTAGATTAGAAACGATTTTTCCCAAGCCTGCCGCAGGGCAGCTTTTACATACCTGCCATTGACCAAATGGAGCAAACAGTAGAAAATAAAAAAGTAGAGTTCTCAGAAGGGGCCATGGCCGAGATTCGACGCTACATTTCCCACTATCCTGAGGGACGTCAGAAATCAGCGATTCTGCCTATCCTGCACATCGCGCAAGCGGAGTTTGGCGGCTGGGTAAGCCCTGAGGTGATGGACAAGGTGGCTGAGATTCTGGACATTCAGCCGATTGAGGTGTATGAGGTAGCTACCTTCTATACCATGTTCAACCTGAAGCCGGTAGGCAAGCACGTGTTGGAAGTATGCCGCACAGGCCCTTGCATGCTGCGTGGCTCTGACCAACTGATTGAGCACCTAGAGAACCGCTTAGGCTGCAAAGTAGGAGAGACCAGTGCAGACGGCAACTTCACCTTAAAAACGGTAGAATGCCTGGCCTCTTGCGGAACCGGCCCTATGCTGCAGGTGCGTGAGAAATTCTACGAGAACTTGGACGCCGCCAGCGCTGACCAGATGCTGGAAGACCTGAAAGCCTCAACTGTAAGGAAACCATGGGAAGAAAATTATTAACTGAACATATCAACGTTGAAGGCATTCATACCTTTGACGTGTACCGCAAGCACGGCGGCTACGCCTCGGTAGAGAAAGCCTTGAAAACCATGACCCCAGAGGAAGTGGTGGAAGAAGTGAAGGCATCGGGCCTGCGCGGCCGGGGTGGCGCCGGTTTCCCTACGGGTATGAAGTGGAGCTTTTTGGCCAAGCCCGAAGGCAAACCGCGCTACTTAGTGTGCAACGCCGATGAATCAGAGCCGGGTACGTTCAAAGACCGGTATTTGATGGAGAAACTGCCGCACCTCTTGATTGAAGGCATGATTACGTCTTCGTTCGCGCTGGGTGCCCGCACGTCTTATATCTATATTAGAGGTGAGTTATTGTATGTGCTGCGCATTCTGGAAAAAGCCATTGCCGAGGCGTATGCTAACGGTTTCTTAGGCGAAAACATCCTGGGCAGCGGTTATTCGCTTGATTTACACGTGCACCCCGGCGGTGGCGCGTACATCTGCGGTGAGGAAACGGCCTTGTTAGAGTCTCTGGAAGGTAAGCGCGGAAACCCGCGTAACAAGCCACCTTTCCCGGCGGTTTGGGGCCTTTACGGCTGCCCAACCGTGGTAAACAACGTGGAGTCCATCGCTACGGTGCCATGGATTGTGAACAATTCTGCCGCTGAGTATGCCAAGATTGGTATTGGCCGTAGCGCTGGTACTAAGTTGATTTCCGCGGGCGGAAACATCAACAAGCCCGGTGTGTACGAGATTGAACTGGGGATTCCGGTGGAAGAATTCATCTACTCAGATGAATACTGCGGCGGTATCTGGAAAAGCCGTGACATGAAAGCGGTGATTGCCGGAGGTTCTTCGGTTCCAATTCTTCCCAAAGACCTGATTCTGAAAACAGCCAACGGCGAAGACCGCTTAATGACTTATGAGTCTTTGTCTGACGGAGGTTTCGCGACGGGTACCATGTTGGGTTCCGGTGGTTTCTTCGTGATGGACGACCAGACCTGTATTGTGCGCCATACTTGGACCCTCGCCCGTTTCTACCACCACGAGTCCTGCGGCCAGTGCAGCCCTTGCCGTGAAGGTACCGGCTGGATGGAGAAAGTCTTGCACCGCATTGAGCACGGCCACGGCCACATGCATGACATTGACCTGCTCGTGAACGTTGCAAAGCAGATTGAAGGAAATACCATCTGCCCGTTGGGCGATGCCGCTGCTTGGCCGGTTGCCGCTGCCATCCGTCACTTCAGAGACGAGTTTGAGTGGCACGTAAAGCACCCGCAGGCAGCTACGGCACCAGGCGCGGTGTTCAACAAAGCTGAGTCTGTTTTAGCATAAGCATACTGTTTTCGGGCTGTTTTTCAGAAAACAGGCCGAAAACGCAAGATTAGAAGAACCACTTTCCATTCCCTGTCATCCTGAAAGGATCTTAGTGGCAAGCTAGAAAAGCAGAAGAGCAAACGCTACTACTGTTCGCCCACAAGGTCCTTTCAGGATAACAAAAGGGAAGGATGAAAGGATTGGAACTAGTTAAGCATTTCCGGTAAGTCCCTCTTTGAAGGGGTTAGGGGGATGTTAAGAACGCTAGAGGAACCAGAAGCAAATGCTACACGCGAAAAAGGAATGATTCTCGGGAATGTAATTATCAGCAGAAGAATCATCCCCCTACCCCCCTTCAAAGGGGGACGAAATGCGTGAAGCAGCTTTGAATAAGAACAAACAAAGAATGCCGTTTTTGACCTGTTTTTCTTAAAACAGGCCGAAAACAGAAATACAATTTAATAGCCATTTGCTTATGGTTTACACAAATAGCCAGCAGCAATCAACAATAATTTGAAATGGTAAAAATTACGTTTGATGGCATAGAGGTGGAGGTAGAGGAAGGAACTACTATCCTCAACGCAGCCCGCAAAATTGGCGGTGAGGTGGTGCCCCCTGCCATGTGTTACTATACGCCTTTGAAAGGCAGCGGCGGCAAGTGCCGCGCGTGCCTGGTAAAGGTGGCGGCCGGTTCGGCAAAAGACCCGCGCCCCATGCCGAAGTTGGTGGCTTCTTGCGTGACGCCGGTGCAGGACGGAATGGTGGTGGAGAATACCACTAACCCAGATGTGTTGGCTACCCGCAAAGGCGTGGTGGAAATGCTGTTAATCAACCACCCGCTGGATTGCCCTATCTGCGACCAGGCCGGGGAGTGCGATTTGCAGAACTTCGCGTATGAGCACGGTACCTCGGGCACCCGCTATGAGGAAGAGCGGCGCACGTTTGAGAAAGTAGACATCGGGCCACTTATTCAGCTGCACATGACGCGCTGCATTTTGTGCTACCGTTGCGTGTACACCGCCAACCAGATTACTGATAAGCGCGTGCATGGCGTGTTAGGCCGTGGTGATGCCGCCGAGATTGGAACCTACATTGAGAACGTCATCGACAATGATTTCTCCGGAAACGTAATTGATGTGTGCCCAGTGGGTGCCCTGACAGATAAGACATTCCGCTTTAAAAACCGCGTGTGGTTTACCAAACCCGTAGATGCGCACCGTGACTGCCCTAAATGCTCTGGTAAAACAGTGCTCTGGATGCGCGGAAACGATGTGCTACGGGTAACAGCCCGTAAAGACCAGTACAACGAGGTGCAGGAGTTCATCTGCAACGAGTGCCGCTTTGACCACAAAGACCCGAACGACTGGACCATTGAAGGACCGCGCAAAATTGACCGCGCGTCGGTGATTTCTGCCAACCATTATGAGTTGCCGGTATTGAACGTGCCGGTGGTGCCTAACTTACCAGGCTCTACTGAAGAAGACTTAGAATCCACTCCTTTCAACCTAGGAAGACACGTATAATGGAGCTATCCGTATTATTAATCAAAGCACTTATCATTGTGGCCGTTTTTGGGGTCACGCTGTTGATTGCCACCTACTCCACGTACGCTGAGCGCAAAGTGGCCGCGTTCATTCAGGACCGTGTGGGCCCTAACCGGGCTGGTCCTATGGGTTTGCTGCAGCCGCTGGCAGATGCCGTGAAGCTGTTCTTTAAAGAGGAGTTCGTCCCAGCCAATGCAAACAAGTTCCTGTTTATTGCGGGTCCGTCATTGGCGATGTTGACGGCCTGTATGTCCAGCGCGGTGATTCCTTTCGGGAACACGCTCTACATTAACGGTGAGTACATTCCGGTGCAGGCCATTGAGGTGAACATCGGGATTCTCTACATCTTTGGCGTAGTGGCATTGGGTGTGTACGGCATCATGATTGGAGGCTGGGCATCTAACAACAAATTCTCTTTGTTGGGGGCAATCCGCGCAGCGTCTCAGAACATCAGCTATGAACTGGCCATGGGTATGTCTATCATTGCCTTGTTGGTTCTTTCTGGTTCGCTTTCACTACGCGTGATGGCCGAGCAGCAAGGGCAGGATTTGTTCGGAATCTCGGGCATGAACTGGAACATTTTCTACCAACCGCTGGGCTTCCTGATTTTCCTGGTGTGTGCCTTCGCGGAGACCAACCGCGTGCCGTTTGACTTACCTGAGTGCGAGACTGAGCTAGTAGGCGGTTACCACACTGAATACAGCTCCATGGGCATGGGCTTGTACCTGTTCGCGGAGTACGTGAACATCTTCGTGGCCTCAGCGGTGATGGCAACGCTGTATTTTGGCGGTTACAATTTCCCGTTCATGTATGACCTCGGCTTGCCGCACAACGTGGTGACCATCTTGGGTACCGTGGTGCTGTTCGTGAAAATCCTGTTGTTCATCTTCTTCTTCATGTGGGTACGCTGGACCTTGCCGCGCTTCCGGTATGACCAATTGATGAACTTGGGCTGGAAAATCTTGATTCCGTTGTCTATCCTGAACGTGGTGTTGACAGCCGGTACTATTCTGCTGAAAGACGAATTCTTCAAGTAGCAGACGGAAGGCTTCATTTATAGAAGCCTGACAACCTTTTAACGACTGAATGAGATGCAATCATTAAGTAATAGAGCAAAGAAACTGGAGAAAAAGCCCATGAACCTGTCTGAGAGAATGTATCTCCCAGCCATTTTCCAAGGCTTGACCATTACCATGCGTCACTTCTTCAAGAAGAAGGCGACCATTAAATACCCGGAGGAAACCCGCCCCATGAGTGCGGTTTGGCGTGGTTTGCACGTGCTGAAGCGTGATGAGAAGGGAAGAGAGCGTTGCACGGCCTGCGGTTTGTGTGCGGTGGCCTGTCCGGCCGAAGCCATTACCATGGTGTCTGGTGAACGCAAGCGGGGCGAGGAGCATCTGTACCGTGAGGAAAAATACGCGGTAAGCTACGAGATTAACATGTTGCGCTGCATTTTCTGCGGTCTGTGTGAGGAGGCGTGCCCCAAAGCAGCCATCTTCCTGCAAAACGACAAAGTGGCGCCGGCCCGCTATGAGCGCGATGAGTTTATCTACGGCAAAGACCGTTTGGTAGAGCCGCTTCCTATTGAATTAACGGCACCAGCCCCTACTCGCTAATCACCTAGAAAAACTATGACGGGTAATATTTTTTACTTCCTGACCTTCCTGACCCTGATTGCCGCTGTAGGCGTGGTGGTTTCCAAGAACCCTGTGTACAGCGTTCTGTTCATGATTCTGACCTTCTTCGCACTGACTGGGCACTACATTCTGTTAAACGCTCAGTTTGTGGCAGCGGTGAATTTCATTGTGTACATGGGCGCCATCATGGTACTTTTCCTCTTCGTGATTATGTTCCTGAACATGCGGGAAGACACCGAACAGCATAAGCCCATGCTCAGTAAAATTGCAGCGGCTATTGCCGGCGGTATGATGTTTGTCATCATTATTGCCGCCTTGAAAGACGTGGATACCAACGTGTACCACCCGGCGGTGTTTGACTCGCAGATTGGTCTGGTGGAGAACCTGGGCATTGTCTTGTTCAGAGATTACCTGTTGCCGTTTGAGTTGGCGTCTATCCTGTTGCTGGCGGCTATGGCCGGTGCGGTGATGTTGGGTAAGCGCGAGCCGGGCGAGCGAAATAGATTCTAAGGGTTCTGTAGAACCCCTAAAAAGGACAACTTTATTTGTTGTCCTTTTTTCATGCCGCTTTGGGTGGTATAAAATAGTAACTGCCGTTTTTGGGCTGTTTTCTGAAAAAGAGGCCAGAAACGCAAGTAACCTCACCATAAATCCCTCTCCCGCGGAGAGGGACTTTTCCGCTGAGGCGTTTTGAGGCTGTTTTTCAGAAAACAGCCTCAAAACGCAAAAGAGTACTCCCCTCTCCGTGGGAGAGGGGCTAGGGGTGAGGTCATATTTTATTGTGGATTTACCAAAAAATGGAAATAACTTTGGCCCCTGTTGCAAGGCAAGGCCAATCCCGTTTCTAAGAACGAATAGTAGACATGAACGAAATTCCTGAGGTCATTAGAACCATTCCGCTGAACTTTTACCTGTATTTCAGCACCGCCTTGTTCATTATTGGAGTCATTGGGGTTCTGACCCGCCGCAACGCCATCATTATCTTTATGTGCGTGGAGCTTATGCTCAACTCCGTCAATCTGTTGCTTACGGCTTTTTCAGCGTACCGTTCTGACCCTAATGGGCAGATATTCGTGTTTTTCATCATGGCGGTGGCTGCCGCCGAGGTGGCCGTTGGGTTAGCTATTATTGTAATGATTTACCGTAACCTGCGCACCACAGACATCAATTTCCTGAACAAACTGAAATGGTAAGGCGGGTTTCCCGCTCTGCTGAATCTATAAAGAGTACCGTTCCATTTACGCTTTAACAAATGCAAGAATTTATTTTGCCGGCAAACAACGCTGAGATGACTTGGGTCTGTTTGCTGATTCCGCTCCTGCCGTTCATCGGGTTTCTGATTAACGGCCTGGGGAACCGGAAATTGCCGAAAGGGCTGGCGGGTCTGGTGGGTTGTGCCACCGTCATCGGGTCATTTGCGCTGTCTTTGTTCCTGTTCTTCGGGTTTGAGGGCTACGGAAACCGTCCGTACACCACAGATATCTTCAACTGGATTAACGTGGCGGGGCTTCGCATTCCGTTCTCGTTCCAGATTGACCAGCTGTCGCTCATTATGTTGCTTCTGGTAACGGGTGTGGGTTCGGTGATTCACATTTACAGCGCCGGCTACATGCATGATGACGAGAACTTCGGGAAGTTCTTCGCTTTCTTAAACTTGTTCGTGTTTTCCATGCTCCTGCTGGTGATGGGCTCTAACTACGTGATGATGTTTGTGGGCTGGGAAGGCGTGGGGCTCTGCTCGTACCTCTTGATTGGCTTCTGGAACAAAGTCACTCCGTACAACAACGCCGCTAAGAAAGCTTTCATCATCAACCGTATTGGTGACTTAGGCTTCTTGCTCGGTATCTTCTTAATCTTCATCACCTACGGTAGCGTGAGCTACGGCGAGGTGTTCAACCAAGCTTCTCAACTAAACGAGGTGAATGACGGCATAGTGGTAGCCATTACCCTTTTGCTGTTTGTAGGTGCCATGGGTAAATCAGCGCAGTTGCCATTGTACACTTGGTTACCAGACGCGATGGCGGGTCCAACTCCGGTTTCAGCTTTAATTCACGCCGCTACCATGGTGACCGCTGGTATTTACATGGTGATTCGTTCTAACGTGTTGTACACGCTAGCACCAGATACTTTAGAGGTAGTGGCCATTATTGGTTTAGCCACAGCGTTATTCGCCGCTACCATTGGTCTCTTCCAAAACGACATCAAAAAAGTATTGGCGTACTCTACTGTGAGTCAGTTGGGCTATATGTTCCTGGCGCTGGGCGTGATGGCATATTCATCGTCGCTGTTCCACGTATTGACGCACGCGTTCTTCAAAGCGCTTCTGTTCTTGGGTGCGGGTAGCGTGATTCATGCCATGTCTGGTGAACAGGATTTACGCCGCATGGGTGGCCTGAGAAAAGCGCTTCCTATCACGTTCATTACCTTCTTGATTGGTACGCTGGCCATTTCTGGTATTCCGCCGTTTGCGGGTTTCTTCTCTAAGGATGAGTTGCTGGCGCACGTATTCCAGCACAGCAAAGTGATGTGGGCGTTTGGTCTGTTGACTTCGTTCATGACGGCTTTCTATATGTTCCGGTTGCTGTACCTGGCCTTCTTCGGAAGTTTCAGAGGTACGGAGGAACAACGCCATCACCTGCACGAATCTCCGGCGGTGATGACCATTCCGTTGATTATTCTGGCTATTCTTTCCACCGTGGGTGGATTCATGGGCTTGCCGCCGGTCTTCAGCGAAAACCACATGCTGGCCAACTTCCTGTCGCCGGTATATGAACTGGCCAGAAGAGCGGTGCCAAGTGCGTTTGAAGTGCATCACCTGTCCCATGAACTGGAATACACCTTGATGGCGGTTTCCGTGGCCGTAGCAATTGTTGCTATTATTCTGGCGTACGTGATTTACGGAAAGAAAAGAGCCGTTCCCGGCGAGGAAGGCACTGCCACTGGCCTGCACAAGCTGGTATACAACAAATATTATGTAGATGAACTCTACAATGCTCTGTTTGTAAAACCCATCATGGGCTTGTCTGTGGGCTTGTACCGCTTCGTGGAAAAGGGCATCATTGACCCCATTGTAAACGGATTGGGCAAAGGCGTACTGGGTGGCGGACGTTCCCTGCGTCTGGTGCAGAGCGGGGCCATTGGGTCTTATATCCTGATTATGGTGCTGGGCATCGCGTTAATCTTATTGCTGAACTTTATTATCTGATAGGCCAAACATGTTAACCGCATTCTTAATCTTATGGCCTGCGCTGGCGGCGTTGCTGGTTCTGTTGGTAAAAGGACAGGGCGCCAAGAAAGTCGCGTTTGGCGCGGCGTTGTTGGAACTGGTGGTAGGCGTATGGGCTTGGGTCAACTTTAATCCTACGCTCACTAGTCCGCAGTTTTTATTGAATGAACCATGGGTGGCCTCAGCGGGCATCGCCTTTAAGGTAGGCATGGACGGCATCAGTTTGTTGATGGTGCTGTTGACCGTGTTCCTGGTTCCGTTGATTATCCTGGCCTCTTTCAAGAATGACTACGAGAAACCGTCTTCGTTCTACGCTCTCATTCTGTTCATGCAGACCGGTTTAGTTGGGGTATTCACCGCTCTAGATGCATTCCTATTCTATTTCTTCTGGGAAGTGGCGTTGATTCCCATCTACTTCATTGCCGCACTTTGGGGCGGTGCCGATAGAATCAGGGTCACGTTCAAATTCTTCATCTATACCGTATTTGGCTCGCTATTCATGCTGGCCGCGTTTGTGTATCTGTATTTCCAGACGCCGGGCACGCACAGTTCAGAGGAAGTGGCCTTCTATCAACTGGTTTTAGACTCTGGCACGCAAAGCTGGCTGTTCTGGTTCCTGTTCATTGCCTTCGCCATTAAGATGCCGGTATTCCCATTCCACACCTGGCAACCCGACACCTATACTGAGGCACCTGCCGCCGGTACTATGCTGTTGTCTGGTATTATGCTGAAGATGGGTATTTACGGTGCGCTGCGCTGGTTGCTGCCGGTGGTGCCCTTGGGCGTGAGTCAGTGGGCCGATGTGGCGTTGGTGCTGGCTATCATTGGTATTATCTATGGCGCTATCATTGCCATTCGTCAGCATGACATGAAACGGGTGGTGGCGTTTTCGTCTATCTCGCACGTGGGGCTGATTGCCGCTGGTTTGTTCACGTTGAACGAGCAAGGTTTGCAAGGGGTGATGATTCAGATGCTGAGCCACGGTGTGAACGTAGTAGGTTTGTTCTTCATTATTGATATTATTCAGCGCCGCATAGGCACCCGGGAGATTGCCGCCATGGGCGGAATCACGCAGAACGCGCCGTTCATGACGGTGTGCTTTATGGTCTTGATGCTGGGCGCGGTGGCGTTGCCATTGACCAACGGGTTTGTGGGCGAGTTCCTGCTCTTGATGGGCGTGTTCCGGTACGAAGCCTGGATGGGCGCGGTAGCCGGTATCACCATCATCTTGGGAGCCGTGTACATGCTGCGCATGTTCCAGCGCGTGATGTTTGGCGAGAAAAACGAAATCACTCAGGCTTTCACAGATTTGACCTTCACTGAGAAAGCCGTGCTGGTACCGTTGGTGGTGATGGTGTTCTGGATTGGTTTGCACCCAAACACGTTCCTGAGCATTTCTGAACCAGCCATTCTGAACCTGCTGGAAGTAATCAAGCGCTAAGAATTTAAGACATACAGGAGAAATCACCTGCACATGACATCTATTATACTACTTTCTGTTTTCGGGATAGTGAACCTCTTTCTAGGGTTCATGAAATCTAAAAAAGCGTTGCTTCCGCTGGTGCTGCTGTTCTTGCTGGTGGTGCTGGGCGCAACCGTGTATGACTGGGGCCAGAACAAGACCTTCTTCAACAACATGCTGGCCGTAGACAACTACACCGTTGGGTTCACGGCGGTGATGGTGCTGTCTACTATTTTCATTCTGCCGTTCTCCCGCCGCTACGTGGTGGGCGAAGAAGCCAACCTGGCTGAGTACTACTCTCTGCTTATTTTCTCTCTGGTAGGCGGTGTGATGATGGTGGGGTATGAGAACCTGCTCATGCTGTTCCTGGGCATTGAGATTATGTCCATTCCTATGTATGTATTGGCAGGCGCCGACAAGCGCAATATTCTCTCCAACGAGGCCGCTATGAAGTACTTCCTGATGGGCTCGTTCTTCACCGGCGTGATTCTGTTTGGCATGGCCTTGATTTATGGGGCCACCGGTCACTTCTATTTAGTAGACATTGCCAACGTTGCCAACAACATTGACCCCAACATGGCCCCGTTGCTCCTGATGGGTATTCTGCTGGTGTTGATTGGCATTACCTTTAAGATTGGGGCTGCCCCATTCCATTTCTGGACTCCTGACGTGTACGAAGGTACGCCAACCCTCTTCACCGGCTACATGTCTACCGTGGTGAAAACCGCTGGTATTGCGGCCTTCTACAAACTGATGAACGTGGCGTTCCCGGCGGTGTACCAGGAGTGGTTCCCCACGGTGGTGGCCATTACCGTGCTGACGTTGCTGGTAGGTAACATTGGGGCTGTGGCACAAACCAGCATGAAGCGGATGCTGGCTTACTCCAGTATCTCACACGCGGGCTATCTGATGATTGCCTTGACCGCGTTCAACGACCGTTCTGAAAACGCTATCCTGTTCTACTCACTGGCCTACGGCGTAGCAACTATCGCTGCCTTTGGCGTGCTGAAATACGTAGCCGATGAGCGGGGTTCAGATGACTACTCCTCATTTAACGGCTTGGGCAAAACGAACCCGTTGCTGGCGTTCGTGATGACCGTTTCTATGCTGTCTCTGGCGGGAATTCCTTTAACGGGTGGTTTCTTCGGAAAGCTGTTCCTGTTCTCTGCCGCTTTAGAAAAAGACATGCTTTGGCTGATTGTGGTGGCGGTGCTGATGTCGGCGGTAGGGATTTACTACTACTTCCGGGTGATTATTGCCATGTACATGCGGGAACCGGTAGGTGCGCGTGTAGCCGTTGACCCGTTTGCTGCCTTTACGTTGATTTCTCTGATAGTCTTGACCGTGCTGATGGGTGTGGTGCCTGGCTTGTTCAGTGATTTGCTGTAAGGCTTACCATTTCTAGATAAAAGAGAAGAGGCGCCCTTGGGCGCCTCTTCTCTTTTATGCGTTTTTGGACTGTTTTGGTAAAAGTAGGTCAAAAACAGGTGAGGGAAAAGACAGGCTCACTACGTGTAGCTTCTCCCCTTGAGGGGAGATAAAGAGGGGTGTTGCACAGGAGAGCACACATTGTTAGGCGTACTTATTTTTCTGTGGCGCGGAAGTTATTTCTGTGCCTAACTAGGAAAATCACGGAAGTAACTTCCGCGCCATAGTTGGGAATGCCATGACCAGCAGGTGTAAACACCCCACTAGCTCCCCTCAAGGGGAGAATCTGCACTTAGCTTGCGCTATTATTTGAAACAATCGGGCAGTTGCAATCAGCAATCAAATTCCCGTTTTTGGCCTGGTTTCTGAAAAACAGGCCAAAAACGCACTTACAGACTCATCAGTTCCTTGAACACCTGGCTCTGTCTTCGGCTTACCTCCACTTCCTCGCCACCTCTTAATTGGATCTTGATGCTGCCGCTGAACCAGGGGTTGATCTGCTCAATGTAATTCACGTTGATGATCTGCTGCCGGTTGGCCCGGAAGAACACCTTCGGGTCCAGACGGTTCTCCAGGTAATTCAGGCTTTTTAAGATGCAGGGCCGCTCCTGGTCAAAGTACAGGAATGCGTAGTTGCCGTTTGATTCTATCAGGCGTACCTGTTTCAGGGCCACAAACCAGCACCGTTCGCCGTCTTTCACAAACACGCGGTCTTCCTCGCTCAGCAGCGTAGGGGCGGCGGCAGGTTTAACAGGCTCATGTTTGGCCAGGGCTTTCTCCACGGCCTGGCGCAGGCGGGGCTCCTCAATTGGTTTCAGGAGGTAGTCCAGCGCGTTCTGTTCAAAGGCTTTGAGGGCGTACTGGTCATAGGCGGTGGTGAAGATGACCTGCGGGATGTACTCCAGCGCCTCCAGCAGCTCAAAACCGTTTTTCTGGGGCAGGTGAATGTCCAGGAACAGCAAATCAGGCCGAAGTTCCTCAATCAAAGCAAGGCCCTCCTCGGCGTTTTCGGCTTCGCCGATGAGTTCCAGCTCCGGGAATTTGCCTAACAGGTGCTTCAGTTCCAGGCGGGCCAGCCGCGAGTCTTCAATGATGCAGATTCTCATATTCTCTGTAGGGAAGGGTGAGGGTGGCGGTCACGTGGTGCTCTGACGTTTGCGCCAGGGCAAATGTCCCTGGCTGCTCCAGCGAATGGCCCACGCGCTCCAGCAGCCGTTCTATGCCAATGCCCGCCGGGGTCAAGGCAGTTGGCAACGTTCCGGTATTCTCTACCTGTACCTGCAGATGCCCGTTCTGCCGGTGCAGGGAAAGGTGAATGCGGCCTCCGTCCAGCTGCGTGCCAATGCCGTGCTTGATGGCGTTCTCCACCAGCAGTTGAATACCCAGCGGCGGAATGGCGGCCTGTTTCACAGCGGCATCTACCTGAGAGGAAAACTGCAGCTTCTCTTCAAAATGAATCTTCTCCAAGGCCACGTAATTGTCCAGAAATTCCAGTTCTTCGGCCACGGGCACCAGGTTGTTTCTATTGTAACCAATCACGTACCGCATCATGGCAGAGAGGCGGGTAATCATCTCCCGCGCCTTGCCCTGGTCTTCCAGCACCAATGACCGGATGTTGTTGAGGCTGTTGAACAGAAAATGCGGGTTCAGTTGTGACCGTATGGCCTGCAGCTCGGCTTCCTTCAAAGAAGCCTGCAGTTTCCAGGCTTCCACTTCCTTTTCCTTCCACCGTCTTATTGCCTGAAACGCGAAGTAGATGGTGGACCAGAAGCTTAGAATCACCAGCCCGTTGGCCGCATACATAACCAGGTAACCGAAGCTGAATTCCTGCCACGTGAACAGGCCAATGCTCAGCATGAACACGCACACCAGCAGCTGGCAGATAATAGAGGCCAGCGCATTGTACGCCAGCACCAGCAGCACCAGTCTACCCAGGGGCAAATCAAGCCAGCGGTATTGGTGGCTCAGGTGCCGTTGTAAATGCGTGAGCACCAGAAAAATACCCGTTCCCACAAACTGCACCGCGTACATGCCCGGCTGCTTTTTAAACCACAGGACACTCATCAGGAGGCCTATGCACAGGTAAAAGGTCCAACCAATTGCCTGGCAGACCCAGTACCATTTTTGTTGACGGGAAGTGGTCATCTAAAACTTTGGAATTACTTTTTCAGGAAAGCGTCTATCTGCGCAAACATCCAGGCGGGCTCGTCATACATGATGAAGTGGCGGGCGGTGTCGGCAATTTTGACTTCAGCCGAAGGCAATTTAGCGAATTGCGCGGTATACATGGTAGTGGTCATGTCTTTGGTCACGCCGTACCCTTTGTAGCCGTACCAGGCGCCCAGCACCAACACAGGGGCTTTAATGGTGGCAATGTCTGCGCGCAGGTCTGTGGTGTACATCTCATACATGGCCAGGCCGGTGGTTTGGTAAGCTGATTTTCTGCCCCACTCTATGATCTTCTTAATATGCGCTGAGTCTTTGGCCATAGTGGTGCCGTAGCTGGCTTCCTGCTGCTTTTGCATCTGCGGGCTGGGTGTAGCCATAGATTTGCGGAACTGCTCAGCCATGGGCTTGATGGTCTCTACCGTGGCACCGGGATTTTGGGCGGCCCCAATGAATGGCAAACCATCTACCACCACTGTTTTCCCAAACAGCTCCGGCGCTTTTACATTCAAGGCCAGCACCAAATAACCGCCTAAGCTGTGCCCCACCAGCACCGGTTTCTTCAGTTTGTTCTCCTGCACGTAGGCAATGATTTCATCGCGCATGGTGTTCAGGAAAGGATCAGCTTTGATGGCCGGTTGGCCCGCAAACCCCGGCAGGGTGAGTACATAGCAGGTGTAGTTTTTTTGATAGTGTTGCACGGTTTCATCCCAGACCTCACCCGCAGAGTTCAGGCCCGGGATCAAAATCATGGCAGGGCCTTTGCCCGTCTTCACCACTTTGAAAGAAGGAGTTTTAGCTTGAGCCGTTAAGGTGAGGCACAACAACAGCGCCAGGAGAGAGGTAAGTTTTGCGTTCATGTTTTTATGGGTTAAAGGTTTCTAGTGCGATTGATGGTCACAAAGGTGCACCGCAGCCAGGCACATGAGAAGCAAAATATGATGAGCGGTAATTGCAAAGGGTGAGCGGTGAAGGGGTAATTTGTTGGTGGTGGCTGTTGGAAAGGGGAATGTTCCGTTTTCGGGCTGTTTTGGGAAAAGTAGGCCAATAACGGCTTTTGCCACAGACGCTCGCAGGTCCTCCTGACGCTACGAGGTCAGAATTGGATTTTCAAGTTTCAAGGAAGATGCCGATAACTCTCTACACTTATATATCCCACGCAGCCCCACGCTGGCGCGAGACTAAAGTCTCGTGACATGGGATGAAGCGAGTCTCCAGACTCGCCGGGAGCCAGCGGCTAAAAAAGTAAAAATGGAGTCTGGAGACTCCACTCACAGTGCGGCACGAGTCTGAAGACTCGCGCCAGATTCTTCAGCCATTCAATAAGCCGCCTTGCACAAAAGACCTCGTAGCGTCCGGAGGACCTGCGAGCGTCTCTGTGCCGTTTGCGTTTTTGGCCTACTTTTCCTAAAACAGGCCAAAAACGCAAAACGGGCGAGATCTCCCAGACCTCACCCGTTTTGAACTAAGAACGAACAACTAATAACGAATAACTACGACTTTAGGCGGACGTCAATCTGCAGCTCATCTAACTGCGCCTGCGCGATAGGAGAAGGAGCATCAATCATGACATCACGGCCACTGTTATTCTTAGGGAACGCAATGAAGTCGCGGATAGAATCTGCCCCGCCAAAGAGCGAGCACAGACGGTCAAACCCGAAGGCGATACCCCCGTGCGGAGGCGCACCGTACTCAAAGGCATCCAGCAGGAACCCGAACTGCGCTTGCGCTTCCTCGGGCGTGAAGCCCAACAGGTTAAACATGCGGCTTTGCACGCCACGATCATGTATCCGGATGGAGCCACCACCCACTTCCACACCGTTGATGACCATGTCATAGGCATTGGCGCGCACGGCGCCGGGGTTGGTGTCAATCAGGTCCATGTCCTCGGGCTTGGGCGAGGTGAACGGGTGGTGCATGGCATGGTAGCGGTTGCTTTCCTCGTCCCACTCCAGGAGCGGGAAGTCCAGAACCCACAGCGTGGAGAACGTGTCTTTGTCCCGCAGGCCAAGGCGGGTGCCCATCTCCAGACGCAGTTCATTTAAAGCTTTACGGGTTTTATCAGCGCCGCCGGCCAACACCAACAGCAAATCACCCGGCTGGGCGTTGAAGGCCTGCGCCCACTGCGCTAAATCTTCTGGAGAGTAGAATTTATCTACGCTTGATTTCACGCTGCCGTCTTCCTGCACGCGGGCGTACACCAAACCGGTGGCACCCACTTGCGGACGCTTTACAAAATCTGTGAGTTCATCCAGTTGCTTGCGGGTGAAATGGGCGCTGCCGCTGGCGTTAATGCCCACCACTAACTCGGCATCATCAAACACTTTGAAACCTTTGTTCTTTACCAGGTCATTCAGCTCCACAAACTGCATGGCAAAACGGGTATCAGGTTTGTCTGAACCGTAGAGGCGCATGGCATCAGCATACGTCATGCGGGGGAAGTCTGTTAATTCAATGCCTTTCACGGTCTTGAACAGGTGCTTCACCAGGCCTTCAAAGGTGTTTAGGATGTCTTCCTGCGTCACGAAAGACATTTCGCAGTCAATCTGGGTGAACTCCGGTTGGCGGTCGGCGCGCAGGTCCTCATCTCTAAAGCATTTCACAATCTGGAAGTACTTGTCAAACCCAGATACCATCAAGAGCTGCTTGAACGTCTGCGGAGACTGTGGCAGGGCGTAGAACTCGCCGGGATTCATGCGGCTGGGCACCACAAAGTCGCGGGCGCCTTCAGGCGTAGATTTAATCAAGACCGGCGTCTCTACCTCAATAAAGCCCTGGCCGTCCAGGTAAGAGCGGGTTTGCTGGCCCATGCAGTGGCGCAATTCCAGGCTTTTGCGCACGGGGGAGCGGCGCAGATCCAGATAACGGTATTTCATGCGCAGGTCGTCGCCGCCGTCGGTGTCATCTTCAATCAGGAAGGGCGGCAGTTTGGCGGGGTTCAGGATTTCCAGCGCGGTTACTTTTATCTCAATCTCGCCGGTGGCGATTTTATCATTCTTAGACTCGCGCTCAATCACGGTACCGGTGGCTTTGACCACAAATTCGCGGCCCAGGGTGCGGGCAGTGGCCAGCACCGAGGCCTCAGAAACGCCTTCCTCCAGGCTTAGCTGCGTAATGCCGTAGCGGTCGCGCAGGTCAACCCAAAGCATGCCGCCTTTGTCGCGTGATTTCTGTACCCATCCGGTCAGGGTCACTTCCTGACCAACATTCTCCAGGCGTAATTCGCCGCAGGTGTGTGAACGAAGCATTGTGTCTCTTCTTTAGAACTAAGCTGCAAAGGTACGCATTGTTTTGGGAGTTGATAACAGCGGGCCGGAGAAGGTTGTTGATCTGGCACAGGCTTGTCTATTCCCTTCTTTTAATTTAACAAAATAAAGAATATTATAAATTTAATATATCCTGATAAGAATAGTTTGAATTTATTTGTGGAGCCAAAAGTTCTGGTTTGATTGTTTGCTAACTTTATGCAGAAATGTAGCGCCCCCATACATTAAAATACATTTAAGTTAGAGGAGGGCATTTTATGAAACTTCAGGTAGTGCAGGCAGTTCGCTCTTGGTTCTTGCTTTTTCATTCAAAAAAGAAACATTCAGCTATCTACTACTCAAGTTCAAACTTTTTTGAAAAATATGGTTTTGCTGAGACGTTAACACAGTTGCAAAACCTTTTGTCTGTTCAACATAGACCTGCCTATCAGGTAGAGAGCAGTATTTTCTTTCAAGCCATTCCCTTTGGGGCCACCGTAAGAGAGGTTGTGAAAAAACTGGGGGAGCCGGTTCATACTATGGCCTCTTCTGCAACTGTAGAAGGGCACAGTGCTTTAATCTTCAGGAGAAAAGTAGGAGCGATAGGTGTCACTTCCTGCGTCCATTTTTATGAAGGCAGATTTTTCCTTGCCCAGGAAGTGGTGAGGTATCCTACTGTGATGCAGGCAGACTTCTGTATTGTTTCGGCGGTAAAGGACCTGGCAAGGGTTTGCCTGGAGAGCCTGGGTGCTTCTTCTGTGGTGAGGGGGGCTTGTGGAGCCAGCGTGTCAATAGACCGTTCTGTGTATCTGCGCATTGATTATATCACTGGTGAGCGGCTGGTTTGGCAAAAGCTAACGGGGCAAAGGCAGAAGGAGGCCGGAAAGAGCTTATTCAAAAGCATGGAGTTTTGGGGCAGTCAGCTAATCAAGCAGAGAAGTGAGGTTCCTTTGGGGGAGTAACTTTCCCCCTGGCCTGAACGGGTAACGTGCATACCGTTGCCGTGCTGGCTGAGATAGCTCAAACAGCGCCCCTGCGCCAGGTGTAGAACAGGCTGCCTCCAGGTAACGCATAGTGAAGCAACAGGAGATTGGTTCAGTTGAAGGAGCCCCTGATGGGGAGACAAACGGCATTTAAGAGCTGTTTTCTATAAATCAGATCAAAACAGAGTACTGGAGAGGACAGTGCAACTACGCCGCGTGCCAGTAAACAACCAAGGGAAGAATAGATGTAATAAATCCGGTTGATGTTTTGCACTTTACCGTTGATAAAATAATTGTTAGGTATTTAAGCAAGTATTTATCGGTACTATTTTTATAATATTTGATTTAGCTGCCAGCTCTGAATATATTTGTCTATTGCCTTAAAAAAGTTTCTTTCAGATAACCTGCATTTTTCAAACCAATCCATAAAGCACCAGAGGACATAGCACATGCATCAGTTTTTTACTCTAGTTTTCCAGAAAAACCTTCCATTCCTGAAAGGCAGAAAACGGATGTATTCTGCCAGTTTCACCAAGGACGATTATTTTGAACGGTACAGCTTTGCCGGCACCTTAAACCAACTTCTTAAGGTGCTGCAAGCAACGCCGTCTCCTGTACTGCTTACGCAAGAGAAGGTTTGTTTTCAGAACATTCCCTTTGGCACTTCTTTGAAGGAGGTGGTGAAAGTGATGGGGAAGCCGCAGCATGAGGTATCTGCCCAGGCCGAGGTGCCCGGGCACAAGGCGTTTATTTTTAAAAGGAAAGTGGGCCCCATTGGCGTCACCTCTTGTCTGCATTTCCTGCACGGAAAGTTATTCCTGGCCCAGTGTGTGGTACGGCACCCTTCACCAGAGGAAGTGGCCTATATGGCTTCTGTATTACAGGAGAAGTTTCCGCCCGTGCACCCGCAGGAGGTGAAAACATCTTTTGCGATCTGTGATGGGCTGGGAAACCAGGTGGTGCTGGATCAGACCTCGTACTTACGAATCAATTATATCTGGGCTGATGAAGGAGTAAGATATGCCCTGCATGCGCTAGCCCGCAGGCAAAAGGTTTCTTAAGCCAGGTGTGGCGGGGCAATTTGTTACCCTGCTACGCATGTCTCTTCCTGAAAGGACTATGCAATGACGTTGTGTAGTCCTTTTGCTTTTAGAACCATTCATTCCTGGCGTATGGGCTGCAGAGTATCTGCCAACCCCGAAGCGGTTTCCTGTTTTTTGTAGCGCTGTTACAAGGTTCTAAACCGCATAGGCAGCACCCTGCTCTGGCCAGTGGGGCTTCCAATTCAAATAACCACTAAGTAAGCCGTACCTGCTCTCTGTTTTAGGGCTTGAGCCTGTTTAGTATTTTCTGATCATTGGCGCAAGTGTCTGCTTTTTTGTAGTCTTTTGAAACTATTTGCTTCTGTTTCTGGCCTGTTTTCGCAAAAGAAGAGCCAAAACAGCGACACAAGCGGGTGCTGGCGCCAGTACAGAAGCTATCTAAAGCTCATTTTGGGAAATGCTAAACAGGCTCCTTGTTTAAATTTTGATTTTGCGAGCGAAAATTGGGAGCGAAAGGTTCTGGCGAAGCGTTTTTTGAGCAGCATACGCCCCACTATGGTGCGAGAAAAAGGCAAAGTCAGGTTCTTTTGATACCCGTTTGCAGCGCAAAAGACAAATTTAAACATGCTCTTAGGGCTGTTTTTATGGAAACAGGCTGAAAACAGATTTTTCTCGGGTGCAGCTACCCCAGGCCGAAACTGAGTAAATTTTACGCTACCTGGCTAATGCCTTCTCTCGCAGAAGCTGTAGAGCTCTGGATCACAAAACCTGTAGCCGTAAGCAGGCCTTAAAATTCTCCTACAGCTTTCTTGAAATCCTCTAAGCAGGTGGGGAGAGGCTAACCAATGAACCATGTGGGCCTGCAGTTAATACTTGTTCTAAAATGAGAGGAAAAAATTTTGGCTCATTTTAATAAAAAATTTAACTGGTTTTGCCGGGTTTTGTAGTATGTTAGCAAAATATTGCATCATAAGAGTGGCTTTCAAGGGCAAAGCCAAAAAATGGAGAAATAGATTTGCGCATTCGTCGGGGTAAAAATGATTTTCAACGGGTAAAACGGGGTGATTAACGTCTTTTCAAGTTGATTGAGCCAATTCACGGAATTTTACAGCACTATTTTATGAAAACCATTGCACTTAACTAAAGAATCTCCTTATATTTGTGTCATTCTTGTAACTAGTTGTAATTTTTAGGAGTATAAAAGACTCCTGATTCGCTGGTTAGAGGATTCCCCCGCAGAAGATTGGTTAGAAAAGTCAATAAAAATATCAAGATGATTCAAAATATCAGAATTGTGTTGGCGCTCGTGTGCTTTGCAGCTGTTTCCTTTACTTCAGTTGCTGGCGGTGGCGGAGGAGATGTGGCTAAATCTATGGCCGCCTCAAAAATGCGGGTGAAAGAAATCACCCAGGTGCTGAAGCAAAACCCACAAAATGCTCAGGCATACGCAGACCGTGCGGCTGCTAAGTTGGAGTTGGGCGATGCGTTTGGTGCCATCAAAGATTTTAACGCGGCCGTTGCCATCGCCCCTGAGAATGTTAATTTCCTGCAGGCCCGTGGTAATGCTTTCATCATGGTAGAGGCCTTCAAAGAAGCCTTGAATGATTTCAACGTGGCTCTTTTGAACAACCAATCTGTTGAGCTGATCTATGACCGCGCCGTTGCCAAGTTTCATTTAGAAGATTATGAAGGTGCTTTGAGTGACCTTGACCAAGTGGTTGCCGCGGCGCCAACGCATGACAAAGCCCTTTACAACCGTGCCGTTGTGAAAATGGACATGAAACAGACAGAAGGTGCCATTGCTGACCTGAACGTATTCTTACAGCAGAACCCTAACCATGAGCAAGCCCTCTTTACGTTAGAGCTGGCCAAATCTCAGCTGGAGAAAAAAATAGCGAAGCGATAATTCCATACTTTATATAAAAGCAGAAAGGCGAGATGAAAATCTCGCCTTTCTGCTTTTATGGGCGTAGCTAAATGAGTTGGGCAAAGCATTGGCTGTTTTTGGCCTGTTTTTCTGAAAACAGGCCAAAAACAGAGATTGGCAGGCTTGACTCTGCAACCGAACACCTCAGCGGCCCTACGTGCCACTCTAGAGCGTAGGAGCCAGAAGTTTACTCAGCACATCCCACACCACCACGCCCACGGTCACAGACACGTTCAACGAATGCTTGGTGCCAAACTGCGGAATCTCCAGCACCCCATCAGCGGCCTCTATCACCTCGTCTTCTACCCCAAAGACTTCATTCCCGAACACAAAGGCGTATTTCCCGTCGGCCGCGGGCTGGAAGTGGGGGAGCTCTGTGCTGCCCTCAGCCTGCTCAACGGCCCAAACAGCATAGCCTTGCAGCTTCAACCCCTGCACGGCCTCCAGCGTGGTGGGTACATGCGCCCACTCCACTGATTCGGTGGCGCCCAGCGCTGTCTTGTGAATCTCTTTGTTGGGCGGCGTGCCGGTAATCCCGCAGAGGTAGATCTTCTCCACGGCAAAGGCATCTGCGGTTCTGAAGGTGGAGCCCACGTTGTGCAGGCTGCGCACGTTGTCTAAAACCAGCACCAACGGATTTTTTTGCTTATTTTTGAAGTCCTCCACCGAGTCCCGCTGGAGTTCCTCCATGCTTAATTTGCGCATAGTCAAAAGTGTTTTTCGGCGTAGCCGAAGAATGGAGTGCAAAGGTAACACATTGGGAGGACTGACGCGTTTTTGGCCTGTTTTTCAGAAATGAGACCAAAACCAGCGGCAGGCAAAGGAAGAAACGGGAGAGCCGTTTTTGGCCTGTTTTTCTGAAAACAGGCCAAAAACAGGAAATAGGAAGAGAAAATTCTGACGCGCATTCCGTGCCCCTTTGAAGGGGGTGGGGGGATGACCAAGGCGGTTGAGAGGTGAAAAGCATTAGTTTTACGCCAAAACAGCTGGCAGAAAAGCCATCAGGAACGCCTTTGTCTGCACAAGAAATCAGGCCCCTGCCCCCGTCAAAGGCGGACTGGAGGCGTGATTTTTTCAGAAAGAGCAAAACCAGGCAAAGCCGTTTTTGGCCTGTTTTCTGTAAAACAGGCCAAAAACGCATTAGAAAGAAAAATAAAGAGGTGTCTGATGGGCTAAACCAGGAGCAGAAATTCCAAACGAGCACATCAGTACCTTAAAAATATTAGCACATTACCACCTTGAGTAAATCTGCAGAGTTCAGCGCCACGCCGCTGATGAAACAATACAATGCCATCAAGGCCAAACACCCGGGCGCGCTCCTGCTCTTTAGGGTGGGCGACTTTTATGAGACCTTCGGTGAAGATGCCATCAAGGCCAGCAAGATCCTGGGCATCATGCTCACCAAGCGCGGCAACGGCAGCGCCGCCGAGACAGCCCTGGCCGGTTTTCCGCACCACTCTATGGACACGTACCTGCCCAAGCTGGTGCGGGCGGGGGAGCGGGTGGCCATCTGTGACCAGCTGGAAGACCCTAAAACCGTGAAAGGCATTGTGAAGCGCGGCGTGACCGAGCTGGTGACTCCGGGCGTGTCGTTCAATGACCAGGTGCTGGACCAGAAACGCAACAACTACCTGGCGTCATTGCACTTCGGGAAGGAGCTGATTGGCATAGCGCTGCTGGATGCCTCTACCGGTGATTTCATGCTGGCGCAGGGCGATGCGGGCTACGTGGCGAAGCTGCTCCAGAATTTCGGCCCCGCCGAGGTGTTGTTCTGCAAAGGCAAGAAAGAGACGTTCTTCCAGAGCTTCGGGCCAGATTTCTGCCATTACGGCCTGGACGAGTGGGTCTATAGCTATGACTTTGCGCTGGAGACGCTCACCAAACAGTTCAATACCCAGAGTCTGAAAGGTTACGGGGTGGAAGGCCTCACCGAGGGCATTACCGCCGCGGGCGCCGTGCTGCACTACCTGGCAGAGACCCAGCACCATGACCTGCGCCACATTTCGGCCGTGGGCCGATTGGAGGAAGACCAGTACGTGTGGCTGGACCGCTTCACGGTGCGCAACCTGGAGCTGATTTATCCGCAGCACCCGGAGGGCGTGCCCTTGATTGACGTGCTGGACAATACTATTACACCCATGGGTGCGCGCCTGCTGCGCCGGTGGCTGGTGCTGCCGCTCAAAGACGCGGCGCAGATAAGAAGA
The DNA here is from genome assembly GCF_014138425.1 of Rufibacter ruber. NCBI lineage: Bacteria > Pseudomonadati > Bacteroidota > Cytophagia > Cytophagales > Hymenobacteraceae > Rufibacter > Rufibacter ruber. The sequence continues at coordinate 78,452 of NZ_JACJIQ010000004.1, forward strand.
AGGCTAGACACTGTGGAAGGGCTGCAGGAACGCCCCGAGCTGCTGCAGGACATCAGCCATTACCTGAAGCAGATCAGTGACCTGGAGCGCCTCATTTCTAAGGTGGCCGTGCGCCGCGTGAACCCGCGGGAGCTGCTGCAGTTGGCGCGGGCGCTGGAGGCCACGCTGCCCATCAAAGAACTGCTGGCGGTGAGCGGCGTGCCCGCCCTGCAAAAAATGGCCGACCAACTGTTGCCCTGTGAACGCATCAGGGACGAAATCAAAGCCATTCTCAAGCCAGACGCGCCCGTGCTCACCAACCAGGGAAACCTGGTGAATGACGGCATTGACGCCGAGCTGGACGAACTGCGGGCCATTGCGTTCTCGGGCAAGGATTACCTGTTGCAGCTTCAGCAGCGCGAGGTGCAGAACACGGGCATTTCATCGTTGAAGATTGCCTATAACAAGGTGTTCGGGTATTACCTGGAGGTGACGCACGCGCACAAAGACAAGGTGCCCGGCTCCTGGATACGCAAGCAGACCTTGGTCAATGCCGAGCGCTACATCACCGAGGAACTCAAAACCTACGAAGAGAAGATTCTGCACGCCGAGGACCGCCTGTATGTGATTGAGCAGCGCATTTTCAACGAACTGGTCTTGAGTACCGCCGAGTTTGTGCCCCAGATTCAGCAGAACGCCAAGGCGCTGGCCGTGCTGGACTGTCTGGCCAACTTCGCGCAGCTGGCCCAGCAGAACAATTACGTGAAGCCAGAGGTGGATGAGAGCACGGTACTGAACATTACCCAAGGCCGTCACCCGGTGATTGAGAAACAACTGCCGCCCGGTGAGCGCTACGTGCCCAATGATATCAGGCTGGATAATGACGAGCAGCAGATCATCATCATCACGGGGCCCAACATGGCGGGTAAAAGTGCCTTGCTGCGACAGACGGCCTTGATTGTGCTCATGGCGCAGATTGGCTGTTTTGTGCCCGCCGAGGCGGCGCAGCTGGGCGTGATTGACAAAATCTTCACCCGCGTGGGTGCCTCAGACAACCTTAGCCGCGGCGAAAGTACGTTCATGGTGGAGATGACCGAGACAGCCAGCATCCTGAACAACCTCTCTGACCGCAGCCTGGTTTTGATGGACGAGATTGGCCGCGGTACCAGCACCTATGACGGGATTTCCATTGCCTGGGCCATTGTAGAGCACCTGCACAACGCGTCCAAAGGTCGGGCCAAAACGTTGTTCGCGACGCATTACCATGAACTGAACCAGCTCACCGAAGATTTCCCCCGCGTGCGGAACTACAACGTAAGCGTGAAAGAGAGCAACGGCAAGATCCTGTTCATGCGCAAACTGGTGGAAGGCGGCAGCGCCCACAGCTTCGGGATACAGGTGGCCCAGATGGCGGGCATGCCCAACAGCGTGGTCATACGCGCCAGCGAAATCATGCACCACCTGGAGCAGGAGAAAATCAGCCATCCGCACCAAGACCCGCAGGAAACCCTAAAAAGCCTGCCCAAGCAGCCGTACCAGCTCAGCATGTTTGAACTCAACGACCCGCAACTGGTGCGCATCAAAGAAGTGTTTGAGAAGCTGGACATTAACACCATTACGCCGGTTGAGGCGCTGCTCAAGCTCAACGAGCTGAAAATGCTGGTAGACAAGAAATAAGGGCCTCGCCCTGGTCCCTCTCCCGCAGAGAGGGGAGCGTGCTTTTCCGTTTTTGGCCTGTTTTGGCGAAAACAGGCCAAAAACGGCATTTACGGGTACTTTCTGGCGCGAATCTCCATACTCGTGGCAAAGGATGAAGCGGGACTCCAGACTCGCCGGGAGGCACTGAAAGAAAACACGGGAGTCTGTAGACTCCACCCACCTTTCGGCGCGAGTCTGGAGACTCGCGCCAGCGTAGCCTAAAAAGGAAACCTTGTTTCTGGGCTGTTTTCAGGAAAACAGCCCGGAAACGCGTGAGGGTAAGAAAAGACTGAAAAATTTTCTGCCTGATTTTCAGAAAGAAATGCGTTTGGTGAAGATTTTTTTATGGGCACCTCTTGACTTTAGAGAAAAAGCGCCTACCTTTGTATCACTAATTCAAACAGCGAGTTAGTAAAAACGCGAAAGTAGCTCAGTTGGTAGAGCGCGACCTTGCCAAGGTCGAGGTCGCGGGTTCGAACCCCGTCTTTCGCTCCAGATAAAAGACGTTGCTTCGGTAACGTCTTTTGTTTATCTACCTACTCCGTTTCTCCTGTAGGAACGGGATGCCGGGATGGTGGAACTGGTAGACACGCAAGACTTAAAATCTTGTGACCATTAGGTCGTGCGGGTTCGATTCCCGCTCCTGGTACGTGAAAAAGCCGCTTTTTTAAGCGGCTTTTTTTATTGGGTCAAACATAGGTCAAACAATTCAGGTTGAATAGTCCAGTTATAAACAATCAATTTTCTGTTATAGGCTCTATTCTGGTGCATCATCTATAAAGCAGTTGCGAGGTAAAATTTGCAACTGCTTTTTTTCATACGACATAGCGCAAGAGAGAGTACCATTGAAGCTTTGTCTCTCAAATGATTAGTTAAATAAGATGATTGGTAAATGACTATCCTTGCAGGTATTCAAGTCAAAGATTATATTTGTTAAGTACCATGCTATTTGTATGCAAGTTATTTGCTTAGAAGAAGAGGCTTTTTATACTCTCATTGACAAAGTAGTTGATAGAGTCAAAGGAAAGAATAACATTCAAGAGGATAAGTGGGTTTCAGGCGAAGAGGCTATGCACAAGCTGCGTATCACTAGTAAAACAACTCTGCAAAAGCTTAGAGACACCGGGGCCATACGCTTTACTCAGCCTGAAAAGAAGATCATTCTTTATGATACAGATTCGATTGAATCTTATCTAAATAAGCATGCGCATAATGCATTATAGTTATGGAAGAGCAGGAAAAAGAAATTTACTTCATCAAAGGTTTTAACAATGGCTATCTGCTAAACATTCACGAGCCGGAGCTATTAGATGGCATACTCAAATCAGGTAATCATAAAAGCGACTATGTGAGGGCAATGGCTCTAGGAAAAAAGCAGCATGAGAAGGAACAGCTCATGGATGAGATGAAGCAGAGCAGGGAGCGGCAAAGAAACATAAAAAGAGGTAGATGAATACTTCTGTTAAAATTAGCCTATTACGTGATCGGGGATTAACTGCTTAGGTGAGGCTGTGCAGTTTTATTTTTAGTGAGTTAGTTTGCAATACCAGAGAGCTCTAATTAATAGGTTTAAAAACAATGCTTTATGACTTTGGTTTGGATACGGCCATTGCCCATCCTTCTTTCATGAAGTTAATCTATGATTATAGGAAATTTTTATCATAAATGTTATAACTAAGTTGGTGTTGAAAAATAAATTGGAAGTAATAAGCGGTTTATTTTACATTAGCTAGAATTACAGCAGGCAAAACAATGGAAGATGATAAGTTTAAGAAAATAGTTGAAAGTTGCCACCTTAACTTCCTTATAGGTTCAGGGGCATCTAGAAATTACTTTGAGACATTAGGGAATGTAGAAAATATTCTAACAGAGCTTTCCGCTGAGCCTGCTTCTAATGAGAAAACGATTGTAGAAGTATCAATCAAAAGCGATTACTTCCAGAAAGCAATATTAGGCAATAGAGGCTTGATTGACAGTGCTTTTGCGACTGACCCTACAGAACTTGCAAATACAAAGCAGAACTATATCGATTTTTTAATAGCTATTAATATTATACTACTTAGGCGAAAAAGCAGCATTATTGGTAAACAAGTAAATTTATTTACAACCAATATGGATATCTTTCTTGATACAACTCTTGAACAACTTAATATTGAATATAATGATGGTTTTTCAGGAAAGCTAAATCCGACTTTCTCCACAAGTAACTATCGCAAAAGTATATTCCAAAAAAGCCCCCATTACGAGAACAAGGCCGAGCTGCCACTTTTTAATCTATATAAGTTACATGGTTCAGTAACTTGGAAAACTGATGCTAATGATATAGTTTTTGATGCAAGCCTAAGCACGTTATCCAAAATCAACAAAGTTAGATTGTCTGGCAAATTGCTATCATCTCTAAAAGATGCCACAGGAAAGGACAAAAAGCTAACTGAGTTGTTCGCTGATGCAAAATCACTGCATATTGACAGTGAGTTTGAAAAATTTATTGCTGCATACCGGCAGCTCGTGATGATAAATCCAACTAAGGATAAATTCGAGACAACAACAATTCAATACACTTACTACGAGCTTCTTCGCATCTATTCGAATGAACTAGAAAAAGAAAACTCTATTTTGTTTGTGTTTGGTTTCTCTTTCGCAGATGAGCATATACGTGAAATTACCAAGCGTGTCGCAAATTCTAATCCTACATTACTGATCTGCATTTTTGCTTATAGCGACAGTTCTAAATTAGATATTGAGGGCAAGTTGCAGATGAATGATTTTAAGTTTCAGAATGTAGAGGTCATCACAAGTGGTGACTTTGCCACATTGAACAAGTCTTGGTTCATTAAATTAGCTCATGAGCTTGATAAAGAATCCTTTGAAAAAAGGAAAGGAGACATAGTTGTAAATGTGACCTTGCCGCCAGCCGTTGTTGCTTGAGATGGAAATAATAGATAGTATCATTAAAGTTGGCGAAGTAATCGCTGTAAGAGGAAGAAGCGTAGAAGTTCGTGTTGATACAACGAAGAACGCATCGCACTTACTCTTTCGTGGCGAGTTATTAAAAAATGTATCAGTTGGTAGCTATGTAAAAATAGCAAAAGGATTTACCTACCTAGTTGGAAAGATTGAAGGCGAATTTATAATTGAAAATAAGTCTGACAATGACCGCATCTATCACAACTACCAAGAAAAAATTAAGCGCGTACTTCAAATTTCACTGATAGGGTACTTAGAAGAAGGTTTATTTAAACAGGGAATAAAAGAATTACCTCTAATAGACAATGAGGTTTCTCTTTTAACTGTGAGCGAATTTAATCTAGTCCACAAATTTGTTCAAACCGGTGAAGAAACTATTACTATTGGTAATCTCGCGCAAGAAAAAACAAAATCAATTGAGTTAAGTGTAGATAGGCTATTCGCAAGCCATATTGGTATTTTTGGTAATACAGGAAGCGGGAAATCATACACATTAGCAAAACTATATCACGAATTAATAAACCGATTTAAAGAAAACAAGAAGTTTCAAACAAATGCCAGATTCTTTGCCATTGATTTTAATGGCGAATATATCAATCCTGATGATACTATTGATGATGACGTTCTGATTGAAGAAAAATACAAATCAGTTTACCGGCTTTCAACCGGAAAAAGCGGTAGCAAAAAAAGATACCCAGTTTCTCTCACAGTCATTAATGACGAACATTTTTGGTCACTAATACTTCATTGCACAGAAAAAACCCAAACTCCATTTGTTTCTAGGACCTTAAAAAATGATTTTTTGGAAAGCAATATCAGGTCGAACTCTGGCTTTTTAAATTTAGTTAAACAGGCATTAGAAACAATAACTACCAAAATAACTCCCAACCAAGAAAAAGGATTGGTTCATAGCTTTCTAGATGAGTTAGCAAAATTTGGTATTATCAATAAAGTAAACGGTCTATCTGCCTTAATTGCAGATTACAAAAGAAACTTGAGTTTCCATTCCGGCAATCGCAATTATTATTATGGAACAACTTACTCTAATACCCCTGCATTTGTGCAGGAAATAATCTATAGAAAAGTAGATGCTCTAACTCCTGATATAACCGAATTGTCAGAAATTCAAGTAATAAGGCTTAAAATATTATTTCAGTTCTATTATGAAATACACAATGGATTTTCAAATAAAGAACACATAGGCCCATTGATGGGAAGACTTGATGATAGGGTTGCGGAACTGGAAAAGGTTGTAAAGATAAAAACTAGCAATGATAGGGTAAATCTTTTAACTGTTGTTTCGTTAAAAGATGTAAATATAAATATGCGCAAGGTTTTGCCTTTGCTTATTTGCAGGCAGATATATGAAGAAAAAAAGCGAGAGGCTAACAAAGAGAAGTACCTTAATATCATTATTGATGAAGCTCATAATATCTTATCTCACTCATCAGATCGTGAAAGTGAAACCTGGAAGGATTATCGTTTAGAGACATTTGAGGAAATTATCAAAGAAGGGAGAAAGTTTGGGGTGTTCTTAACGATCGCTAGCCAAAGGCCATCCGACATCTCAAGTACAATTATATCACAACTTCACAACTATTTTTTACATCGTTTGATTAACAATAAAGATATTGAGGCAGTAGAAAAAACAATTTCATACCTTGATAAAGTTTCTTTTGACTCTTTACCGATACTTCCAAGGGGCAGTTGCATACTGGCTGGATTAGCAGCTCAATTGCCTATTATAATTGAAGTGGGGCGGGTGAATGACCAGTATAAGCCTTTTAATGATACAATGATACTTACTAAGCACTGGCTTGATTGAAATAGTCACATAAACTAATGAAACTAATGAAATTTTGTTTGTCAGTTTTTTAGCAATTTAAAAAAAAGAAGGTTTGTAGAACCCTATGGGAATTGCTTTCGAAGATTGGATAATCATCAACTCAGTTATAATTTAAGAAAAAGGTTTACTAACTTTATAATATAATAGAAAGTTAATAAGAACTTAATGCTAAAACTTTTTCGGTAATGATCTCATTAATTTGAGCTTTCCAAACTGGCGCTTCGTTCTCTCCTCTTAATGTTGTGCAGGATTTTAACAATTCGAGAACATGATTTACATTAATTCTTCCTGATGTAAATATTGCAACGAAAAAGTCTCTAAATTGTTTTAGGGTCAAGGGTATTATATCTAAAGTCATTCGCTCATCATTGGAAGCATACCAAACACCTATTCTAAAGGTTTCTGCAGTATTACTGTCTATCTTATTTGCCATGAAGAGGCCATAAACACTTTTATTAGGATAGCGCGATACAAGATCAGCAACGTGTCTGCGAACTGGCTCACCTTCCGCTGCTTCTTGGCGAGAATTATCTGTAAGTGTTACTTCTCCAACTATAACAAAGTCTTCGAATTCAAAGATGAGGTCTGGGCCTCCACCTGGAGCGGTGCCAACTGGCAAGAAATCCTGATCTATTTTAAAACGGCGAGCCTCATAAGGAGCATTTACTAGGCTGTCAATTGCTAAAAAGGCACGCCACAGAACCCATTCAAAATATGCAGGAGCTTCTGCTTGGGGTACTTCAATTTCTGTTTCATTAGCTAGTGTAAGAGATTTGCGTCTGGTTATTATTAAGTCCATATAACCAACTATTTCTTCCCAATGTGCTACCTGTTGGTCTGCAAACTCTTTTTCTTTTAACTTGAAAAGCTGATCTTCTACTTCATGACGAATATTCGAAACATCAGCGGCAGTTGTGAGTGTTATATCCGGTGGGGAAAATTCAATTCCTTTCGAACGTACTTGATCAATTAAATCCTTTAGTACCTCTAAACCAGTTTCTATATTATCTGTAGGTAATGACGCACCATTAGTAATATTTTTTAAATAATTTAACTCATTTTCAGGAACAGCTTGATCTAAAATAAGCTTTTCTATAAAAACACGTCTTTCCGGTACAATTGAAATTCCTCTTCCTTTGGTTTGAATTAATCCCGTGGCTTTTAAGTAACGGAAATTTGTATCGGCGTAATCAGAGAAAGTATTAGCAGCGTAGTTATGTATTTCTGCAGCTTTAGCTTTTTCCTGCTGATCAAATCTCCTTTTGCTAGATGAATCAAGTCTAGCCTGCCTTAAAGCTAAAATTTGTTCTACAATTTCAGTGATTGGTTGGTTAGAATTTGAAAGCTGTACCACAACGGCCATTTCAATAAAATTCAAGCGACTTTCACCTGTTATGCGCTCTAATTCTAATAAAATGCTTAATGTATGCCTAAGTGGTGAGAATGGCGCAAAGTCATATCCAGACTCTACAGGTGATGGGATGTAAAATGCAGCCAGAGAGCGTAAAAAGCACTCTTGAATAGCAGGAACAGGTTCTGCTTGTATCAAACGCCTACCGTTTGGGGTGATTGCATCTAATAAGCCAAGGTCAGTTTGATTAATTTCTCTGGATACCTCCGGATAAATAAAGCCCAGTTTTTCCAATGCAGAACGCCATTTTCTTCCTACACTGTAAGTTACGTCGCCTCGTAAAGTAACTACCCCTTTTTCTCCTAGGAGATTCATAAAGGCAATTTCCTGGTCACGTCCTCTGAGATTACCCTGCAATGCAGATGATGCTAATGCAATCAAACCATCCCTAAGCCTAAAAGGACTCCTTACTGTTGTGTTACCTAAATGCCAAGGTCTCATTTAATAGCCAACAAATAAATATTCCTGAACATCATTTTTATTATTCCCAACCTTGTTGCCTTGGTTGCCAAATGAGTATTTATAATTCACAGGAATTACATCAACATGGCTTTTGTGCTTGGCTAGCAAGGCAACCATTTCATCAAGGGTAGGTAAACTGTTCGATGAATAAGAAACTAAGATAACACTATTTCGGAAACGCTTAAACAATGCATTGAATGCTTCTGCAGCCCCTTTCCTTGAAGAAAAGGGAGTTGGGTAAGATTTGAATTTTTTTGTAAGGGTATGCTCTTGTATTTCTACTCCCTTCCAATCTCTTGCAATGCCCTCTACAAAGTGATAGCGACGGACATATTCATTATCTGAAAATGGCGAGTAATAAGGCGGATCGATATATACCAAAGATTTTTCTTTTCTTGGTATCAATGTCATGGCATCGCCATTTCGAGATTTATTTTTTTTGCCATTATCAAAGACTGCATTATTAATTGAATTCACCGCTTCCAGAAACTGGCTCTCAAAGGAGAGAAGCAGATCTTTTCTCCCATCATTGTATTTATGGCCAACATAAGTAAAGATTCCTCTTGGTCTTTTCTTTAGGCAGGCTCTTATTAACGCGGCAGTTGCAATAGCATGTTTATATTTATTATTAATCTGTTTGATATTTGTTCTGATTGTATCAATCAGTTTGTTCTCATCATCAGAAAAATATAATCCTGCAAAGGTGCTTTCAACAAAGTGATCTGTTTCAGAATGAGGTTGAAGCAAGGCTATAGCCTCCTTTTCACTTAAAGTAACAGCACTGTTTTCCACCATTGCTTTAGTAAAAGTCGAGGACATGGTCATATAATCATTGCTGATAACTGCCTTGCCCTGGGATTTGAACATGTATCCTACAATTCCAGAGCCAGAAAATAGGTCATAAGCAGTGTCAAAATCGAATTGTGAAGCAATGGCCCAAATTTCCTCCAGCAGCTTATTCTTAGAGCCCATATATCTCGTGGATGGGTATTTCAAAGCCTGGGCAGGGAGTGCAGCTGGGACAAGCTTTAAGTTAAAGCGAGGTTTGGGAGGAATAGTCACAACAACATCTTCACCGGTACGGCCAGTACCGTTACAAGAAATATATCTTTTAGTTGGAATAACTTCTACCTGAAATTTGCCATACTGCTCATGTACCAATGGATGGTTAGAGTTTGTGAGAATTATATGACATCCTAGGTCATGCAAGCGCATTACCTCACTAAATAATTCGTGGTGATCTTCCTCGTAAAACTGTTCCTTGGTATATCGCTTAAAATCAGAATATTCTGATACTGGCAAATATGGAGGATCTAAAAATATAACATCCCCAGGTGCCGCGAACTTTTTCAATACGTCTTTATAATCACCACATACAATTTCCGATTTTCTTAGTAATTGCGATGCAGATAGTAAAGATTTTTTATCAATGATTTTAGGGTTTTTATATTTGCCAAAAGGAACATTGAACTGTCCCTTCTTATTGACCCGATAAAGACCATTAAAGCAAGTTCTATTTAAAAATATCGTGCGGGCTGCAGCTTGATGTGGGCTTAACTTTGTCCAATCCAATGCTCTAGCGGCATAAAAATCTTCTTCTATGTTGTTGAAATGACTTAAATGCTTAATTACTAAATCTACATTGTCAGCAACTGATCTATATAAATTAATTAGCTCAGGATTACTGTCGGCAATAATTGCATTTTTAGGATTTAAAGAGAAATATAAAGCTCCGCCTCCAAAAAAGGGCTCTATATATTTGTTAAAAGAACTTGGTATCTTAGGCAATATGGTGGGAAGCAGTTGAGTCTTGCCACCAGCCCATTTTAAGAGCGGTTTGCATTCAACAAGTTTACTTTTTATTGCAGGCTCGCTCATAATCTTCTTATTACCAATATATTGTAGATTTCGTATATTATACGACATTCTACTTCAAAAAAAGGGATTATTTAGACGATTATCAAGCGTTTCTTTTGCAAGATATTGCTTTATAGGGCTTAGTGAAAGGTGATATCATCGCAAGGGCCTATCAGCCAAAATCTTACGTTCAAAAGATTTTTAGTAAGTGAAAGCAGTGCTTGTTGACAAATGAATAAGAATTATTTAATTTAAAATGATGATTAATTGCGATATATCAAATATTAAGTTTAATAATTTGCAATCCGGCTCGGGCCACCACTGCTTTGAATTTATTCCTAGACAAAATTTAGAAACCTGCTATGTTACTGATATAGCGGGCTTGGCATTTCTGCCCATTAGGAACAATTACCTATATTTATTTGCATGTCCGCATTTTGGGGTACTAAATGGGGTACTTTTCCCTGTTTCCCATAACACGATTCCACACCACGCAACCGAATCAACAGAAAGGAAAGAGCCATGGCTCTTAACTACCTGCAATGCGAAAATGCAAAGCCGCAAGGCAAACCCTATAAACTGACGGACGGCGAGGGCCTGTACCTGCAGGTCATGCCGACCGGCGGGCGCTACTGGCGCTACAAGTACCGGATGCACGGGAAGGCCAGGTGCCTCTCCATAGGCGTGTACCCCGACGTCTCCCTGGCCGGGGCCAGGAAAGCCCTTGCCGCCGCCAAGGAGCAGATCCGGCAGAATATCGACCCCTACCTTGCCCGGCAGGAGCAAAGGCAGCTTGCCCAGTACCAGGCGGCCCAGACCTTCGAGGCCATCGCCCTGGAATGGCACGAGAAGAACAAGGATACCTGGACGCCGCGCCATGCCGCCTATATCCTGCGCCGCCTGGAGCTGCACACCTTCAAGCAGATCGGGCACTACCCGATCAACCAGCTCACCCCCGCCATCATCATGGCCTGCCTGCAGAAGGTGGAGAAAACCGGCCCCGAGATGGCCAGGCGGGTGCTCTCCATGTGCAGCCGCATCTTCCACTACGCCGGGGCGACAGGCCGCGCGGACCGGGATATGACCTTCGGACTGAAACACGGCCTCAGACGCTACACGCAGGGGCACTACGCCTCCATCACGCTGGACGAGCTGCCCGGGCTGCTGGAGGCGATCCACTCCAACAGGGCCAGGCTCTATCCGCAGACCCTGCTTTGCCTAAGGCTCATGCTGCTGACCTTCGTGCGCACTTGCGAGCTGATTGAGGCCAAATGGGAGGAGTTTGATTTCGGCAAAGCCATGTGGACCATCCCAGCCGAGCGGATGAAGACAAGGAAGCTGCACAAAGTGCCCCTGTCCCGCCAGGCCCTGGCGATCCTGCACGAGCTGAAGGAACTCAATGGACGCCGTGAATACGTGTTCCCCAGCATCCCGCGCCCCAGGAAGCCGATGTCCAACGGCACCATCCTCAAGGCGCTGGAGCGCATGGGCTACAAGAACAGGATGACTGGCCACGGCTTCCGAGCCTTGGCGATGGGGGTGCTGAAACAGAACCTCAACTTCCGGCACGAGCCGGTGGACCGCCAGCTTGCCCACGTCCCCCGCAGCAGCGTGGACCGCGCCTACGACCGGGCGGACTACCTGCCCCAGCGCATCACCATGATGCAGGAATACGCCGACTACCTAGACAGCCTCACCACCAACCCGCAACAGCAAAGGAAAAACCATGACAGAACTAACCCCCCAACTACCTACACCCTCAGTTTCGGGATACCTGCGTACCCAGGAGGTGTTGCGTATGCTGGGCGGCATCAGCCTCTCGACTTTCCACAAGGGAATACAATCCGGCCGCTACCCGAAGCCGTACAAGATCAGCGCAAGGCTGAACGGCTGGAAGATCGAGGACATCAACAGATGCATTGAAACCCTGGGCAGCTCCCAAAGCTAACCCAGCAGAGAGCATAACCCACTGGCCCCGCCTGATCAGGCGGGGCTTTTGCATTCCATACGCCAGTGACGTTCTATTTAAGTAAAAATCTTCCGCTTCAACTGGGCCTGGCCTTGCCCTTAGTGCCTATAAGGTTTCCCCTCGCATCCTTTCTTGCAAAGGAAGGGCCGATGGTTTTCACAGTTGATTTAACCGAAGCCGCTCCCGCCTCCAACCATAATTTTCGCCGCCCTTATCGGGCTTCCCCGCCCATCCAAAATTACAGCCGGTTTGGTCACTGATCCTCCGGTTGTCTATCCCCTGTAACCATCAACCCTAACGGAAAAGGAAATCCAATGGGAAACACAGCACCACAGAAACAACCCGGCCCCGCCAACACTCGCCGCGACGTCCACCAACTCGTAACGGACACCATCATCCAACAACTCGAATCCGGCACCATCCCCTGGAACAAGCCTTGGGCCGGGGGAAACAATGCCCTGCCGGGCCTGCCAGCCAATTTCACCACTGGCAAGAAATACCGCGGCATCAACATCGTCCTGCTCTGGTGCTCCTCCATCCAGAACAGCTACAACTCCGCCGAATGGGCCAGCTTCAAACAATGGCAGGAGAAAAAGGAATCCATTCGCAAAGGCGAGAAAGGCAGCCTGATCGTCTACTATGACACCATCGAAAAGGAAGTCGAGGGTGAGGTGCAGAAAATCCCGTTCCTGAAAACCTCCTTCGTCTTCAACAGGTGCCAGCTTGTCAGCTACACCCCGCCCGTACCGGAAGCCAGTACACATGCCGAATGCCTGGTCAATAAGATCGATACGGTGGAACACTTCATCCATAACACAAAAGCGATAATCGAGCATAAGGACGAAGGGGCCTGCTACATCCCCTCTGCCGACAAAATCGTCATGCCCCACCCGGAACAGTTCTTGGAAACGACAAGCTGCACCGCAACAGAGGGCTATTACTCCACCCTGCTGCACGAGCTTACCCATTGGACAGGAAGCAAGCCACGCCTGAACCGCACCGGCGGCAAGAAATTCGGCGACCAGAACTATGCCACGGAAGAATTGGTGGCCGAATTTGGTGCTGCTTTTCTCTGTGCCGGTTTCGGTATCGCCACGATAGAAAAGGGCGACCACGCCGGGTATATTGAGCACTGGCTGAAAGTGCTGAAAGAGAACAAGCACTGCCTGCTCACCGCCGCCAGCGAAGCTTCAAAGGCGGTGGACTACCTGCACACCCTGCAACCGAAAGAATAATTGCTAATCAAATCCAAGCCCTGCAAAAACGCGGGGCTTTTTCTTCAACCATCCCACCGGAAAGGTGACCCCATGAACATTGCCCAGGCAAAGCAAATCCCGCTGCAGATCATCGTTGAGCATCTTGGCGGTCGCTACTCCCACACCGACCGGAAAGGGGAGGTATGGTATTTCTCCCCGTTCAGACCGGGGGAGAAAACAGCCTCCTTCAAAATCAACCCCAAAACCAACAAATGGCATGATTTCGGCCAGACAGGGAGCGGCAAAGCCCAGGGCATCGGCGGGGACGGGCTGGATCTGTGGAGCGATTACCACCACAAAGACCGCCGTTTCGGCATCAAGGAAGCGTTGCAGGAACTGGCAAGGCTTAACCCTTCCGCTTACCAAAAAGGGAATGTTGGCACTAAGAAGGAGCAGGGACAGCACCGGCCAAAGCAACAGCCACCGCGCTACAAAATTTTAAAGATTGCCGACCGCATCACCTTTATCGGCCTGAAAGAGGAGCTGCAGCGCCGCCGGATTTCTTATGAACTGGCAAACTTGTATCTAAAGCAGGGCTATATCCTAGACACGGTGACAGGAAAGAAATATTACGGCATCTTGTTTGAGAATGATAAAGGCGGCTATGAGGTCAGTATTCCTAATCCAAAGCGGCAGGAATGTTTCAAAACATGTATTGGTGCGAAGGCATCAACTTACATTCAGCCGCTAAAAGATTGTGAAAAGGCGGATGTTTTTGAAGGTTTTTGGGACTGGTTGAGTTGGTTAGAAATGAAGAAAATAAAGCATCCGATCCATCACAGCTTTATTCTTAATTCGACTTCCTTAAGTGGTGAAGTATCAGAAAGAATAATCAGTATGAGAGAAAATATTGATTCTGTTTTTCTTTTCATGGATAATGATGAAGCGGGTTTTCAATCAACATATAAAATTGCTGGTTTACTTGATAAAAATGATACAAAAATTGGAAGTTTTGAATATCAGTACAAAAATCATAAAGACTTAAATGCCTATTGGCAAAATCAGAATAGATAATTATTTATAGTTTTGAAATTATGTAGAGATTTATAAAATAGATTAAATTATATGTAAATAAGTAGCAGGACAATTTAAATTATATATTTTCACATATTTTGAAAGCTCCCCTCCTATTTTAAGAGGGGTAGGGGTGGTAAATTTTCGACCAATACTTTTGGATATTTATATCTGTCCATGTACTTATAAGGATTCTTATCCGCCTTCCCAATTTATTCTGATATCAGATAATAAGGCCTTTTTGGAAAATAAGTCGGCGGTTGATACCGCAGGAGCATCACGCTACTTATATCAATTGTGGATAATTGCTTTGCAAGATGATAAGCGGTTTATCCTTTCGGCAGCTTGTTATGCTCAGAAGGCGGTTGAGCATGTTTAGGGTTGCAGCCTGAACCCCTATTTCCTAAATAAAAACGGAAAAGCAGCCTTTATTATGCTGCTTTCTTCTTTAATCAATGAAATCACAATGGATTTGCATACACTCTGTATAGTTTTTATGAATTGAGAATTTGCTTTTTTCTAATGCATCAAAAACGTTATTCAACACAAATTTATTGCTTTCAAACAACTCTTTTATTTTTTTAAGTGGGGTAAACACTCCAAATGGCAGTAACTTTATGTCTGAATTGCAATTTATCACCCCTACGTCCAAATGCCGACCATCTGTTGCATGGCCGTTATGCCCAAATATATCCAAAATTTCACCTTTCCGATTTGGAAATATAATTCCAAACAATACCGCCCCACCACCCCTTGCAACTTTTAGAAAAAAACTTTCTCTTTGAAATGCACGGGTCAAAACAAGTTGAATATTACTAGGTAATAATGCTTGAGCTTGAATTAGATGATTTAGAGCACGCTCATCAACTATAACAGCCGAAGCCATTCCCCTCGGCTTAATCAAGATGTTCTTAAACATACCTGATGGCAGGGTGATATTGTTTGTAGAATTTCTCATCGCCCAAAAACTCGTCCTTGTTTGCTAACTAGGAGCAACTTTACTTTTATGTCCCTACCCAATCCTTCCATAAGTTTTACTCCCCTAACATACACACTAACTCTGGACCATGGGTCATTTTCAAAAAATACCTCTAGGGATCGAGTGCTATTTTTAACGCTGCTGGCAAAGTATTCACTTGTAACCAAAGCACATGTGACACGGTTAGTATTATGAGTCGTTGAATCTTCCACATCTACTTTATCATCTTCATCTAAGGATTCTACAGATGCTTGCATCCAATGCAAGAGTTCTTGCGGATGATTACCAGTTTCAATAATATAACTTGCATGCATTCTGGCAGAATCTTCATGAATGACTGTAATATCACTGAGAGCAATAGCATATTTAAGTGCATAGGGCTCAAAAAGAGTAACTATCTCATGCGTGAGTTGAGAAAGCTTAGGATGCCGCTTTTGTGAGTTTGTAAGACCACTCTTCAGGAACTGTTTTCTAAAAATTCCCTTGTGGTCAAAGGCGATAGATATATAGGGCAAGCTGTTTACTTGCATTCTCAAATCGGAGGCTCGTTTTAAAGCAGCATCGAAAGCCATTAACTGTGGCTCTACCAAGATGCGATTGGTTTCATCCAATGAAACTCTAGAATTACCAGCAAATATTGAAATATTTACTTCACGGCCATTTGATTGTTCTTTTGACGACTGATTATCTTCAACTTTCATTTTTGTATTATTATAGTAAACAATTGTTTTATTTTAATAATAACATGAAATACTATATCTTTATTGTCACCCTAACGTATGTACGTTTAGAAAACTTTCTTTAGATACTGAGCCTATATAGCATCGAATATTTCCTCGAAGCAGTAACCTTTGAGCGTGACAATGTAAGTTGAAAAATCCAGCTTAAGTTCATTTCCTCGCCTGGGTCGAACGTCCCTCCCACCAGATAGGCATAACTCAGAAACTGCCGCTTGACGTCTGGCCAGATGAGGTATACATGGCGGGCAGGGCCGGGTATATCATAAAAGGTGCCTGTCTCATTCGCCCCGTTCTCCGGCTTGGGTCGGGTCGTTTTCGCGCATCCGAAATCTTTTGTAATCCATCATTTCTTGATACATAAAATTTTTGATCGCCTAATTTACAAATAAGGATTCCTATCCGCCTTCCCAATTAATTCAGGTATCAGATAATAGGGCCTCTTCGGGAAATAAGTCGGCGGTTTGCTGCCCATAAAGGCAAAGATATTCTCCCCCGAACTCCTGCGT
Source organism: Rufibacter ruber (assembly GCF_014138425.1). Classification (NCBI taxonomy): domain Bacteria; kingdom Pseudomonadati; phylum Bacteroidota; class Cytophagia; order Cytophagales; family Hymenobacteraceae; genus Rufibacter; species Rufibacter ruber. The sequence goes on from NZ_JACJIQ010000004.1 coordinate 95,136, forward strand.
AATTCATCCGGCGTGACCAGGTCCCGCGAGTTGGACTTGGCATCGATCACCCGGAACCAACTCTTATTGGTCACTAGGTGCGAGGTCTGCCCGATGGTCTTGCTCACATACTCGGCGGTGAAGTTGTCGTTCACCGAGAAGAAATGCCGGATTGTGCTGTTGGCCGTGAAGCTCTCCCAGTTTTCCGCGTAAAGATTCTTGAGCTGGATCAGCGACTGCAGGATGGGCCAGACCGTCACCTCATACCCGGCATAGGTGCTTAAGGCAATTTCGATCTCCGGCAGATAGCCCAGCGCGGCGAACTCGTCCAACAGGAAACACACCCGCTTATTGGGCTTGCGGATCGCCGCCCTCAGGATGGAGGTCACCACCAGGCGCAGCCAGCGCGAATGGCTCTGCAGCTTATCCGCCGGGATGATGATGTACAGTGCCGTGTTGCCGTCCGCGATGCTGTACGGGTCAACGCCGGACCGCATGGAGGCGTCCAGGGCCGGGGATTTCAAAAAATCTGTGGCCTGCAGGACAGAGGATATGATATTGCCGAACGTTTCCTCGCCGCCCTCCATCAGTTTCTTGATCTCGTTTCCGGCGTTGCGGATCACCTCGCCATTGGCCTCGTCATCGCTCACCTGCATTTCTGCGATCAGGTCCAGCCACTGGTCCCCGGTATACCGCACCCACTTCCAGAGCGTGCGCAGGCTTCTGTCCTCCGCCTCCTGGGTGACCGCGATCTGCAGGATGATCCCGGCAATGATGGAACGGGCCGTGTCGGTGAAGAACTTGTTCTTGTCGCCGCTCTCCACCGGCACCAGCATCTCCGCGATCATCTGCGCGTCATCCACCAGGTGCAAACTTGTCTTATCGGCCAGCAAATCCAGCGGGTTGTAGCAGTCCGGTTTCCCCAGCTGCTCCTGCAGCAGCCCCCAGGGGTTCAGCACCACCAGCTCCTTCCCGCTCTCAAACTGGTATCGGGCTGTGATGGCCGCATTCTCCCCCTTCGGGTCAATCACCACCCAAGAGCCCTCATAGCCGCCCAAGCCCAGCAAATTGGGGATAATCAAATTCGTGCCTTTGCCGCCCCGCGTACCGGCCACCGTCAGGATATGGCCCTTGTCGGCGAAGGTGTAGCCGCCCCCGATATAAAAGCCGGACTTGCCCTTGTACTCCACCAGGTCATGTTCGCGGGCCAACCGGGCGGACCCGAACTTGTTGCCCTCGACAAGCTGCTCTTTCACGCCGTGCCGCCACAGCACGAAAAAGAAATAGACCACAAAGGAAAGCACCAGGTTCACGCCCAGATACGTCAGCACCGCCATCGGTGCGATATCCGTCACCTCGACGAAGACATAGAAGACGAAGGCCAGCACAACCAGCACTGCCCAGATCAGGACAGCCCCGATCAGCATGGAGAGCTTCACGATGGCGGGCAGGCGGGCAAACACGGGCAGCCTGTCCAGCGGGAAGACAAACCGCTTGTACCCCCGCGCATAGCCCCACAGCACCCCGGCCAGGGTAACAGGCAGCAGCACCATCCCGATCAGGAACAGCAGCGCCTTGTTTCTGACCTCGGAATGCGACTCCAAGCGGAGAAGCTTTCTCAGCTCCCCCGGCGTCACCCCAAACCTGCTATACGGTAACGGTTCCTGCATATCGCCTTTCCAAGATTTAATTGAACTTAGAAAAGTGCCCCCATATTTCCAAATATTTTTTCTTTTCCCGGCTACACAGCCCAACCAGTAAGTAAGATTAGGGACGCGCTCTTGGTAACTACCTGTAACACTTGACTTTTCCATCCCCGTCCGCTATATTCGATGGAGTTGCAAGACGTGGGTTGTGGCTACAAAAACCTTCGGAATTTGTATCCTCAACCCGTCTTGCAAGGGGGGAGAAATCCCCCGCTTGACCCCCCTTAAAAAATTACAGCCATGTCACGTCCGCAGAAAAGCGGCGACGAGAAACGCACGGTCACCGTCCGGGTGCGCTTCACGCCTGCCGAGAAAAAACAGCTTTGGGAAACCGCCGCAGAGGCGGGGCGTTCCCCCAGTGATTTTATCCGTGCGGCCAGCCTTGGCTGTAAGCCGTTGCGCCCGAAACCCACGCCCGAGCGGGAGGCCCTGATCAGGCTCCAGGCCGAGCTTGGGAAAGTCGGCAGCAACGTCAACCAGATCGCCCATGCCCTGAACACCTGCCTGCTCAACGGCGACCCGGTCTCGGTCCCCGAGGAGGCCATCAGCCGGGCCATGTCCAACGTGGAGATCCTCACCCACGCCATCCAGCTGGAGTTGCGCCATGGTCATTAGGGGCAACACGCGGGGCAATGGCCGCCAGCTCGGGTATTATCTCCTGGCGCAGCGGGACAATGACGGCATCCTCATCCTGGAGGTGGACGGGCGGCCCTTCGCCAGGGAGGATTACCTGCACCAGACCATCTTCGGGATGCAGCTCAACAGCGAGCTCACCCGGAGCGCGAAGGGGCTGTACCACGCGCAGATCAACCCGGCCCCGGCCGAGGCGCAGCGCATGGGCCGGGAGGACTGGCTCAAGGCGGCGGACATCCTGGGCGCGGAACTGGGGCTGGGCAGCCAGCGGCGCATCATCGTGCTGCACGAGAAGAAAGGGCGCACCCATGCCCATGTGGTCTGGGAGCGCTATGACCATGCCACCGGCAAGGTTGTCTCCGACAGCTACAGCCGCCTGGCGCAGGACCGCGCGCGGCAGGAGATGGAGCGCGTCTTCGCGCATGCCCCGACCCCGCGCCGGAACCAGCACCGCCCCGAGCTGAAGGCCGCTTTGACGGAGCTTTGGGGCAAAACCCGGACGGGGGCGGAATTCATCAGGGAAGCGAGAAAGGCAGGCTATATGGTGGCTGCCGGTTCCATGCGCAACCCCTTTATGGTGGTGGACGAAAACGGACGATCTTTTGACCTGGTCCGGCAGCTGAAAGGAATCCGTATAAAGGAGGTGCGTAGCCGGATGCGGGGCGAGAAGCTTATCCCGGAACAAGAAGCGATCGAGCTCATGCGCACCAGACAAGGCGGCTCGTCCGGTAAGTCGGGGCAGCAGGAAGGGCAGGGTAAACAAAACGCTCAGGAAGCAGCCAGCCAGTTTGCGCAGAGCCGTGAGGATATAACCAAGGAAAACAAACAGACCATGCAAGAGCAGGAAGAAGAGAACAGCCAGGAAAAGAAAAAGAGGCTTGCCCGGGAATTCGCAGAATCCAGGGAAAAGGCGACTAAAAAGACAGAGCAGGCGCAGGAAAACAATCTTGAGGAATTCAGGCAGTCGAAAGAGGAGATCACGGGAGAGGAGAAGGAGCAGAAGAAAACCATCGGGCAGGAGTTCACCGAGAACCGGAAGGAAGTGGCCAATGAGCTGACGGAGCGGGAAAAGCGCAAACAGGAGTTTATCGAGGAGATGAAGGAAATCCAGGAGCGGAACCGCCAGAAAAGCAAAGGGCGCAGCTTTGTCATCCTGCTGTTATTTACCTTTAATTTCCACTTCAAAGGTCAGCCGGAGAAGGCGGCATTGCCGGAAAATCCTCTGTATAAAGAACAGCGTATGCTTGCCGTGATAAAGCCCGAAGAGAAGGTAGCATTTCTGCCATGAAAGCAATGCAGCATGACAGATGGGGTAAGCTGAAAGAATTAATCTAGAATGGCGGTATTGCAGTCTCTCTTTAAATTTCAAAGCCCCGACATAGTGCCGGGGCTTTAACCAAAAGAGTCTTGCATAAAAACATTGCTTATTTCTGCCGTGCTTTTCTAGCCGCTTCTTCTGCCTCACGCGCTCTTTTTCTTGCTTCTTCAGCAGCGCGTTCGGCTTTCCTGGCAGCTTCTCTTGCCGCTTCTTCCTTGTTAGCCATCTTGGTTTCGCTTGGGGTAATGCCTACTCTGTCAGCTTTTCGGCCTCCGCTGCCTGATGTCGGGGATTTCGGCGTTATTCCCAGCTGCTTTAAAGGTCATTTCTGACTTCTGGATTATAATAAGTGCATAGAATACGTCCCATTGGCTTTTTAGCGATACAGCGCTTAGGTTTTGATTTACGGTAATATTTCTTTGAGATTAGATGTGAAAATTTATCCAAAAGGCTTGGTTACGGCTTCTTCAACCGAATAATAGGATATACTGTGTTGTCTACTGTTATTTCGCCAAGTAATAAAAATTGATCAGGTGCTTCTCTTAAAATGCTATTAATATTACTATACTGGAATTGGAAAACATAACTGTTGTCAATTCCACCGTTATTGCCAAGGAATTCTATATAGCTTTTAGCTTGATTATTAGTAAAGCTTTTCCAGTGGGCTAAAATTCTGTTATCAGATAAAGTCGTTATATCATTTATATAATTGCTGTAAGTAAACGCTTTAGGGGCATTGAAACTATGGTCAATATCTCCGTCTGGATTTAGACGTGCCATGCCATAATAGTAATAATTAGCGTCACGAATATTAGGGTCTGTAATCCAGGTAAATGCGCCAGAAATAACGATTTTCCCATCTGACTGCACGGTTACTCTTGAAATGGAAGCCGCATAGTTAAACTTTTCTTTGAAATTAAAAGAAAAGTCTACGCTTCCATCAGCGTTCAAGCGAGCAATATCCTGCCTTCTCATATTGTCATCGCCTACTGAGAAAATGCCCGCGATAATAATTTTACCATTTACAAGAGGTACAATAGACCTAAATGCATCACTCGTGCTAGGCACATCATAATTCTTCACATTAAAACCGTTATCCAATGAGCCATCACTGTTTAACCGGAATAATTTTGCTGCAACGTAATTATAAACACTTGAGGTTTTTTCTGTAGTAGAGACTAATACCTTACCACTGGCAGTACGTTGAAAATTGACACTTGCCGGAACTCCAATGTTCGGTTGAACATATGAATTGTCCAACGCTTCGGTAGTTGTCAGCCGAGCAAGAAAAGCCCGTTGTCCTTTAATCGTAAATTCACCGCAGATAAGTACTTTCCCATCTGCCAGAATGAAAATGCCTGAAATGTTCTTTATTATCCAGCTTTTATCTTGATCAATATCAAAACTGCTATCTAGTGAGCCGTTTTTATTTAAGCGGAGAATTTTAATAACAGTTTGCCCATTTGCCGCATAATAACCATCTAGGATAATCTTTCCGTCCGGCTGAACAGCTGCATTAGCTGACGTAAATCCTGTGGCAGCTTTGAAAGTAGGATCATTTATGAGCAAAGCATTGGAGCTGGAGGGCGGGTTCTCGTCTACCGGATTTGGGTTTGGAGTATCTGGAATAGGTTCATTCTCTTCTTTACATGAAGCAAGCACAGCCATGGCCATGAACAAAATGAGGAATTTATACAAGTGACGTTTCATTGTTGATAGGGATTAGGTTGAAATTTAAATGCCGCACCGATACTAAGAAAATCTACAACATAGACTGTTTCAGCCTGTGTGCCGATCATACTACCAGATTACAATTCGCACCCGGTTGGTCACCGCAAAGCGGAAAACTTGATGCGGGGTTTGATCCCATGCCTGCCGGTATTGTTGAGCCTCATTTCCACTATAGACCATCGACCAGTCACCATAAGGATTAAGCATCAAACTGGCGACAAAAAGGAATAGGAGTGCCAAATTATACTAAGCGTTATCTCTGACTGTTTTTCGCCGCCTGGTTGGATCATTGTTTCAGGCGGTTTACCAATGTGCACACAGTGCTGGGGTGCCATCTGCCTTCCCCGCGAAAGGTAGGGACACCCTTCCTGTTAAGTTCTGCCGACACCGCCCGCATGGAGGTGATCCCTCGATTGCGTAGCCGCGCCAGAATAGGCGAGAGTTTCTGCGCGAACTCCTCTGCCGCTTTCCGGTTGGCGGCCGATAGGGCCTTGCCGTTTTTCCCCAGCACCACACCTCTCTTCCTTGCCGCCTCCAATGCCCCCTTAGTCGTCTCGCTGATCCGCTGCCTTTGCTCTTCCGCCACTGCCGCTAGGATGTGGATGGTGAAGCGGTTTGCGTGAGGATTGTCGGCTACAATAATCTCGACGTTCGACTTAACGATACCAGCTATCTGTTCGACATCCCGGCCCAAGCGATCCAGCCGAGCCACAATCAAGGTGGCTTTGCTCTGGCGGCACAACTCCAGTGCCTGGAATAGCCCCGTGCGGTACTTACGTGTGGATTTTACCTCCACTACCTCGCCGAGCATGGTGCACCCGTTTAACTTACAGTAATTCTCTATCATATTCTGCTGGGCTTCCAACCCCAGGCCACTGCGGCCCTGTTTGGTGGTGGAAACTCGGTAATAGGCAAGCACTTGCTTCATTTTGAAAAGCCCGTTTTGTTCAGGGTTTAACGATCGTCTATATTTGAACAGAATTAAACTAAAATCTGCTTCGATTGGATTGGAAAGCAACTGGGAAAGAAAGGGTTATAATTTTTGCCTCTACCGAAATCGTAGGTTTTTGTTTGCGGGTTAACGATGGTTTACTCATGTACAAACTTCCGGTGAAATTTTTTCTAAAAATTATCTAGCACCGGTTGCAGGGTTTAGCGCAGAGAATTTTGAACGTGAGTTTTTGGGCTTGCGTGATGGGCAAAGCTATTATAGGATTGCATTCCTATAACAAAGGAGTGCCATCATGTCTTTGCTTTACCAACTTGCAGAAATAGAGCTTATTTATAGATCAAAGGTCAGTCCTTCTTCCCGCCCAAAGATCACCTGCTCCAGAGATGCCTATAAAGTATTCCTGCAGGCGTGGGACAAGAACAAGCTGGAATTCATTGAACAGGCAAAAATCATGCTGCTGAACAGGGCAGGTCATGTGCTGGGGCTGTGCAACATCTCCACGGGCGGCACCGCTGGGACAGTAGTGGACCCTAAGCAGGTATTTGTCGCGGCCCTGAAAGCGAATGCCTCGTCAATTCTCCTGGCGCACAACCACCCCTCCTGCAGCCTCAAACCTAGCGCGGCAGACATAGCGCTGACAAATAAACTGAAAGAAGCGGGGAGATTTCTTGACATCGCTGTGCACGACCATCTGATTGTCACCAAGGAAGGGTATTACTCCTTCGCGGATGAACTGGGGCTGTGAGCAATACAATTGCGGGTAATCAAAGAACCAAACTAAATGTTTAGAATGTAGCGCGTGCTACGCCCGCCACCTTCCAAAATCAAGGCTTCCAGTTCCAGAAGGTGCTGCAGATCCCGTGTGGCGGTCGCTTTGGAGGCTTTGGTGATAGACATGTATTTTCTCGCGCTCATGCCCCCCTCAAATCCCTCCGGGCCAGCCTCCAGCATCCTATTCACCGCTTTTACCTCCCGCTCATTCAGAAGCCCCTTGAACCGGTCGAAGAACTTTGACTTTTTCAGGATGAAGTCCACCAGCTCGATGGCCTGCCCTTGGGCCTTCAAAGCAATTCCCACGAAGTAGTTGACCCAGGGCGTGATCTCATTGCCGCGTTGCGCTTTCTCCAAAGCCTGGTAGTAAGATCTCTTGTCGGCCTCTATAGTTCTGGAAAGGCTGAGCAGTACCGGGCGGCCCAGAGTCTGTGACAGTGCCTTCTCGGCAATGGCGCGGCCAATCCGCCCGTTGCCGTCCTCAAAGGGGTGGATGGACTCAAAATACAGATGGGCGATGGCTGACCGGACCGGGGCTTTCTTCATTTCCCTTGCCCCGCCAGGTGCCGTGTCGTTGAACCACTGGATAAACCTGCCCATCTCGGCGGGCACACGGGAGGAGGGAGGGGCCTCAAAATGTACCTTCTCTTTACCAAGTGCGCCTGAGACGACTTGCATAGGTTCCCCGTGGCTGCGCCACATGCCGATGTTTATACCTCTGTTCTCTTTCAGGAGCATCCTGTGCCACCCGAAAAGCTTTTCCTCCGTCAGCGCCTCGGCATAGGTGTTCCGGGCATCGGCCATCAGTTCCCCGGCCCCTTGGGCCATCCTGTCCTTGATGGAGCCTGGGGGCTGGGCGAGGCCGAGATGGTTGCGGATGGAAGAAGCCACATCCTTCCGGCTGAGGTACTCGCCCTCAATCTCGGAGGTTTTGATTGCCTCGGCCACCATGATGTCAATGATGGCTTCCGTCTGCATCTTTTCAGGCATTGCCTTCAGTATGCCGCTGACATGTCCTGTCTGCTCGGAAAAACGGAATAGCGCATCCTCGACCTCGCTCAGGCCATACCTGAAATCAGGCCAGTCAGATTGTTGCCAGTTATAGATCATGAGCCGATTATATCCTATATTCGGCTCAAATGTAAAACAAAATTGAGCCGAATAAAACTCTTATTCGGCTCACTGTACATATAGCAGGTTAGGGTAACTAAAAGGCTAACACCGAATCCAAGGCATCATCAGTGTGCTTTGTTGTGAAATTGGATTGATAGCCGATAGTAGTGGTGATGCTGCTGTGGCGGTAGAGCTTCTGCAGGATCTGCACCGGAACCTTGTCACTGGCTATCTGGGCAAAGCTATGCCTAGCTATGTGCATAGTCAAAGGCTTGGTGATACCTGCCTTCAAAGCCACGGCCTCAAGGCGGTTGTTGATATTGTGCAGGCGTGATTTGATCCTGTGCTGGACACTGTATTTATCAGATAGGTTCTCAACTATTTCAAGGTCTGGGAAGACAAGCACCGAATCCCGGCGATATTGCTCCAGCAGTTGCAAAGCCTTTTCCGGGATTTTCAAGGATCCACTTTTGTCATTCTTGCCCATGGAATAGTGCATGCGGCCGTCATGAATATCAGACCAACGGAGGCGCAATACATCCGATACCCGCATTCCCGCCATATAAAATGATAAAAGCCATAGATTGCGGGCGTGATTATCAGCCGCCTTAAGCTGTACTTCTTCCAAGGCTTTGATCTCATCCATGTTCAGACCGAGCTTTGCACTATCGGGAAACTTGATAACGATCTTGCCTTTACCGAAAGGATAGTGCTTGCGGTCGGCAACATTGGCTGCAATAGCTTGGTTAAAAATGGAGCGAATAACGACAAAATAATTGACAGCGGTTCTTTCCGTCACCTTTTTAGAACCTTTAAGCCAGGCTTTAAACCGTTTGAGTGTTTCTGTATCCAGCTCGCTGAAATTCACATCACCGCCCAAAAACTCACGCAGCCGGTTAACCTTGGGTTTGTCATTCGAAAGCCGGTTAAACTTTCCTTCCTTTTCGAGGTTACTCAGATAAATTTCTGCCTGCTTGAAAAATGTGCCTTCTTTTGTTCCTTTAACAGCCTTTTGGATGGTGCGTGCGGAACCGTCTTTTGAATTGGTTTCCAACTCAAGAAGCTTGTCATTGGCCTCCGCTAATTTTTTAGCCAGAAGATTGTTCAATCTTGCTGAATTGGGATGTGATTTTCTGACGCGCTGATTAACCTCGTCCCAATCCTTCTTGAGAACATGGTGCCCCGTGTGCATGATCGAGGTCTTGCGGTCTTTGATAATCTGCAAAGCCAAGGCATGTTCGCCCTGCGCGTTGGATTTATTGCGGAGAATGATTTTGATGGAGGCCATAATGCAAGTCGTATAGGTAAATATACGAAAAATGGGTCAAACATAGGTCAAACAAATGGCGGTTTTTTATGGTTTTATATGAATGCTAGAGTTATCAAAAATGGCTTTAATTGTTAAATAAGCGACATTTTGGTTCATATGAAACCATTCTTTGAAAGACTTAAAATCTTGTTTCCATTAGGAAGTGCGGGTTCGATTCCCGCTCCTGGTACTTGAAAGCCCTGAATCAGCAATGGTTCAGGGCTTTTTTGTTTTCTTGCTAAAGTATTCTGGTTTCTGCATTAGAGGGCTAAAACGCGGGTGTAAGCGGACGCTTGCGACCACGTTTTTGGCTTATTTTTACAAAAAAAGCCTAGTAACAGAAGCTTACTTTTTAAAAGGCACATGCAGACGCTTGTGCCAGGGCCAGAAAGAAAACTCTAAAACATCTTCCTTAGCTATTCAGTGTTTTCCATCAACTTTCTCAAATTATTTGGAAGCCTATAGTTTTTATGAGGTGGTCAGTTAAGAACTAGTTGGGAACAATGGGGAAGTAATAAAAAGTTGGGCTGACGGTCCCGAGGATGGCCGTTTCCTAAGACCGGAAATCAAATGAATAGTGTTACGGCGTTTCTAAGTCAATGGACAGGGAAACCACGTAATTGCGGCCGGGTTCGGGCAAGTTCAGAATGCGGTAGCGGCTCAGGTGGTTGAGGTATTTCCCATTCAGCAGGTTCTGCACCTGAAAGCCCAGCTGCCCCCACTTCTGCTGGCCCAAACGTATTCCGGTAGTCAGGCTCACCAAAGAATACGCGTCTGTTTCCAGTTCATTGCGCTCCACGCGGTGCTGCGCCGCATAATACCCGTAGTTGACTTTGAAGTAACCATTTTGCAGGTAAGTGGTTAGGCGGGGCAGGTTGTACTCGGCATCGGCCTGCAGTGCGAAGGGAGGGGTGAAGGGCAGGGGAAGCTGCGTGGTGCGGTTCTGAGCCCATACGTATTCGGCCGTGAGGCCGAAAGTCAAGGTCTGCAAGAGAAAATATTTGGCCGTGGCCTCGGCCCCCGTGTGCAGCGCCCGGGTCTGCCGGAAGCGGTACAATTGCCCCGCCTCAGCCACAGGGTACAGGCTCCCGTCAATGTTCACCGTGGGAAAAATGCCCGACGGGCTCAGGTAAATGTAGTTCTGGAACAGGTTGAAAAACGGCGTAACCGACAGCTGCAGCCGCTCATTGTCATAGCTCACGGCCACATCCAACTGGTATCCTTGCTCGGGTTTCAACGTAGCATCGCCTTGTTCATACCTAAACGTGCCGTGGTGCATGCCGTTGGCGGTGAGTTCGGCGGCCGCCGGAATCCGGAACGTTTTCCCGAAGTTGGCTTTGAGCCCCCAGCGCTCCGTGGGGTTGCAGGCCACACCCAAAGACCCGCTCCAGCCCCAGAAATCCCGGTTCACGCGCGGGCTCTGCTGAATGGTGGCAAGGTAGCGGTTCTCATAGTAGAAAGTCCGCTGTTCCTCCTCGGCCGAAAGATGGCCATAATCCACCCGCAGGCCGCCGTTGGCGATCCATTTCTTGTGCAGGCGGTATTTGGAGAGGGCGAAGAAACCAACCTGCTGGCTTTTGAAATGAGGAAGCAAAAACTCAAAACCGGCCTGTCGGTTTTTCTGAGCCTGTGCCTGTAAGCCGAAAGTGGGTTCCAGTTTTCCGCTGAAATGCGGAAAGTAGCGGATATTCGCCGTAGCGGTCTGCAGGTCCAGCTGGGTAGCCAGATGGTTGCTGTCTTCTGACGGAGCCCCGTGTACGTGCGGTGCTGAAAGTTCTTTACGGTGGTTGCGCTGATACCCTAAATCTGCCTCCAGCCAGTTTTTGCCCAGTTGAATGTTGCTGTTGGAGATGATTTTGAAATGGTTAATGTCCTGGCTAGGGAAGGCAATGTTGCGGCGGCTTCCGTCTGGTGTGAGCATATACGCCCGTGGTATACCCATGGCCCCGCTGAAAATGCCCACCTGCTGGTTGTAGTTGGAGACAGTCAAATGTGTATAGCCCCAGTTCTTGTTCACGCCCACCGTACCTGAAAAGTGGTTTTCCCGACCGGCCGTGTTCTTGAGCCTCCCGTCATAAATGGGCAGCACGAAGCGGTTGTAGGTAAAGGTCTCAGCGGGTACTTTGTAATCCGCGTAGCGGAGGTGGGTGGCCCTTACCCGGAAAGTGAGGCCGCGGTGGTTCCCTGCGGTGGCGACCGTGGTGCCGTAGGTGTCATTGTTGGAGCGGTAGATGCCGCGTACACTGGCCGTGTAGTGCCCTTCCTGCACTGCCACCGGGTGCGAGATGCGCACCACACCGCCCAAAGCATCAGAACCGTGCATTAAACTGGCCGAGCCTTTCACTATCTCCACCTGCTCCACATTGAACTGGTCAATCTCCAGGCCGTGGTCTGAACCCCATTGCTGCCCCTCCTGCTTAATGCCGCTATCGGTGACCAATACGCGGTTGAAGCTCAGGCCCCGGATGACGGGTTTAGAAATGCCTACGCCCATGTTGATGGCGCTTACCCCCGGCAGTTTCTCCAACGTTCCCATAAGCGAGGCGCCAGCATTTTGATTGATATAGGTTTCATCTGCGGTTTGGGTGAGCACCGAGCTTTCCTGCTGGTTCAGCTGCGCCCCATGGCTCTGCACCACCACCTCCTGCAGTTGCTGGTTAGAGGGCTGCAACGTTAAAGAAACCGAAACAGGTTCCTGCGCCACGGTGACTGATTTGGTGAGGGTGGCATAGCCCACCATGGAAACCTGCAGCCAGTAATGGCCTGGCCTCACCTGGTTCAACTGAAATCTGCCCTGCACATCGGTCTGGGTGCCTTGCAGCGTCTCCTGCAAGTGCACTGAGGCTCCAATTAGTGGCTGGCCCTGCACGTCCTGCACCTGGCCCTTAATGCTTTGCACCGCCTGCGCCGATGCCTTCTGCGGGAAAAAAGCCAGTCCGCATAGCGCTGTGAACAAGGCCAGCAAGATGACCGCTTTTCTCACCCAAGTAGGCTTTTGGTTTATTAAATTCATAGAAGGTGAATCAAAATTTGTGTGCGTTTTCGGGCTGTTTTTTTAAAAACAGCCCGAAAACAGAAGGCGGGTTGAAAGCGGTTTAGGGCTCCACCACTACTTTCAGTTTTTTTGTGACTTTGTTGTTTTTGGTATCAAACACCTCCACCGTGAACTTGTATTCGCCCGTGGGCATGTAAGTCGCAAAAGTGAAAGGAATGCTGAAAGTGGCCTGGGTGCCCGCTGTGGCTGGGAAAAACTGTTGGTCCACGGTAAAAGGCTGGTTGGCCGGGTCGGAGTAGCTGATTTCCACTCGGCCCTCGTTCAACGAAACTGCATCAGTGACGGTGCCGCTGAAGGGAACGGTGCTGCCGCGCTTTACGGTTACGGTTTCTGCCGTGGGGCTGGTCATGGTCAACTGCGGAGGGGTGGTGTCGGTGGGGTTAGAGACATGCACGCTGTAAACCTGAGGAACCGCCTCAGTGCCGGCTTTGTCGGTGGCGTAAAGGAGCAGGTGGTAGTTGCCGGGGGTGGCGTCTGCTGGTACCTCCAGTTCTTCCACCACTTTGTAATCTTTGCCAGTGGCCTCTTTGATGCGCACCACAAACCAGGGCGTGCCCCGGCGTAAGCCGCTGCGGTGGCCGTGGCAGTCAAAGTTGTTGTGCACGTCAATTTTGTACTGTGAGAGCGCCACATCATCAGTGAAGTTAAAGTGCAAGGTGAGCTTGCCGCCTGTGGTCACAGAAAAAACACGGTCCTCAGTATGGCCGCAAACGGTGCCTTTGCCATACTGGGGGGCGCTTTGGATGAGGGTAATGACTGGTTTCTCCGTATCGGGTTTTTCTTGTTCGGGTGCTTCATCGCCACAGGAGGAAAACAGCACAATGCTTAAGAGGAGGAAGGCGAAGTTTTTCATTTGATAACTAGGATTTTAGTGGCTATTGAAATGGCATCAGACTGCAACAGGCAGAGGTAGGTACCTGCGGCCAATTGGGCCGAGGGAAAGTGGGCAACATGCTCACCCACAGTTTGGCGTTTTGGCATCAGTTCCAGAAGAGCGTTGCCCTGAAGGTCTAACAGCGTGAGGCTCACCGTGGATGGGCTTGCCAGGGCATAGCGGAGCTGAATGTCCTGACCGCTCTGAATGGGGTTGGGAGAAGGCGGGTACAGCGTGAGTTGCTCTTTTTGCACAAATTCGTCTTTGATGCCCGTCACGGTCATTTCCACAATGGGAAACAGCGCGAAATGCGTGGCGATGTTGGTGAAGTTCTGGGTTCTGAAATCCACCCATTTCTCATAAGCGTGCTCATGTTGCTGCACCGCGTTGCGCCCGAAGTTCTCAAAATCAGCGCTGGGGCGGCTACCGTTGATGCCGCTGTAGAGGCCGATGGTGTCACCGTCGTAGCCGCCATGGGCGTAATCATGCAGGTCAAAGGTCACGAAGAACGAATCTTGCACGGCAATGGGTGCGTCAAAGGTGGTGGTCATGGCAGCACCGTTCAGCCGCAAATCAGCGTATCGCACGTCTTTGCTGGCCAGCCGGGCGTGGGGCAGTTTATTGGTACCCACGCTGTACACCCTGAAGGAGGCTAGGTTATTAGCATGGGCATACTTACCGCCGTGGTGACTAATGATGCCTATTACTTTGGCGTTTCCACTCACATAATATTTCTCGGCGTACTGTTGGTTAAAGCGGTAGTTCTGGCCGAGCCAATAGCCCCAAGTGCCCGAGTTAGTGTATTTGCGCAGCTCCTGGGGGTGCTGAGGCAGAAGGTTCCTGAGGGTGCGGGTGGTGGTTTGGGCAAGGGTGATGGTGGAAGCCAGTAAGAGGAGTGCTGATAGAAACCACCATTTATATTTTTTCTTCATGGGCTGAAAATGGTAAGATTCCCCACTGCCAATCAGTGGGGAATCAGGTGAATAAGTAAGTTTTATTGAATAACCATGCGGCTAGCCATGCGTTGGTCACCAGCTTGCACGAGTAAGATGTATAGGCCTTTGGCGTTCTGGGGAAGCTGTAGCTCAGTAGCGTGCTCCCCTGTGTTTTTACGGCCCAGCGATTGCTGCAGCACGGTTCTGCCGCTCATGTCCACCAGACGCACCTCCACCTCGGCGGTAACCGCCACCCCGAATTTCACCTGCACTTTGTCTTGGGCTGGGTTAGGGTATGGGGCGTATAGCTTGAGCGAGCCATTGCTTACGTAGTGATCTTTGATACCCGTCACGTTTGAGAACTGCACCACTGGGAACATACCCAGATAGCCACTGTAGTTGAAGCCTGTGCGCATATCATGCCAGACACGGCCCGAGTGGGTATGCGCCCTCACTGCATTACGGATTACCTCATGGTCACTGGTAGGTCTGGTGTGCTGGTATGTAGCAGTGCAAAGTTATCTCCTTCAAAACCGCCATGGGCGTAGTCTGTAAAGTTGAGCGACAGGTAAAAGGCATTCTCTACGGGCACCGGGGCATTGAACGTGGTGGACATGGAGGTTTTATCCACCTTTACCTCTTTGTACCACACGTCTTTTCGGCCCAGTTTACGGCTGGGCAGTCCATCAGCTCCTATGTCAAACACATTGAACTCGGCCACGTTGGGCGACTGGCTGTTCACCTCTCCTGTGTGGTAGCTCACCACGCCTACTACCGCTGCCTTGCCCGAGACCTCAAACCGCTCCGCAAATTCCTCAATGTAGCTGTTTCCCATTCCGGTGAACTGGTAATCAGTCTCCCACCACTCTTTGGCTTTCACCACCGAGTCTTGCAGGGCAATGGTAGAAGCAAAGTTGCGGAGGGTATGCTGCTCAGGTTGTAAGGTGAGGGTGAAAGGGGCTGGACTCTGGTCATTGGCACCCGTGGCATTGTCTGTGAAGCGGTAAACAGCGCCGTTGCGGCCCACGGCCCACCCGTGGTTCAGGTCAGTAAAGGAATGCGCGTACGTGCGGTTGTCTACCTCGGTTTCAGTCCAGGTGTGACCGCCATCGGTGGTAGAGAGAATGGTGCCGTGGCTGTCTCTGCGACCAGTTACCCAACCGCGGTGCGGGCTGGTGAAATGCACGTCAAAGAAATGCGAGACAAAGGCAGGCGGAATGATTTGCAGCCTCCAGGTCTGGCCTCCGTCTATGGTTTTCAGCACGTAATCATGGTCACCCACCGCCCAGCCGTGTTGGGCATCTGTAAAGTGTACCGCGTTCAAGGGTCTGAGGGTGCCGCTGGGTTGGCGGGTCCAGGTCTGGCCGCCATCAATAGATTTGGCAATCACGCCGTTCCGGCCTACGGCCCAACCTGTTGTTTCATTCAAAAAGAAAACACCGTTGTACAGCATGCCCGCTATCCCAAGCGTTTCTGTATGGGCGCGCCAGGTGGTACCGTCATAGCGAAGAATGGTGCCCGCGCTCCCCACCGCCCAGCCTTTGGGCGGAGAAGTACTGCCTGCCGCCCGCTTTAAAAAGAAGACATGGTGTAGGCTGTACTCAGTGCCCTGCGGGTGTGCGGGAAGGGTTTGGGTTTGCCAATTCTGGCCGCCGTCTGCGGTAGCCAGAAGCGCATTGGGGTTTGAAGCCACCACCCAGCCATGCTGGTCATCGGCGAAGGCAACTTTTTTGAAATTGGCTTTGTCCAGAGGGGCAGGCAGGTTAATGTTTTCCCATGTCTCGCCGCCGTTCTGGGTCCGGATGAGGGTGCCCGCGTCACCCACAGCCCAACCGTGGGTCTGGTTCAGGAAGGTTACCCCCATGAGGTTGTGGTAAAGAAAAGCCTGCCGTTTGTTCTGCCAAGTATCGCCGCCGTCTGTGCTTACATACACGGTGTTGGGCGTCATGATGGACAAGGCGATGACCGTTCGGCCATCGGGGGAGACGTCTAAGTATTGGAGATGCTGACCAGGCTGGTCCAGCACTTTGGCCCAGGTTTGGCCGCCGTTGGTGGTTTTGTAAATGTACTGCTGTGCGTCTACCAGAAACCCTACCGTGGCACTTTGAAACTGCATCTGCGTGAAGTTCAGGTTAGGGTTTTGGAGAATATCTTCCGGTAGGGCTGTGATGGTCCAGGTTTGGCCGCCATTGGTGGTGTGCAGAAGCGCCTTGTTGTCGTGGTCCAGTACCCATCCGGTTACGGCATCAATGAAGCTGACGTGGTAGAAGCCGTTACTGCCAGAGGCGTGAACGGGATAGGTAAGGTTTTGCCAGGTGCGGCCACCGTCTACTGTTTTCATGATGGAATTGAGCCCCACCAGATAACCCGTTTGCCCCGCCATGACCAGATCGCTGGCCCACAGGCCTTCGGGGGTATCGGCTTCCGCCCAGGTTTGCCCTTGGTTTTGGGTGTGGTACAGCTTTACTACCCCCTCGTCATAGGTCATCACCAAACCAGATTGCTCACTTATCACCCGCACAAACTGCGGGTAACCCTTGACGGGCGTGGGCAGCGGAGCCCAGGTTTGGCCGCCGTTCTGGGTCTGGTGCAGCTGGCCCGCTTCATTGACGGTCCAGCCGGTAGTGGCATTGAGGAAATGGGAAACCGTGAAATCTACCTCTGCGGGAACATTGGCTGGTAACCAGGTTTGGCCTGAGTTGAGGGAATACAGCGCTATTTTGGGATAGCCCGTGACAAACAGGTGTTGGGCCGAAAGCGCAAAAACCTTGCTGTACTGGTCTGGTTCCCGGCCCCGCTGGTGCTGCCACGTTTGGGCAAATGTTAAAAAAGGAAGTGTGAGGAAATGGAAAAGCAATAGGGGGAAGATGGTTTTGTAGACTATCGGTCTCATGCGTAGCTGAAGTGAATATTCTGGAAATCAATGAAGTAAGTTCCATCTGCTGGTGCTGCATTTTCTGTTTTAGGGCTGTTTTCCGGAAAACAGCCCTAAAACAGAAAATGCAGCACCAGCAGATGGAAGAGGCACGAGAATGTGCTATTCTCTGTGCCGGAATGCCGTATTTACTTTGAGGGCAGGTGAATTTTTGTACGCCTTAGGGATGGTCCCATTCTATGAACCCTTCCTTTGGGACCGCCAGATTTCTCTTGCATCACAAATTGTGCTGCAAGCGGAAACTGGCCGGTGCCGTTCTTGTAAAAAAGTGGCGAACGAATAGGAACCTTACCGCCTGTTGGACAGAAAAGAATGCGCGCAGCCTATCAAGGCAGGAACTGCCTCACAGAATCTACTTGAGAAAAAAGTTATACTTGGGGAGGTGGGGTAGGAATGGCAATGTCCAGTAAAGGGACTTCTTGCTGATAAAGCATGCTGACCTCAGGCGAAGATTCAGCTGTAAGGAGTTCCGGTACAGAAACCGCTTGGGGTTGCATAAAGTCATACACCGGAGAAACCGTTGCCTGCGCCACGGCTTTGGTGCTTTTCTGCTGGATTTCTACTGAATTGGAGATAGTACAGATAGCAGAAAGGTCAGGTGTTTCTGAGCAGTGGTGCAACTCACTGGCCTGGTGGTACAGGCCGTGCAAGGCAGGCAGCAACACCCGCATGCCCAGCAGTAGCTGCAGGAGCATGATGATGGGGATGGCACGGAACACCTTTCTTTTTACCACAACAGAGAGTTCTTATGAGCAGCAACAATGCGTAAAGATAAACGGGTTGGTTTTTTAGAAGCAAATAAATCTAATAATATATTTAGCCGCTAGTTCTTTGTAACAAGCCACTTAGTGCCAGGCATTCAATAGTAGAGCAGTTTATTCGTTCTAAGATAGGCAAGGTGAATTAGAAAATTGGGTCATAACCTCCTTCGTTTCATGCCTTCCTGCTTTAGGGGCTTCCTGCTTTCACCAGCTTTCTACTGCTTCTCTTCTGCCAGCGATTGGTTGGTGCCGGATGCTGCAGATTTGGTACTTCATGATCATGAACAACCAGAAGCTGTTTCATAAATGAAATGAGCTAATCTACTATTCTGTTTTTGGCTTGTTTTCTGAAAAACAGCTCAAAAACAACCGTAAAGCCCCAGAGTATGCCTCAGGTTGTCAAGCTAATAAGAGCTTTAGACTAAATTTAATACTCCTGAACAGGGTGCTTTATCAAAACAAGTTATACTTTTGCGGCGCATCATCTGCGTCAAAGCATCAACAGAAAGTAAATTGGGGAGAAAGCAATCATACCGGTACATGTGCATTTTGGCGCTGCAGGCTCTGCTGTTGTTCAGGGTGGCTGTGCCAGCTTTCCATACCCTCTTGCACGGCCTGGAAGAACCCGCTACCCAAACCTCGGCACTTTGTTCCCTGTCTAAAGCTGCCGCTGAACGGGAAGAACCCAGGCAAGCCGCTCCTCTGACAAAGTCACTTTTGGCAGACATGTTACCAACGCACCTGGAGGAATATACCTTCCATAGTCTGGTAATGGAAGACCCGGTACTTCCTCTTTTTTATGGTATTCATTGGAGCAACAGCTCCTTGCCCATTTTTACACCTCCTCCCCAAGCGTAAGTTTCCTCTTCCTCCAATAGAGGCAGGCTGTGTTGTTTCCATTTCCTTGGGAGCAGTAATTCCTGTGCTTTCCTTTCTTGCCCAGAGGTTGAGATTCATACCTGTGTTCAGAAGCAGCATGGACCCTTTAAGTAAACTTCGGGCCAGCTGTTTCACCTTTTCAATTTAGCGTCCATTTCCGGTTGCGAAAGCCACCAGGAGAGGTGTTTCTGTAGTTTCCTTCCCTTTCTTGCTTAACAGGTCGTGGTGACCGTTGCTCCCCGCCCTGGATTTAAACATCTGAGGATAGCAATGTGGCATGCCCTAAGAAAGGTGAAGAGTTTGGCAGATTTTTCATGCGTAAAAGTAGACAGCAGACTTTTCTTAGAGGAGGTTGGCTGGCCGGGATTTTATTGCTGGCCAGCCTGAGCGGACCCCTGCACGGGTTGGTGGTGGACCACCCCAAAAAACATCATCCTACCGCCAAAGCCTTTTCTGCCACACTAGACCATTGTGCGCTGTGCCATTTCCAAGTGGATGGGGATTGGCCAGGTGCGCCCTGGCTTGGCGTTGTTCCTATTTGCCATAAGCCGCAATGGCGGTGGCACACTGTGTCTCGCTTTGTGGGCGATGCTCCTTCCATACTATATCTAAGGGGGCCTCCTTCGCCTTCTGTACCATGCCTAGCCACAGACCATTGGCTGTTAGCTAGCCCCAATTGTTGACTGTACCAGCCAGTCAGTTTCTATTAATTTTTGAAAATCAATTGTGCCCCTGTGCACTAGACAAGTTATATCATGACCCCATCATATTTAAAGCAATTCCTTTTTTTACTGGTAGTCTTACTCACTTTTACCGCCTGCGGCGATGAGGACGAGGAGGTGAAACCCTCTGAGAAACCATTTGTCATTACTGACCATTTTGTGGCGGGCACCATCACACCGCAAAGCAATTCCTACACCAGCGTCTTTTTTATCTCGCTGCTGGAGAACAACAAAGCGGTGTTTATGGGCACGGGAAACAATCTCACAGGTGACTATACCCTCACCAAAGATTCCCTGATCGTCACCATCTCTGACCCCAACAATTACCGCATCGCCAAGTTCAAGCTCAATGAGAAACGCGAGGTAACCTGGGCCTACTACAAAGCCCTCACCATGGAATACAAAGCCACGGGAAACCTGTTGCCGCTGGCCAAGGAAAATCAATTGGCGGGCAAAACCTTCAAAGGCGAGGAGTTTAAAATGGGGCCTGTGAGCAACCGCCCTAACCTGATGTACAAGTTCAACGCGCAAGGTACGGCCTTTGGCACTGGAGTAGATGCAGCCGCCCTGGATGCCAATGCAAATGCTGTGGAACTCCTCAATAACAGCGCGTTCCGCTACAAAAGTGGCAGCACCACGGAGATTGGCTTCGTGAACGGCAATCAGCTGACTGTGTTCAGGTCCAGCGGCCTGTTCTACTACGGAAACTACACTCAACAATAAGTTAAGACACCAGAAGACATGAAAAATCTAAAGAATACACTTTCTCAACCTGTTGCAGCATTTACAAAAGCTTTGTTTGTGCTGTTGTTTACTTCATTATTGGTTTCCTGCGGAGACGATGACGAAGATGTGGTGCCTGTCGCTAAACCCACCATCACTGAACTGGAAGTAGGTGCGGCCAACAACAAAACCGCTCATCCCGGTATGGATTTCCACCTGGAAGCCACCATTGAGGCCCCTGGCAAAATCCGTGACATCAAGGTGCAGATTACGCCTACCAATTCAGGCAGCGGCTGGACGTTTGTGAAAACCTATACAGGTTACTATGCCGGGTTGAAAAACACCTCTTTCCATGAGCACCTGACGGTTCCTGCAGACGCCGCCGTCAAAGGCTATGACCTCCTCATAATTGTCACAGATGAGCTGGGAAACCGCACCGAATCTTTGTCTACCTTCAACGTGGTCAAAGACGCCACGCTGCCTACCGTGACAAGTCTGAAAATGGAGCCCAGCACGGCGGGAACGCAGGTGAACGTGACAGGTACCGTAAACGCGCCCAACAAAATTGCCACCATTACGGTGCAGGTGCAATCCTCGGCCTGGACCCGGGACTTTACCTTGTCAGACGCTGAATCAGTAGGGAAAACCACCTACGCCCTCAGCAAAAGCATAGATATTTCTGCGGCACCCGCCGGGCATTACCACGTCAACCTGAAACTCACTGACCAGGCGGGTAAAGCCATCACGTACCAGGTGCATTTTGATAAGAAATAGTGCCTGATGAATCAGAATTGATGAGCTTTGGCTATTCGCCAAGATAAGAATGCTTTTAGGGCGGCAACGCTGCTAGTTTAGAAGTTTAAGCTCCTCAAAGGCTAAGTGTCTACCTGTTGTTTTCGGCCTGTTTTCCCAAAAACAGGCCGAAAACAGAACAGGAACATCCTGCTTTACTAAACGTCATTCTAAGGAGAGGCTTCCCTTGGAATGTGCAGGAATATCATCCTTCGGAATGAAAAAATCATCCTCCTGTTAAAGGTAAGGAGAGGAACCCTTCTTTCCTGTTTTCGGCCTGTTTTTGAAAAAACAGGCCGAAAACAGAACGGATACTGGGGGCAGATCAGAAAACACGTACCTACAACGGCTTCTGATTTTCCTGGGAATGGGGCACTTCCAGCTCAATGCTGAAGGTGGTGCCTTGGTTTACTTCGCTTTCGGCCTGTATTTTTCCACCCAATGCCTCTACCTGGGATTTCACCATGTACAGGCCAATTCCTTTCCCGTCTGTATGAAAGTGAAACCGCTTGTATAGCCCAAACAGCTTGTCTTTCTGGCCCACCAGATCAATGCCCAGTCCGTTGTCTGTGAACGTGAGGTGGAGCCGTGCCTGAGAGACGGTGCTTTTTATCTGGATTACGGGCGGCACATGGGGCTGCCGGTATTTAATGCTGTTGGAAATAAGGTTGTAGAAGATGCTGTGGAGGTAGCTCCTCAGGGAAAGGACCTCTTCTGCCGCGGTGAAATCAGTAAGAATTTGTACCTTTTCTTTGGAGATGACAGTAGAGAGCATGGCCTTTATATCCTCTACCAGCTGAGGCAGGTTCACCACCTCTTTTTTCTCATTTACCTCCTGCCGTACCTGCAGGATCTCATTCAGGTCTTTGATTACGCTATCCAGTTTGTTCACAGATGTCTGCAGGCCGTGCATGGCCTTCGGGGTGTCAGCAGGGGCTATGCTCTGGGAAGTAAGCAAATTGGAAAGCCCCATGATGTTGGCCACCGGCGCCCTGAGGTTATGCGAAACAATATAGGCAAACTGCTCCAGGTCTTTATTGCGCTGCAGCAGGTCTGCGGTAATCTGGTCTTTTTCCAGCTGTGCTGCCCGCTCTTTGGTAACATCATGTATGATCCCGGTCAGTTTGATTACTTCATGTGGGGCCGTGATGGTGGCCTTCAGTTCGTTATAGAGGTACCTGATGTCTCCGTTTTTACGCACAATACGGCAATAAAATGAGTTTTTGGTTTTGTGCAGGGTAGAGTACAGGGCTTGGGTAGCATGCTCCAGATCCTCTGGGTGGATAAAACTCAGGAAGTTCTCCAGCCCGGCATTGGTCTGTGAGGGGGTGGTGCCCAGGATTCGGTAAAATTCATCAGACCACATGTCTTCTGTGGTTTGAAAGTTATACTCCCAGCTGCCCAGCTGTGACAGGGCCTGGGCGTCTTTGAGCAGGTTGGTGCTTTGCTCCAATTCCTGCATGGCCAGCAGCAGGGCCTCTTCATTCTTCTTTTTGTCTGTGATATCCTGCCTGATGGCCAGATACTGTCTGGGCTTGCCCTGCTCGTTGAGGATGGGTACAATGGTGGTGGCGGTCCAGTAGAAGGTGCCGTCTTTCCGCTTGTTTTTTATCTCGCCTTTCCAGATGCTGCCAGAGGCAATGGTTCGCCAAAGTCCTGTAAAAAACTCCCTGGAGTGGTGGCCAGAATTGATGAGGCGGTGGTTCTGGCCTATCAACTCTTGGGCGGTGTACTGTGAAATCTGGCAGAAATTATCATTCACATAGGTAATGGTGCCTTTCTGGTCAGTCACGGCCACAATAGAAGACTGGTCCAGCGCGTATTTATAGTCTTCAATCTCTTTAATGTGTGCCTGTACGTCCTGCTGAAGGGAGCTGTTGAGCTGCTGGATTAACTTTTGTGCATTCTTAGATTCTGTGATGTCTACAAAGGCCGTGAGCAGGCATTCTTTCCCGCTCAGATGGACCAGGTCGCCGTGTAAAGAGACTGTACGCACCTCCCCTGACTTGTTCCTGACCTGTAACTCAAGCGACCGGATTGCTTTTTTGGTTTGGAGCTCCCTAATGATGCTGGCGCGGTCTTCAGGGGAGAGCCATAGATTTAGGTCAAGGCTGGACTTGCCAATTAGCTCCTCTCTGGTGAAACCAGAGAACTGAAGGTAGTTATCATTCACCTCTAAGAAATTACCGGTTACCATCTCTGAGATCACCTTCATAATAGGGCTCTTGTAGAAGACCTGGGAAAACAGGAGTTCGCTTTCCTTTGATTTCTCCTGTGCCAGAATAAGGTCTGTGATATCTGTAAAGGCGAACAATAAGCAAGGTTTGTTGTGCAGATGTACTTTGTCCAGATGGAAGGAGAGGTGCCGGATATTGCCGTCTTTATCCCTTGCCTGCACCAGGAAATTCCGCACCTGCCCGTTCTCCTCCAGTTGCTGAATCATCTGTTCCCGCTGCTCAGGGAAAACAAAAATATTGAACTGAGCAGCGGTGCCGCCTAGGGCCTGTTCTCTGGTGTGGCCAAAAAATCTAAGGGAGCTTTCATTGGTGTCTACTAACTGCCTGGTCTCCATATCAACCAGAGACAGCATGATGGGGCTTTGGTAGAACAGGCTGGAGAAGATCTGTTTTTGCTCCTCAAGGCTCTGCTCTGCCTTGCTTCTGCTGATCAGGGCTTTTCTGATCATCAAAAAGCTGCCAATAAAAAAGAGGAGCATGAGTACAGAAAATACCTGGAAGATGGCGAGCGTATTTTCATTTTTGTCTGTGTTGGCCTGGTCATTCAGTTGCAGGCTTTCCCGTTCCTTCTCCTCAATTGTCTGTGCATAGTACCTGATAGAGTCCATGGCGGTAGAAGTCTGAGGATATGCGGCAACAGCGCCCCCAGACTTTTTGCCGGGGCGAAAGAAACGGGTAGCCAGGGCTAGGTACTGGTGGTTTAATGAAATGAGCCGGCGCATGTACAACGCTTCTGCCCTGTCTTGAACCTGTATTCTCTGCAGCTGTTGCAGGTTTTCCTGATGTTGCGAAAGTGCCTGCTCAAACTGGGCCAGATGCTCTGGTTGCTGGGCCGCAGCAAACTTCAGCCTGCCCTCTTCAATTTCATGTAAATTCTGGTAAAGGGACTCTACCGTTTTTAAAACTTGTAAAGAGGCGGTTTCTCTTTTGCTAAGAGAGTAGGTTGACTTAAGGTCTCTATAAACTAACGCGGTAAAAAAAGTGATGCAGAGAAAAGCAACCGAAAAAACCCAAAACACCCAAAAAAGGGTTCGTTTAATGTGCATTACTCACCAAATAGAATAAAAGCTTAAATACAATATGAATCAAAACGCTGCCAGGAAGATGGTGTGATTATTAAAAAAATTAAATAACATGCTAACTAATAGTAGCTTAAAGATAAGGATTTATGTTTCTAAGATCAAAAATTGAGATATTATTAATGCGTTTTATCATGGTGTTACTTGGCTAAGTTCTATTTAGTAATTGAGAAAGAAGGAGACCGAAGATGGTAATAAATATAGTATTTTACAAATATGTTTATCCGCGCAGCATTTTTCTGGACCTGCCGTGGGGGCTGTTCTCTCTTAGAGTAGGAGGCTGGGTTGTATTTTTCAGAATAGGGTAAGCCCGTCTCCTCCTGACATACTTCATGGCTGGTGACGCTGTATCTACAAGGAACTAAAGGGCTTTTTATTTCCGGTAAAGCCGGTGATGGTAGTAGAGACGCCTGGGGTTGGTGCAGTCCAGTGACGTGTATGACGAGGACGGTATTGACCACATCAAAATGATAAAGCCAACTGGGGAGTAGCCACAAAAAGAAGGGTGCGTTTAGGGGCTGTTTTCTGAAAAACAGCCCCTAAACGCACCCTCGGTCTAAATACTCTAGTATTAGGCGTTTACTTCACCACCGCCGTGATAGGCTTGCCCACGGTGCCGTTAGGCGTCTGAATGTGCAGCAGGGCTGCTAGGGTAGGTGCCACATCGGTCATGTAAGTAGGTATATTGGTGCTGCCCGCTTTAATGTTCCAGCCCATGAACAGGAGCGGCAGGTGGGTGTCATAGGGGTTCCAGGCGCCGTGGCTGGCTCCGGTTTTAGAGGTGGTGGCCACGTAACCGGGTTTCAGGAGAATCTGGATGCTGCCGGTGCGTTTGGGGTTGTAGCTGTTGGCAATCTGCTCTCTAATGGTAAATGGCACCAAATGCGCGTTGGCGATGCCCATGTCTACGGCATACATCACCTCGGGCTCCATCTGCAGCTTGGCAACCACGGCTTTTTTAATGAGGTCAATGTCCAGTTTCTTGGCGGCTATCTGGTCCCAGTCAAAGTGCACCTGGTAGCTGGACATGGAGCGCACCAGATTCTCGGCCCCGAAGGTGGAAGCCAGCATTTTGTTCAGCTCGGCCTGCACAGGCTTGGAGTTCCAGTTGCCGCCGTTCAGCTTGTTTTCCTGCGAGTAGCCAATGGCGTGGCCTACGCCGTGGTCAGCGGTGAGGAACACCAGGTACTGCCCTTTGCCTACTTTGCTGTCCAGGAACTTGAAGAACTTAGCCAGATCCTGATCCAGGCGCAGATAGGTGTCTTCAATCTCAATGGAGTTTGGCCCGAACATGTGGCCCACGTAGTCTGTGGAGGCGCAGTTGATGGTCAGGAAATCGGTGGCCTCACCCTGGCCCATGTTGTAACCGTTCACGGCTGCCGAAGCGAAGTCCAGAATGAAGGTATTGCCGTGGGGCGTGGTCCGGAAAGCGTCTTTTTTCTTGGCGTAGGCCGCGGGTAAGTTATGCGGGAAAGTAGTGGTGGTTTCGCCGGGCAGGCGGCCCTCATAGGCTTTGGCGTCTTCGTCGCTGTTTTTGTAGGTGTTGATGGGGTACAGCGTCTGCCAAGGTTGTTTCATGAACTCGGCGGCGCGCTGCTGCTTGTTAAAGTTCTGCACCCACTCCGGCAGCGTAGGCATGTAGAACGTGCTGGTGATAAAGTTACCCGACTCATCATCGAACCAAAAAGCTCCGTTGGCCATGTGCCCGGCGGGCAGAATAGAGGCGCGGTCTTTCAGCGAAACGCCCACCACCTTAGACTGCTTGTTGGTGGCAATGCGCAGCTCGTCGGTGATGGTAGAGGCCAGCAGGTTGCGCGGCGACATCTGCCCTTCAGTGGCGCCGGCGCTGCCCACGGTCTGCACGGTGTTGTCTTCGGTGCAATACACGGTCTTGCCGGTTAATTGGTCAACCCAGCTGTTGCCGGTAATGCCATGGATGCCGGGCACCGAGCCGGTGTAAATAGACGAGTGGCCTACGGCCGTGGCCGAGGGCAGGTAGTTGATGTAGTGGTTCTCACAGGAGAAACCTTCGCGCAGCAGGCGCTTGAAACCGTCTTTGCCGTAGCGGTCATTGAAGCGGTACAGGTAGTCCCAGCGCATTTGGTCAATGACAATGCCCACCACCAGTTTGGGCCGGTCTACTTTGTCTTTGCTGGCTTTGGGGGCGGAGGTGGCCTGGTAACCCAGGTGCAGGAGAAGGGTGAAGAATACTACAAATTTTCTCATGAGGGAATTCATTCAAGAGGGTGTTGGCCTGTCTGTTAGGAGGCAGATGAAGAGCTTAACTTTAAATTTTTTAAAAGTAAGGACAAAATAGTAAAGAATTGAAGCAAGTGAGAACAATATGAAAGGATAATTGTAAGCAAATGGCTGTGGAGTCACCACGGCGAATGCTTTGCCCTAAACTTTCTGACCCGAGGTAGTCACGCCAATTCCTGTTTAGGGGCCGTTTTTCTGAAAACAGCTCAAAAACAGGAATTGGCGTGGAGGAACATCAGAACTGAAATCGGCCGGAAGGCCATTCTTTAAGAGCGGGATTATTGCCGCACCATGGCGCTTTTCTCTTTCTTGGGACCTCTGTTGAAGAATTTGGCTTTCACGCTTTTGGGCGGAAGCAGGGTTTGGATGGCCGCGGCCGCTTCTATGGGCAAATCAGATTCCAGCACATCGGCCCCGGCTTTGAACACATCCTGGTAAGCCTTTTGGCGGGCAGCGGGGTCGGGGAGTTTGTCATAGGTAGGCGCCGCCGAGACCATGCACATCACGCCGCGGGCGTGCAGCAGGTCAATGACTTCCTTCGTTTCGGGTTTTACCTCGGGCCCCACGTAGGCCATGATGCTGCTCCACGGCACGCCCGCTTTCTCGTAAGACTCCAGCTCTTTCTTCGTCTTCACAAACGCCGACATCATGATGCCCTCTATCTGCTCATAGTAGTATTTGGCCTGCTTGGCGTTGTGCACGGTGACCATGACGTGGGCGGCGGCGTTGTGCTCCTTTATCTTTTTCACGGTCATGGCCAGCGGCACGTCTTTTTTGTCAAGGTTCACCACGGTTTTGCCTTTGCTCCATTTAATAACCTCGTCCAGGGTGGGGATGCCGAATTCGGTCACGTTGCCTTCCACGTCTTTGAGTTTGAGTTTCTGTAGTTCTGCGTAGGTGTAATCAGAGACTTTGCCGGTGCCGGTGGTGGTGCGGTCCAGGGTAGCGTCATGCATGAGCACAATCACGCTGTCTTTGGTGAGGCGCGGGTCAATCTCAAAGAAGGCGGGCGTGTGCCGCAGCGTCTCCTCAAACGAGGGAATGGAATTCTCCGGGAAACCTTTCACAATGCTGCCCCGGTGTCCGCTCAAAATGGGCACGTCTTTGCCCGTGTACTTGAAAAACTGGTGCAGCTCTTTGGTGTTCTTGAGGTGGAGATTCTGCAAAGGCTCTTTTTGCTGCGCCAGGCTGGGGTTACCCAACAGCAGAAGCGCGAGGCCTGCCCCAACGGCAGAAACTTGAAGGCGAAAAGATGGCTTGAATAATCGCATAAAGGTCTGGGGTTAGACGGTAAGGTAAGAAAGATGCCAAGAAGACTTCACCTCTCTGGCAGATTTGACTAGAAGATGAATTCCTGCCGAGTTGCGTTTAGGGGCTGTTTTCTGAAAAACAGCCCCTAAACGCTACTGGTGAAAATTCTAGCCGGTAAGCTGTTTTGAATTCTCTGTTGTTCTCTCATTTGCAGCCATTCACGTGTGCGCTATGGGTGGCCGAATTTCTGATTAGCGGCTGTTTTTCTGAAAATAGCCCCGAAACGTGATCACAAGCCGACACTTGCCCCAGAATGGGTTTAGAGGCTATTTTTTGAAAAACGGCCCCTAAACGTAACGGATGGGTTGTGCCGCCAGCGGCCGTAGGCAAGCCAGCTACAGTTTGCTGTTGAGGTGCACCAGGGAAAGCTCGCCCGCGGCATCCAGTTCAAACATGGTCACCGAAGAATTGTCAATCACGAACTTGCGGTAATTGCGCACGGGCATGCCCAGCTTGTAGGCCAGGTAAAAGCGGTTCACGCCATTATGGGCCACCGTGAGCACGTTCCCTGAGGGGTGTTTCTTCACCAGCGATAGATAGAAATCCTCCACTCGGGCAATGACCTCACCTGCCGTTTCGCCGGTGCCGCCTGCTTTGGTCTGCATAGGGTCCTGGCACCAGTCCTGCCAAAGCGCTTCGTTCTCCGGGATGAACTCTTCCTTGCGTTTTCCTTCCCATAACCCGAAATCAGCTTCAATGAGGCGTTCATCTGTGGTCACGGGGAGATCGCCACTGGCCAATTGCGCCGTTTTATAGGCCCGCTCCAGCGGCGAAGAGTACACCGCATCAAACGTCACGTTCTGGAGTTGGGCGGCGGCGAGTTGGGCTTGCTCCAGGCCTTTGGGGGTAAGCGGTAAATCAGTGCGGCCACAGTACCGGTTGCCGTCGGCGTTCCAGGCGGTCTGGCCGTGGCGCAGTAAATAAACGTTAAGCATATTGGTGATCAGTGATGTATCCTTTCTCCTGCAAGATGCGCAAAAATTCGGCGTAACTTTTGGCGTAGGCCTGGCTCAGGGCAGGAGTAGGATGGATTTCTTTTTCTATTTGGGTTAAGGTTTGGGTGGCTTCTTCAATGGAGGTGAAATGCGTTTTAGACGCGGCCAGAATGGCGGCCCCCACGGCCCCGGTCACGTGCCGCATCTTGTAAATGGGCAGGTTGAGCACGTTGCTCCGGATGGTAAGCCAGGCCTCGCTGTTGCTGGCGCCGCCGGCGGTGTACACGGCCTTCACCTCTTCACCGGAAAGCTGCTGAATAAGGTCAAACGCATATTTCTCCACGTAGGCCACGCCTTCCATGTTCGCCACAAACCGCTCTGCCCTTGACAAACCTTCCGGCTCAAAGCTGCGGGCCTGCGGCGCGATGAACGGGAACCGCTCGCCCTGCTGCCGCAAAGGGTAGGCCAAATGCCCCGAAGGAATGATGGCCGCAGCTTGTTCGTTCAACTCGGCTAAATCTTCTTGAAACTCTTTGGTCACCCAGTCGGCGCCGGTGTTGCTGGCCCCGCCCGGCATCCAGTAACCTTCGGGGTGACGGTGGCTATAGAGCCGGTCTTCGGGGTCTTTGATTTGCTGCCGGGTCACGCCTTTTACCACTAAAGTAGTCCCGATGGTGGTGTTCCAGTCGCCCAATTTCACGGCTCCGGAGGCCACCTGCGAGGCGCAGCCGTCGGTCATGCCCGCCACCACCTGTAGAGTAGGAGAAAGACCCAGTTCTTCGGCCAGGGCCGAGTCTAACGTACCAATGGGCGTACCAGAAGGAACCACGGCAGGCAGCCATTCTTTTTGCAGCGGCAGTTGCTCATGAATATAGGCTGGCCAGAAACCTTCCTGCACGTCATAGCCAGATTTGAGGGCGTTGGTATAATCGGTCACAGCCCAAACGCCGCTCAGTTGACCAATGATAAAGTCTGTGGCATGTATCCAGTGGGCTATTTTTGGGGCCTTTTCCGGAAATTGGCCCGAAAACCAGACCATTTTAGACAAGCCGCTGGAAGCGTTGAACCCGGTATAGCCGCTGGGGTGATAGGCCTCGGCTACGCTTTTGCAAAGTTTCCCTTCCGCCGCAGAGCGGCCGTCGCTGTACATGAGGGCATTGTGCAGGGGTTGGTGCCGGGCATCTAAGGGAATCACCGTGCCGGACGTTGACGTCACCGACACTGCTTTGATGTGTGCCAGGTTTATTTGGCCGTTTATCTCCGCTAGTAAAGCTTTTAGCGAACGCTTGCAAGCGGCCCACCACTCCGTAGGCGACTGTTCTTCTCTGGACTGGTTGCTGAGCGGGAAGGCCTCTTCTGAGCTGCCCAGTTGGCTTCCGGCCACGTTCAGCAGCACCACGCGGGCACCCTGGGTGCCAATGTCGATGCCTAAAAAGTATGGGGCGGTCATACTACCGCCTCCTCACAAATGTGTTTGAATGTTTGGCGCGTCCGTTTCCACTCTTCATAAAGAGCAAGGTAACGGCTGTCTTCCTGTGGTTCTACCACCAGAGGCGGGGCCGGTACATAGTTAGACTCCCCTAAGGCTTCATTGCAGATGAGCGCACCACCTACTACGGTGGCCTGGCGGTAGTTTTCGCGCAGATAGACTTTCTTGTGGAGTAGATCGGCTATGAACTGGCGCAGCAGTTGGCTCTGGAACCCGCCCCCGCAGGCCCACACGTATTCCTGTTCCACCGCTGAGATGTCATGCAGCGAGTGGAAGTTCTCCTTGATGCTGCAGGCAATATCCCACAAGGTGGCCCACACAAAGTGCGCCCGGGTTAACGTGTGAGTTACCGGAGCCGGAAAGATGAAGCCGCCTTTGGTGATGGGACCTTTCTCATCGGCTAACAGAGAGCCCAGAGAGGCCACACAGCAAGCTTCCTGTACCTGAGCCAGCTCCTGTTCAATAACCTCGTAGCTTTCATTAGGATAGAAAACCTCTTTCAGACGCTGGTAGTTGAGGCCGGTGACCCCCGCGTTGGTTTCCACGGCAAGAGTATGTTCGTCAATGTGCCGGTTGGTCCAGGAGCGCTCGCGCACATCGGTGATGTACTCATTCACCAGCTTAAAGATGGGGGTAGTGGTGCCGGAGACAATGACTACATCGTCTAGTGCGGGTTGCGTGCCTTTTACGGCCAATTGGGTATCGGCGCCGCCGATGATGACCTGCGCCTCCGGCGAAATCTGGAAAGCCGCCGCCGCCGCTGGGGTAATAGTGCCCAACACGGTGCCCGAGTCTCCCAATGGAGAAAGCAGCGTAGGGTCCAGGTCAAAGATGGCGCACAGCTCAGGAGACCAGGATTTGCGGGCCA
Organism: Rufibacter ruber; assembly: GCF_014138425.1. NCBI lineage: Bacteria > Pseudomonadati > Bacteroidota > Cytophagia > Cytophagales > Hymenobacteraceae > Rufibacter > Rufibacter ruber. The sequence continues at coordinate 126,502 of NZ_JACJIQ010000004.1, forward strand.
CATCATAGAGCAGCGTCTCAGAGGCTTGGGAATGTTCATAGCGCGCCACGCCGCTGAGCATGTACTGCGTCCAGTCACTGATGCTCAAAAACGTGCGGGTCTGCTCCCAGAGCTCCGGCCGCCGCTCCCGTACACCTACCAGCTTCAACGCTGAGAACAGCGAAGTTGGGTAACGACCCGCTAGCTCATAAATGTAGCTTTTATCCTGCATGATGAAGTCCCACTCACGGCCCCGGTGGTCAATGTTGGGCAGCCCAATGAGAGAGCCGCCGTCATGGCCAATCAGGACAATGCCCTCGCGCTGGCTGGTGGCCGTGACGGCTTTTACCTCTACATCCGGCGCATTTTCTAGGGCGGTTATAGCCAGCTTGGTAATGACGCTCCACAAGCGGTTGGGATCAAAGAAGATGGAGTTGGGGTACAGCGCATCGGTCTGGTAGGGCATGTTGTCCCGCTCTACGCTCAGCACTTCGCCGTTTTTGGCAGCCACGGCCACGCGTACGTTTCCCGTGCCAATGTCTACAATAATAAATGCTTCCTGTGCAGCCATGTTTGCTTAGCTTTTAACGGCCAGTATTTCTTTGTTTGCCAATTGCTTAATGTTCTTGTCCTCCTTGATGAACCAGGCCACCAGCGCGTCATTCATAATATAGGCATGATGGTCTTCCACCTCAAACGTGGCCCCGGCAATGTGCGGGGTGGCCAGTACGTGCGGGTGGTGAATGATTTTATAGTCAACTTCATCTGGGGGCTCATGGTCAAACACGTCCAGTATGGCGCCTTTGATGCGGTTGTTCTCCAGGGCGTCTAGCAGAGCCTCCCGTTTCACCACCATCGCCCGGGCGGTATTCACGAAGATAGCATCTGGTTTCATGAGCGAAATAAGGCTTTCATCTATCATACCTGTGGTTTGGGGGGTAACCGGTAAATGCACGGACACAATATCGCTGGAAGCGAAGACTTCTTCCAAACTTACTTTCTGGTAATCTGGGTCCGGTGACTCAGTATAAGGGTCATAGAACTGGATGGTGCAGGGGAAGCACTTCACCATGTTGGCAATGCGCTGGCCAATGGCCCCGAAGCCGACCATGCCAATGGTTTTTCCGGCCAGTTCGCTGCCTTTAAACTGTAGGTAAGACGTATGTGCCCCGGCTTCCCAGTTTTCGCCCTCCAGCCAGGCGCAGCCGGCTATGGTATTCCGCATGAAGGTGATCACGTTGGCCACGAACATTTCGGCTACGGCCTGGGCGTTGCGGGCGGGAGTATGGAACACCGGAATATCATTTTCAGTGGCGGTCTCAACGGCCACGTTAGAAGGGGTGCCGCGGCAGACGCCTATAAATTGCAAGTCTGGATATGCGTTGATGACTTCCTTGGTGACATGGTCATGCTCGGTGATGAGCGCGTCGGCTTGGGTTTCCTCTAGCAGACCAATGAGTTCTTCTTCGTTATAAGCGCGGCCATGCGGTTTCCAGGGGCGGTAGATGACTTCGCCAAAGGTTTCCTGCAACACTTGCTGTGCTTTCTCGTGGTAAGGGGCGGTTATTAAAATTCTCATAAGCGTAGTTTAAGTCTCTAATGAATGGTTCTGGAAAGGCCGGCTGGGGGAAGGCGAACCTGCCTGGGGTGAGGGTTTATATGATGACCGATGGGTTTAATTCTTTTTCCTCCTGCCGTATGGGAGCCGCTTCTTCTTTGACCAGATGGGCGGTTTTGGCATTGTCTGGTAAGGTGATGAACTTGGTAAGCACTGCGCTGAGCAGATAGAGGCCAGCCAGAATCCAGACCACTCCTTCGGCCCCGGCTACGCCAATGAACACGCCTACAATGGCCGGGCCCAGAAACACGGGTAACCCAGCGCCTAGATTGAGGATAGCCATGGCGGCGCCTTTGTCTTTCTTTACCAGGGAAGGCACCAGCGCCGAGAGAGGTACGTACCCGGCCAGTAAAGCGCCCCAGAGCACACCGGCCAGCATTACTGCCCAGAAATTACTGCCCATGAGCTGCGGCGCGTAGTAAAACAGTAGGGTGGAAATGGCGCAGCCCACGCCGCCAAACCACATCACGGTGTTGCGCCAGCCCAATTGGTCGCCCACAAACCCGAAGATGAGGTTAAAAGCGATGTTGGCGGTGAAAATGGTGCCCCAGATTTGCAGCCATTCTGTGGTAGAAAAGCCATGTGCCGCCATGTAGGTGGGCAGGAAAACCGGGAAGGCAAATTGCGCCGTGGTGTTAATAACGCGCACCAGTCCGCCTAACAGTACTTTGGGCTCTTCTTTCACAATGGTGAGACCTTTCATGAGTTCCTGGGCTTTGGCCCCGGCGTTGGTATGGCTGGCTTTGAATTTATCTCGGTTCAGGACTAGCGCGAACAAACCGCCCACCAGTACCCAGAAGATAGAGCTCCACATGGTGTTGATATAGCCCAGTTCCTGAATGGCCCAGCTGGAGTAATAAGCGCCCAGTACGTTTAAGCCGCCCGTAAATACAAACCAGAACCAGCCCACGGCCCGGCCCAGTTTCTGCTGCGGACTGCGGTAGGTGATCCAGACCAGAAATGAGTAGGCAAACAGCGGGTACCCAAAGCCGCGCAGGGCGTAGGTGAACAGCATCATGGGGAAGTTCAGGTCAGTCATGCCGTAGCCTACAAACCCGATGGTGCCCGCAATGTAAAGGAGCAAGCCCCAGGCCATGGTTTTCTTAGCGCCATAGCCTTCGGCCAACACCCCGGAGAACCAAGACGAGATAGCGATGGTGACGCCATACACCGTAAACAAAGACGCCGATTGCTGGATAGACATGCCGTGCTCCAGCAGGTACGGGCTCAGCCATCCCTGTTCCAGGCCATCGCCCATCATGAAAATCAAAATACCTAAGTACCCCCATCTCAATTGGCTCGGGATGCCGGCTTTGTCCAGGAGGGAGTTGCCTGCTGTTGAATGGTTTTGCATGTCTTTTCTGTTTAGGCTTACGGATTGATTTACTTCTATTTATTTAAGCGTAATAATTCCGGGATACAGCATGCCTTCTGCGGCGGGGAGTTGCAGGCCCAGTAGTTTGGCGGCCAGCGGGGCAATGTCTACCAGTTCCATCTCTGAGATGACCTGGCCTTTCTTAAAACCGGCCCCATACCCTATAAAGCCGGTTTGGATGTCTGGGAAATCTGGGAAGTAGCCGTGCGTGCCGCCCTGTGAAGAAGTGAAGGCCTGGCTGGTGTGGGAGTTCCCGAAGGAGATGCCAGGTACGGGAGCTAATGCCAGAACCGCGTTAGGATCGGCCCCGGCTTGGAGTAGTTCTTGCCGGCTCAGCACCCTGAACAGCTTCTGCTGGCTTTGGGGCAACGCCGCTAATATCTGCCGCACCTGCTGCAGGGTCTTCTTGTCGTTCTTGTCTTTTAAGTGAAGAAAGGTGGAGCCACTCGCCGATTTGAACTGGGCTTTCCAGTCATCTTTCTTGAGGTCTTTGATCAGTCCGGCCTTGGCCAGCCACACGTTGGGATTGATGTTGGTGTGGCGGTCCACAAAGCCGTGGTCCCCGGTTACAATTACCGCCGTCTGGTTTTTGATTCCGGCCTTTTCCAATGACTCCAGAATGAACCGGATGGCATGGTCTGCCCCGGCTACTGCTTTTCTGACGTTTTCGCCGTGGCGGCCCTGGGCATGTTCCGCGTGGTCTACCGCCGCCAGGTGCACGGTGGTGAAGTTGGGTTTGTATTTCCTGAGCAAGTAACCGGCCATGCGGGCCACGTTGTCATCCATGCTCAGGTAATCTTTGTCCAGGTTGAAGTCGTGAGCTTCCAGCTTTCCGGTGGCATTCTGCTCCAGTTCTGCCCAGAGACCGGGTGTGCCGTTCTTGGCCGTAATCTCCCGCCGGTCTGAGTTGCCGATGGGCCAAATATCTGGGATGTTGTAATCTATGGGGGCGCCCGCTGTTACCGGCCAGAGCACGGAGGCCGAGGTGAGGTTGGCTTGTCGTAATGCATCCCAGATGGTGGGGCTTTTGATGGCGCTGTACTCCCAGTACCACTTGCCGGTGGCACCCTGGGGCTCAAAAGGGTCATTGTAGTAGATGCCGTGTTTGGCGGGTTTTACTCCGGTTACCAGCGTGGTGTGTGACGGAAACGTAACCGTGGGGAAAACCCCGTTCACCCCTTTGGCATGCACGCCACCGGCCGTCATCTGTTGCAGGGTCACCGCTCCCCAGGAGGGATCCAGGTAAAAGTCTGGCCGGAAACCGTCAATGGTAATCAATACCACGTGCTTGGCGCCCTGCCCTAAGGCGTGGAGGCAGAAAGAGGCAGCAAACAGGACCGTGAAGATGAATGGTTTCATGTGACAGGGGTGGAGGTCAGGAAATAGCAATGGCAAGGATATTTCTCTCTTCAAGCTTTCTGCCTGAGTATGCCTTCGCGTTGCCGGGTTGTCAAACTTTTACTGGTAAGGCTTTTCTTTTCTAAAATTTGATGAAGTAGTAGTGTAGGACGTGGGTTATTCAAATAAATGAAATTTAATTAAATTAAACAAAAGTAAAGTATATGTAAATTAACTTAAGTGAGAAAATTAAATCTTGAAAGCGAATTACAAGGCGAAAAGCTTTGAGTAGAGCAGTTGTTAAGAGCATAGGGGCAATAAAGTGCTGTGGTAAGGGAAGACGCACTAGGTAGATAGGCCGGGCATACTTTCAATAGAAGTCAATCTGGGGTAGCGGCAATTCCAGATTCAGGGATCAGGCTTTATGTGTTAAGTGATTCAAACCAGGTATGCCTGAATGTTAGCCAATTATGCTCAGCGCCTTTTATCCGCTTGGCTATATGGGTTATAAAAGAATATCGGCGGAGACGAAATAGTGGTCGCTGGGGAACTGCCCTTTGATCTTGTCTTTGATGATGGTTGACGCCAAGGCTTTCACCGGGCCTTTGGTATAAATGAAGTCAATCTTCTTGCTGTTTTTTTTGGCTTCTTCGCTTTGGAAGCCGTGCGCCGTCACGCCTGGTTCGGTTGGGCCATTTACCTCGGTGTAGGAGTCCTTCCAGTTAGCTTCTCTGATGGCATTGTGCAGGGTGTTGTCCATGCCTGCGTTGAAATCGCCGGCAAGGAGTTGGGGGAAATTGGCGGGATATTGGGCAGCTTCCTCCAGGAGTAGCTTCGTCTGCTTTTCCCGGGCTTCCTGTGCCTTGTGGTCCAGGTGGGTGTTCACTACCCTGAATTCCTTGCCCGTTTTCTTTTCCCGGAGCCGTACCCAACTGGCATTGCGGGCGCGCGCCGTGTTCCAGGAGAGGCTGCCGCCCAGAAGCGGTGTCTCTGACAGCCAGAAGGTGCCACCAGTGATCAGTTCATAGCGGGCGGTGGAAAACAGAATTGGGTTTTTGGCGATGCCGTGGTAGCCCGTGGGGGTTGCATCCATCTCAGGTCCGTCAAACCCGAAGAGCTGGTGCCCGGAGAAAGCCTTTCTGAAGTCATCAGACTGCACTTTTATCACTTCCTGCAGGCAGAGAATGTCAGGTTTGTGGTTTTTAATGACCTGCAGGCAAATGTCGCGGCGCTGGGGCCAGCCCACGCCTTTGGCCTCGTCCTCGGGCAGGGCTACCCTTATGTTGCAACACAGCACTCGGTGCGTATTGCTGCTCTTCTTTTCTACTGCGGGTGCCAATGCCCAGCTCAATTGGCTCAACCAAGGGGCGAGGGCGGCTAAGCTGGCGCCTTTCAAAAAGGTTCTTCTGGAGGTCATAAAGTGAGAAGCTGTTACTGGGGAAAGTCTTGTGTATTTTGCGTTTTAGGCCTGTTTTTCCTAAAACAGGCCTAAAACGCAAGGTGAGGTAATGGGAAAAGTACTCCTTGAAGGAAATGAAAGCTGGTGAAGAAGCGCAGTCTCCCTTAATGAAGGATAGCCTAGGTTTCTGGCGTTGCCTGCGGTAATATTTTCTGTTTAGGGGCTATTTTCAGAAAAATAGCCCCTAAACAGAATGCTTTGATTACGCTTCCTGCATTTCCTGCACTGGGGCCGGCCTCAGGTAGGCGCCCGTAGCCAGTAGTTCTTCCTGCAGTTGCTTCACGTCAATTTGTGACGGCGCCACGCCCGCTCTCACCGCAATCTTGGCAGCCCGGCCCGCAGCCTCGCCCATGGCCATGCACGGTGCCATCACCCGTATCGCCGACATGGCTTCATGGGTGGTGGAGATGCAGCGGCCCGCTACCAGCAGGTTTTCTACTTTCTGTGGCACCAGTGAACGGTACGGAATGTCATAGCAATCACCGCACCACTCCAGGGTGCAGCCGCCGCCCTGCGGGTGGTGGATGTCCAGGGGGTAGCTGGCCACGGCCACGGCGTCTTCAAAGCGGCCGCAGCTGAGGATGTCTTCCTTGGTCATGACGTACTGGCCCACAATGCGGCGGGTTTCGCGTATGCCCAGGAACGGTGCCATTTTGGCGAAGTAAGCGTTTTCAAAGCCCGGTACATACGCGGTAAGGTATTTCTGGATCTCAATCACCTGGCGGCGTCCTTCAATTTCACCATGCGAAAGGCTGGCCGGGTTGGTGCCGTCCACGCCGTTGATGCGGGTCATGTTCACCCACACTTCGCCCTTGCGCAAACCCGTGATCAGAATGGTTCTTTCCACGGGCAGGTCAAAACCGGCGTCGCGGGCTTGTTGCATGAGGTTGCGCATGCCTACCACAATAAACTGGTGGTTCTGCCCGAAATACTCCGCCGGGATAAAGTCTGTGAGGTAGGTGCGGGGTTCCTGGGCGATGCTCATGCGCAGTTTATCGGTGTCTACGCCGGCCAGGCAGAACATGAGGGTAGGAGGCTGGGCGCCGCCGGTTTCATTGCCCTGCTCACAGGGTACGCCGGCTTTGAAGGCCACATCGGCGTCGCCGCTGCAGTCAATCACGGTCTTGGCTAGAATAGCCTCTCGGCCCGATTTACTTTCAATCACCACGCCCCGCAGCTTGTCTCCGTCCATGACCACATCGGCAAAAAACACATAGAGCAGTACATTTACGCCCGCTTCGGTGAGCATGTCCAGGGCGGTATTTTTCACGGCCTCCTGTTCTACCAAGGTAAGGCTCATGTGCAGGGGGCAGGGGCGGTGTTCGCTGGCGGCGTCTTGGGTGGCCAGGCGGTCTATGAATTTCTGCGGAATGCCTTTGATGATCTGGTTGCCTTTCTGGCCAAGGAAGCCCAGGATAGGCAAACCAATAGTCATGTTACCGCCCAGAAAACTGCGGCTGTCAATGAGGGTTACGTTGAGGCCATCCTCGGCGGCAGCCAGGGCAGCGGTGATGCCAGACGGACCTCCGCCTACCACCAATACATCGGTTTCCAGACGTACGGGCACGGTTCTGGCGGGTTCGTTGACTGTTAAAAGATTCTCATTCATGGTACTTACACGTTAAGCGTTAATTCTGAAGTATTTACTTGAGGAGCGTGGGTAGGGCTTGGTTCACTGCCGACAGATACCTTGGCTTTGGGTCTTTCAGGGCGCACCATGGTCCAGAGCACCAGTACTGCCAAAGGGTGCAGCAGCGCCATGGAAATGAAGATGCGCTCGGCGCCCAGGGTGCCCAATAGCTGGCCCACGAAGTAGTTGAACACCACCGCGCCGGCCGCCCCAAAGCCGCCCGCAATGCCCAATACGCTGGCCACATTGTTGACCGGGAAGGCCTCTGCCACCACCACGCTCACGGTGAACAGCCAGCTGAGGCAGGCCATGCCTACAATACTGAAGATGAATAAAGTGACGAAGGGATTGGGGATGTATGGGGTGAGCACGCACAGCGGCGCCAGCACGGCCACGCTGGTGAGCATGATCTTGCGGGCCATAAGCGGTTGTTTACCCTTCTTTACCAGACGGTCAGACCACGCCGAGGTAGCGATAGCACCCAGGTCTGCTACGAGAAACGGAATCCACCCAAACATGCCCATCTGCTGCAGAGACAGACCAGACTCTTCCTGCAGGTAGCCCGGCAACCAGAAAAGGCAGAAATACCACACAGGGTCGCTGATGAACCTGATGAGCAAAATGCCCCACAGGGTGCGAGTGCCCCACAATTGTCGCCAGGTGAAGGCGGTGCTGTCTGCGGGGTTGCCGGTGCCTACGGCCTCGCGGGCTACTTCTGCGGGTGGCTCGCGGTAAATGAAAATCCACAGCACAGCAATGGCCAGCCCCACCGCTCCGGCCACCAGAAACACAAACTGCCAGTTGAACGCTAGCGCCAGCCAGGCCACCAAAGGCGGCGCAATAATGGCGCCAATGGAGCTGCCCGCCACGCAGAGGCTGTTGGCGGTGGCCCGCATCTTGCCCGGAAACCAGATGGTGATGACCCGTAGCTGCGCCGGAAAGTTGGTGGGCTCGGCCATGCCCAACATGCCCCTGAAGAAGGTGAACTGCCCAATACTCTTGGAAATGCCGCCGCCCAAACACGCCAATGACCAGCCTATGATCCCGAAGAACATGGTCAGTTTAGCGCCAAACCGGTCTACCAGCCAGCCCGTGACCGGGTACATAAGCGCATAGCACACCGTGAAAATGTTCACGACTACTGCATAGCCAGAGTCATCTAAGCTAAACTCCTCTTTCAAAACTGGTTTGAGAATGGAGAGGATCTGGCGGTCAAAGTAATTGAAGACAATGGCCAGGAAAATGACCAGGATGATAAACCATCGTCGCCGGTTAGGGGGAAGCAGTGAGGCCATGGGTGCTTGGGGATTTGTTTGTTAGGTTCAGGTGTTGGTGGTGTGTTAAGTAGTTGCTTTCGGTTTTGCCATAAATGAAAGTAGATAGCTCTGTAAATAAAGAAAATTTAAATTTTTTAAACAAATTTAAAAATGGATAAAGATTCATAAAATATAATCAGGCATCTAAGATTGCAAGTGGTGTCATGGGGAAGTAGCGTTTTTGTGTGACTGATCAACAGATGAGCCTTGCATAGCTGTATGCGGTTTGGTGGTAGCCTCACGTTTTCTACGCTTGTTCCTTGTTGGTTTGATCTATGGAAGAGCACTCAAAAAGTTAAGCCTTTGCGTTTCTGGGCTGTTTTTCAAAAAACAGCCCAGAAACGCAAAGGCTTAAACAGATGTGCCTAGACTAGCGTGGCCTACATCTTCTCATAGACAGCAAAATCATCTACGCTTAACCTTCCATTGTTTATGGACGTGTTATTGGTTGTTCCTAAGCCAAGTTTGTTAATCCTGAATCTAACTTTGCCCTGAATGTCCATGGTGTAGGTGATGGTTTTGGCTACTGAGTTGGCATCTGTGATATTAGGTCCATAGGCTTTCCAGGTTTTGCCATCATCAGTTGAATACTCCAGACGGAAGGTACTGGAGGCATCTGTGTAATAGGCGCCATAGGAGAAAGAAACTTTAGAAGCTCCGTTCAATACATTAAATTCCATTTGCAAGTAGGCCGAGGAGCTTAGATTCTGCTGGAAACGTACCGCTTGCAGGCCCGGCAGGCTGAACCGGTCTCTGCCGGCGGTAGGGCCTAGCAATGCCTGGGTGAAACGCCATTTTCCGGTTTTCAGATCAAGGGTGGCGGGGGAGGTGTAGGAGGTTTTAGTGGGGCCTTCAAAAGTCTCGGGAAAGCCTTCATAGACAGGGCCACCCACGTCTACTATGTCGTTCAGGTTGCGGGGCCATAGCCTTGTTTTGGGTGCTTCCTCTGGGGTGGCGGCATAGGGCATGGCAATGCCCGTGAATGTGGCGCTGGCCGGGAGCCTGGTGGTGGCAAACGTGGCCGAGGCTTCTGTGTTTAGTTCAATGGTGTCTGTGCCGTCAGTAAGATCCTTGACGCCGGTGTAGGTGTCAGTGGCCGCCGGATTGGGTTTGATGGCGCCAGCGTACACCCGCACTAAAGTGGCTTCGTAATTCTCTGGGAGGCTGTCCAGCAGATAGGCCGTGACGTTGATAGGTATTACGGGTCTGTTGGTGGCTACCTTGGTGATGCTGCCGGGATTGATTCCTTTGAGCTGCAATGCTCCGTTGACTTTGGTCAGGACAGCGTTTTCTAAATTTTCAATTAAGATAGAATCACCTAGGGAGTAGTTGGCGGCGGCATCGCCTAAGTGCAAAGTAATGCCCTTGGTCAATCCTTTCTTAAAGCTTTGGAGCACGAGCGTGCCAGGTGTAACATTGCCATTGGCGTAATCTGAGATCACGGTGCCCCTTACCTGGTAGGCCTCCTTCATGTTCTGCCGGGTTAAGACCACGTCTTGCCCCTGGTAGAGCTTGCGAATGTCCTGAATAGCAATGACGGGGCTTAGGGTGCCCTTCTGGTCGTCATAGTTTTCATATTCGCAGGAGGTCCAGGTGCCCAGTGCGAGCAAGGCTGCTAAGATCTGATATATTCTTTTCATGTGACGTTCTCGCTAAGATGTAAATTAGATTTGCTTAAGGCCGTTGCCACCATACTAATGTATTGATGTCATCTGGGCCTTGGCTGGCAATGGCGGCATCCAGGTTGTTTTTGTTTGTAGACTGTAGCACAATAGGGTAGATCATGCGGGCCGGCATCTTGCCGCCATTTTCATGCCCTTGCCCCACTGGCAGAACAGGATGACCGGTGCGGCGGTATTCAAACCACTGCTGGAAATCTGTGTAGAACAGCGCATAGTATTTCTGAAGGTGAATTTTCTCCAGTTTGTCTTCCAGGGCCAGTGCGTCATCCCAAGCCAGTTCTTCTTTGGTCAGATAGTCTGTGGGTACGGTAGCATTCCATTGTGTGATGCCGCTGGTGATCCCGGTCTCATAGTAGGTTTTGGCTGAGGTGGTGATCCAGCCGCGGGTGGCGGCTTCGGCTAAAATGAATTGGGTTTCAGCATAAGTCATGATGTTCCCTAAGCGGTTGTCTGAAGCGAGGGTGGTGACAGGCTGTGACCTGGGAGTGACATTCATATTCATTGGGTAGCCTCCTGGAATCCCTTCAAATTCACCATTGGAGATAGTGGCCCAGATGGGGAGTCGTGGGTCTGACCACTCTTTCAGGTTGTTAATGAAGAACTGGGTGTATTTTACTGCGTACCAGTCAGCGGGGCGCCACGTGGCGAAAGGGTTGTCATAAGGGGCGGTGCCTGTCCAGTTGATTCGGGCGCCGTCTGTATTGGCAGTCATGATGGGGTAAGTGGCCGCTCTGGTTTCCGCTATCTCCTTAAACTTCTCTACAACTGTTTTGTCATTGACCATGGGTTCAGATGTTTTGTTGGAGAGGCGCAGGAGCAGCCTGAGATACATAGAGTTGCCCAGTTTTCGCCAGTTGGCGGCTACACCGCCATACACGGGGTCGGCGCTGGTTTCAGCGGCCGGAAGATTGGGGGCAGTGGTTAAAAGGGTATTCGCTTCCTCCAGTTTCTGGAACATGTCAACGTAAATGTCTCGCTGGGTGTCAAATTTGGGCAGGAATAGGCGGTCTTTCCCCAAGCTGGCTTCTGAATAAGGGGCGTCGCCATACATGTCCGTGATGAGAGAGGTAACCCATACCTGGCAGATCAAGCCAATGCCTTTATAGGTATTGCCAGCCAAATCTGAGGCAGTGATTCTGATTCTCTCGGCGCCGCCTTTATAGACGTCTTTAAAGTTGGCCAGCTGTATGTACCAGTTGTTCCACATGTAGGTTGACTCACTGCTCCGGATGTCATACCTGAAAATTTTGCCTTCCACGTCTCCCATGTTGATGTGGTCCTGCATGAGCTCATTGTTGATGCGCTGAGCCCGGTTCATGTTCTTTTTCAGGACATCAGTAATGGCGGGTGCCAGCAGGGTTTGCGGAAGCGCGAATTCGCTGGCGTTGGGGTTCTGTGCCAGGTCCATGAAGTCATCTGTGCAGGCTGGGCTGGCGGCCGTAAGCAGGCAGAAGGCGTATATAAACGGTTTCTTAAATTTCATGTCTTGTGAAATTAAAAGCCAATGGTGATGTTCAGTCCAATTGTTCTGGTAGAAGGGAGCTGGGCGTTCTCAAAGCCCTTTTCAATGGACCCTCCGGCCAGTGAGCCGAATTCAGGGTCGTAAATTGGCCAGGGGCTCCAGATGTACAGGTCACGTCCGTAGATGCCAATAGAGGCTTTCTCCAGGCCAATGCGCTTGTATAGGGATGCCGGCAGTGTGTAATCAATGCGGGCCTCACGTAGTTTAAGAAAGTCAGTGCTGAAGGTGTTGCCTTCAACATTCTCGCGGCCGGCATGGGCTACATAATAGGTGGTGATGTTCTCTGTGATGACGTCATTGGGGCGGTAGGTGCCGTCTAAATTGCCTTCTGCGTCTCTGTTTGCGATCACGCCTTTGCCCACAATGCCATTGTCGCGGCCAGGCAGGGTAGATTTAATTTTGCCTAACTCTGTGTTGATGGCATTGGTCATGGAATAGGCAGAGCCGCCTACCTGCCCGTCTACCAGAAAGCTAAACCGGAATTGTTTGTATCTAAACTCGTTGCCCAGGCTGGCCTTCCAGTTGGGGTTGGTGTGACCCAGGTAGATGGGTTCCTGGGTTTGCAGCGGATAGCCGTTCTCGTAGATGATCTGGCCGTCTGGGGCCCGTTGATAACCAATGCCATAGATGGCATCCATTCTGCCGCCTACCCTGGCTTCTACAGCACCCCGCTGGCCGGTCTGCAGCTGCAGTGAAGGCAGGTCATCAGTGAGGGAAAGTACTTTGTTGCGGTTGGCAGAGAACGTGGAGAACGCTTTCCAGTTTAAGCCTTTCTTGCTTTTAAGCAGAGTGGCGTTGGCTTCAATCTCAATACCCTGGTTGCGCACTTCGCCTGCATTGATCACGGCGGCATTTAAACCGGTGGAGCGGTCAAGTCCTGCGGTGAGAATCTGATCTTTGGTGCTGCCACTGTACATGGTCAGGTTGAAACCAAGTCGGTTTTTAAGGAAGCGCATTTCAAGGCCGGCCTCGTAACTGGTAGTGTAGAGAGGTTTAAGATTTTCATTAGCCAGCGTGGTCTGGTTGGCTAACGCGCCCGGGAAGCCGGTAACAGGGTTATAGCCAATAAACGTCTGATATGGCGTATTCCGGCCGCTGCCTACCCCGGCAAATGAACCTCTCACTTTCATGTAAGAGATAGCAGAAGGGAAGCGCAGCATTTCAGAAACAATGGCGCTAACGTTCACAGATGGATAAAAGAAGGAGACGTTTCTGGTGGAAGTGGTGGTGGCCAGCACGCTGTTCCAGTCATTGCGGGCGGTTACGTCCAAAAACAGGTAATCATTAAAACCAAAGGTGGCCAAGCCGTAGAGGCTGTTGATCACAAAGCTGCTGCGGTAGGGGATGGCCACAGGGAGGTCTCTGCTGTTGGCAAGTTTGAAGATTTGCGGGTAGATTAAGTTCTCCGCCCGTATTTCGTCACTCATATATTCATTAGCTAGGTGGCTGCCCCCCGCAGAAACTGAGAAGTCAATCTTGCTATTAAGGATCTTGTTGTATTTGAGGAGGAAATCACTGTTAGACTCTTGGGAATAAATGTTCTGTGAGACAAAGCGCCCTAGTTTGAAGCGCTCAGTATCAAAGGGCCTTTGTTGGGTTCTTTTGTCATGGGCAAAGTCAATGGCTGTGCGCACCATCAGGCTCAGTTCTTTGGTGAAGTTATAGGTAGCGTTGATATTACCGGTAACCCCGTTGCGGTTTTGCCCATTGAGCATTTCATAGGAGATAAGGTACGGGTTGTCTGGCAAGCTGCTGAAGGGGTAGTTCTGCTCTATTCCTGCACGGTTGTTCTTCCAGTAGTTTTTGAGCCAGTTAAGGTCTCCGTTGGGAACCCAATAGCTGGTCCAGTACATGACAGTTTGGTTGTTGTAGCCAATGGCGGGCAGGTTGTCTGTAGACTTGTTGGTGTAGTTGATCTTGGTAGCAATCTGCAGTTTCTCATTCACTCTGTGGCTGGCTGATAGAGCAACTGTATTGCGCTTGTAGCCCGTATTGGGCATAACCCATTCATTGTGCAGGTTGGTGTAGGAGAATCTGACGGCAGTATTGAGGTTGCCGCCGTCCAGGGTGACAGTGTTGGTGAACGTTTTGCCAGTCTGGAAAAAGTCTTTAACGGCGTTAGGATAGGCTACCCACGGGGTGCGTTCTTTGCCGGTGGTCTGCGTTATGGGGTCAAACTGGAAATATTTCTGTCCTTCAAACTTTGGTCCCCAGGCAGAGCTGGTGGAGCGGGTGGTAGGGCCGTCTGCGGTGGCGCCCCATGAGTAGTATTGCTGCCCGTCCAGTCCCTGTCCGTACTCGTATTGCCAGTCTGGCCACCGTGAAATTGTTTCAATAGAGGAGTTGGAGTTGATAGTGACGCCTATGCCTTTTACGCGGGAAGTGCCTGATTTGGTGGTGATCACGACCGCGCCGTTGGCGCCTCTCTGGCCGTAGAGCGCGGCCGCCCCGGGGCCTTTCAGCACCGTCACGGTTTCAATGTCTTCCGGGTTGATGTCGTTTAGGCCATTTCCGAAATCTACAGGCTGGTCGCCCCCGGCAGAGCCGGTCATGCGGCCGCTTCCGTTGTTGATTACTACCCCGTCAACAACAATCAACGCTCCGTTTTCTCCGGTGAGGTTGCTTTCTCCCCGTAGAATGATGGCGTTGGAGCCGGCAGGACCCGACCCGGAGCGGGTTAAATTCACCCCGGCTACTTTGCCAGATAAGGCGTCTGTCCAGTTGTTAGACAGGGATTCTGTCAGTTGCTCGCCCTGCACCGTGGTAGCTGAGTAGCCCAGGGCTTTTTCTTCCCTTTGAATCCCCAGGGCTGTTACCACCACTTCATTCAAGGTCTGGGAGTCTTCTTCCAGCACAATGGTGAGTGTGTTGGTTTCCGGAAGACTCATTTCACGAGTTTTAAAGCCAATGTAGGAGAAGATGAGGGTGCCCTGGTTGGAGGGAAAGGTGAGGCTGAATGTGCCGTCTGTGCCGGTGGCGGTGGCAATAGAAGTGCCTTTTAACAGAACAGTAACGCCAGGCAATGGCTCGCCGGAGCTGGAGGTGATTTTTCCGGTAATGGTTCTGTCAGGGGTTTTCTTTGCCAGTTGGCTTTGCCTGGGTGGTTGCTGGCTGGCCAGGGTTTGGCCATTTGCCGGTTCTATGTAGCCGGAAAGCCAAAGCACCAATGCCAGGGGTGGTAGCTTGAGTAAAGTTTTGTACATAGTTGAAAGAGTTTATGAAATGGAAAAGGGCCTGGTATGCATTTTAGAAATTTACATGTGTGAGAGAGGTTTTTCGTTCAGCAATAGGGCGTGTGTAGCCCAGTCGTGCAGAGGCTGCCGTCATAATTCTATAATGTTCCGGTAAGGGTTAAGAGGTAATGGCGCTCTGAGTGTCACAGCCAAACACCTGACTTCCCCCAGTGCCAAGACTGCTGTGGGTGGCAAGTGTTGTGAATTTGGTAAAATGGACCCCTTAAATGGATGTCTTGTTTCAAAGAAAGAAAATTTAATTTTATTAAACAAAAATTTATTAAATATAAGTTAAAGAAAGCGAAGCAAGTTGTGATTTAAAATGCTGGAACCTTATAAAGCACTTACAGGAGTTAAATCATACGTGGTGTTGCCGGCAGAAAATGGGTAATAAAAAATGAACATGATTGCAGTTTTTTCTTGATAAAGAGCTTTAACAGAGAATAAAGGCATGGTCTCTGCGTTGGTGTCAAGACTATGATGGGGTAAAAGTAGTAGGAGGAACAAAAGCTTTAAGCATACTTTCAGTTATCAAATAGTTAATAATTTGAAAACGTTTTTAACTTTACATGAAAGAAACAGCTATGCCTTGTTAAAAGGTGGGCATGATCTAAGAGAAGAAAAATGAATATTACTGAAAGGCATCAATTGATATTGCAGCGGCTCCAGGAGAACGGCAAAGTGGGTATTCAGGAGTTGAGTGATTTGATGAAGGTGACAGGGGTAACCATTAGGAAGGACTTGAAGCTGCTGGAAGATAAAAGCCTGCTGTTCAGGACGCAGGGGGGCGCTTCCATCACCAATCCCTACACCATAGAGCGACCCATCAACGAGAAAGAGTTTATGCGGGCCGAGGAGAAGCAAAAGATTGCCAAAGCCGCGCTGGAGCTCATTGGGCAGCATGATTCTATTATTATTGGTTCTGGTACTACGGTTTTCCAGTTGGCGCGCTGCCTTTACCCCAGCAAGCACTTAACAGTGATTACGCCTGCCGTGCGGGTGACCCTGGAGCTCTGTGCCCGGCCTAATGTGGAAGTGTTGCAACTAGGCGGAGTAATCAGGCCTAATTCCTCTTCTGTGGCGGGAGCCTACGCCGAAGGAGTGTTGGAGGATATTGCCTGTGGCACCCTGTTTTTGGGGGTAGATGGGATTGACCTTGACTTCGGGTTTTCCATTACCAACCTGGCTGAGACAAGCCTGAATCAGAAAATGATAGAGTCTGCGCAGGTAATTGCAGTCCTGGCTGATAGCAGCAAGTTCGGACGCAGGGGGTTGGGCCGTGTGTGTCATCTGGAGCAGGTGCAGTACGTGGTAACAGACAGCGGGGTGCAGCCCGGCATGGTGGAGCAGCTGGAAGAGCGGGGGATTAAAGTAATTATAGCCAAGTAGAAGGCTGATCTGCTGCCTGAACGCCCTATGTCTTCTTTGAGAGAGCATAGGGCGTTGCTATTGTTGGGTAATAGAGCCCTCTTTGCGTTTTTGGGCTGTTTTTGAAAAAACAGCCCAAAAACGCAAAGAGGTTGCTGTGGAAGATTGCTGTTTAACCCAAGTTCTGATGCTTGCTGCCCTGCTGTGATAACCGCCCTGCCCTTTCAGAGAAGGGCATTTTCCTGCCGCTTTTGCAGATGATTCCCCTCTTGTGATGGCAACTTTAATAAATTTCAACTTGAGTTATTTAAACAGAGGCACGGTGAATTGGCTGTCCTCGTCTTCCTCCCACAGATGGTTGCCGTTGGCCCGGGGGGCCATGGTGCGCACGCTAATAGTTTGTGCTTTCAGGTCAAATTTCATTAGGCGCATGAGGCCGTTTCCGCCGTTGCGCTTGCCTGGTTCACTGGTCCTGGACTGGTAATCTGCTAAGAAAGACTTTATGACGTTGCCGTTGAACTCGTCGCGGCGCAGGCCTTCTCCGGAGCGGTGGCCGGAAAGCATCATGAAAACGTTGGGAAACTTCTTGAACCGCTCGTAAATGCTCTTCCCTTGCGGGGTAAACTTGCTGGGGGTGCTGTTGTTGCCCGTGCCGGCAACCTCATTGCTCTTGCTGCCGGCAGGGCGGGCCAGGATGCTATGGCTCACAATGATGGCTTTGCGTTTGGCATGTTTGGTTAAAATGCTTTCGGCCCAGTCATGCACCTCCTTTTCCAGCGCAGCGTTGTATTCACTGTCTCCGGGTTCATTGTATTCCAGGTAGAGCACCAGAAAATCCAAGCCGCCGGTCGAAAATAAATCATAATGGTTGTCATTACTGTCTGAAGAGCCGTGGGCGCCACCGTAATAAGGGCGGGGCTCAAAATGTTTGCGCCCAAAGAATTGTTCAAAACCTACCCGGGTGCTGCTGTCGGTGGGGTTTCCGTTGGGAGTCTGGTCGTGGTTGCCTACTGCCACCCCGTAAGGAATACCATAGGGGAGGCCCTTGGTGGGTGCTTCCAGTTGGTAGAGAACCTTGCGGGCGCGGTCCCACTCCTCGGGTTTGGCCCTGCCGTGGTCTACTATATCGCCTACGTGGGCCACATACGCAATTTTCTCGGCGGCTTGATTTTGTTTGATCCACTTGATCTGTTCCTCAAACATTTCCATGGTGCCGCCATGCTTGAGGGCGGTATAATATTGGGTGTCTGGCAACACTACAATCTGGAAAGAATTTTCATCAGCTGCCTTTTCTACCTGAGTAGATTTGCAGGCAACAAGGCTCATGCAGAAATAGAAAGCAAGGGATAAATGTTTCCTGAAAAAAGCTTGTGCGGTTTTTGTCATGTTATGGTTGGTTAAAAAAATGCAGAGCACAGGGAGTCGCCTGGGTGGGGAAATGAAGGGGTGGTGGCGTTTTTGGGTATGCAAGCCCTGGTGCGTAGTTGGCAAGGGCAATGCGGTTAATGTGAAGCCGGTTTTGCGGATTACAGTTAGAGGAGTGGCGGGTATAGCTATTCATTGCTTGGCTTCTGCAAGGGAGAGCCAGGGAGGCTGTCTCGTAAATGCCTGATGAAGGTGTACGGTTCTGCACGGGTAGAGATTTTTCTCTGTTTTCGGCCTGTTTTCCTGAAAACAGGCCGAAAACAGAACAGAGTCTTCAAGATTTAATTTAGGAAATAGCTTCTGCCGTTAGGTCATTTTTGGGTGTGCCATGCCTGTGATTTTTAGTTTAAAAGTAGGGGCATGCCCAGTCTTGTTCCACTGTGTTCAATTGTTTGGTAAGAATAAGAGGAAATATAATTAAATAAAAATAAATATTTTTAAAGCTGTGCTGCTTCTGCTTTAGAAATGATGGAGACAGATAGATTCTAGTTTGCTGAGACAGGCCTTGTGAGGTCTAAATTTTGCTTTTATGCTGTAAACCAGCCTCGCAAGAACCGGGCTTTGCCTATTTGCCCAACAGCGCTGCCATGCTGTCCAATAAGTGCTGCGCCAGAAACGAATGCGGTGATCTTCGCCGGCTGTTAAACCAAATTTTCATAGGCTCTTAGGGCTGTGGCTGGAATACATAGAAGGCTTTTGTCTTCTGGGGCAAGAAGTTAAATCCACTTGAACACCTTCTTCATCCAGCCCAGCTTCTTCAGGTACGGCGGGTACCGCAGCGGCAGGTCTGGCCAGAACGGTTTTTTTAACACACTTTTCTGGTGGGAGAACGCGTCAAAGCTGTACTTGCCGTGGTAGTTGCCCTGGCCGCTGGGGCCCACGCCGCCAAAGGGCAGGTGCGGGTTGGCCAGATGCGACACGGTTTCATTGATACAAGCCCCGCCCGACGACGTTTGCGCCAGCACCTGCTCCTGCGCCTTTTTGTCTCTGGAGAAAAAATAAAGGGCCAGCGGCTTGGGCTGCGCATTTACCTGCTGAACGGCTTCTGACAGCGTGTTGTACGTAAGCACCGGCAGCAGGGGGCCAAAGATCTCTTCCTGCATCACGGCATCCTGCCAGGAAACGTTGGTGAGCAGGGTGGGGGCTATGTACCGTTCGTCTGCGTCTGTTTCGCCGCCCGCGAACACTGTGCCGCCCAGCAGAAGCTGGCTGAGCCGCTGGAAATGCCGGTCATTGACAATGCGGGCGTAGTCTGGGCTTTGTTTGGGAGAGGTGCCGTAAAAATGGGTGAGGGCGGTTTTCAGTTCTTCCAGCAGCGGTTGCTCAATGCTTTTGTGCACCAGCAGATAATCTGGGGCCACACAGGTTTGCCCGGCATTGATGAACTTGCCCCAGGCAATGCGCCTGGCCGTTACCTTCAGGTCAGCGGTCTCATCTACCAGACAGGGGCTTTTGCCGCCCAACTCCAGCGTGACCGGGATGAGCTGCTGGGCGGCGGCCTGGGCCACAACCTTGCCTACAGGCACGCTGCCCGTGAAGAAGATTTTGTCAAACGGCAGGTGCAGGAGCTGCTGGCTTGTGTCTGCCCCGCCTTCCACCACAGTGAGGTAGTCATCTGGGAAATACGTGCGCAGCAGTTTGGCTGTTACGGCGCTGGTGGCCGGGGTAAGCTCAGACGGTTTCAGAATGGCGCAGCAGCCGGCGGCAATGGCGCCAATCACCGGAGCCAGCGTGAGTTGAAACGGGTAGTTCCACGCCCCAATGATCAACGCCACCCCATACGGCTCCGGGTAAATAAAGTCTTTGGAGGGGTAGTTCAGGAAACTGGAGGGAACGCGGCGGGGCGCCATCCAGTTTTTGAGGTGTTTCCGGGTGAACCTGATTTCAGCTAGCAGTATGGCCATCTCGGTGGCGTAGGTCTCAAAGGCAGGCTTGCCAAAATCTTCGGCCAGGGCCGAAGTGATGGCCTGCTCCTCCTCAATAATGGCCTGCTGCAGCCGTTGCAGCATCTGGCTTCTAAAGGCATAGGTGCGCGTATGGCCCGCATGAAAGAAAGCTTTCTGCCGGTTAAGTAAAGTAGAGAGGTCCGTCTGGTACGTCATGGTAGGTCCGTGTCAAGAGGGTAAGATAGTGACAATACGCGGGTTGGGGGAGAAAGGGCGGTAAACTTCTCAGCAGGCGCGGCAGAGGGGGCAGGGAAAGTTTTTGGGCAAGAGTAGGGGAATTTCGTTTTTAGGCTATTTTTGCGAAAACAGCCCGAAAACGGGAAAAACAAATAAAAGTTTTCACGGAAATTGACCGCCATTTTGGGGGGTGGCTTCGTAAAAAGGAGACCGCCAACGGCAGGGTCCTAACACTTATTTAACAGCGACTAAAACAGTACAAAGATGGCACCACGCGGCAACTATGATGACGAATACGGCTATGATGAGGATGACTTCAAGAATAGCCATTTTGATGATGAGTTCTCCTTTGATGATGACGAAGATGAATTTGCAGACGGGAAAGGCGGTTTTGGTCCAGATGACGATGAGGAGGTAAACCTGCCGTATGAGGGGGAGCTGTTCAACGAGATGCTGAGCAAGCTGCACGGTACCCTGATCATGTACGGTGAGGATGATGCCCAGATGATGGACCTGCAGGCCGAGTTGCTCAAGGTAGACATTGACAAAGGCACAGATGCCGTTGATGACATGTTCTACCTGGAGGAGGCCAGCCTCATTGCCAAGGTCCTGAAGAAGTACAGCGCCGTCTCCCCTAAGATAAAGGAGATCCATGACAACTTCATGAAAGACATTACCCGTTTCAGTGATGAGTCTGCTGAAGGGCACGTAGGAGACTACTACCTGGAAGACGAAGAGTAAAAGCGGGTGGCACGTCAGGGATTTCTGTTTTCGGCCTGTTTTCCGGAAAACAGGCCGAAAACAGAAATCTGTTATCCCCTTGCATTTTCGGCGGAGCCGCCTCCTAACCATATTCTTAAATAAAAAAGCAGGCCTCAGAAAAGGCCTGCTTTTTTATTGGGTGTGTGCTCGCTTAACGCGTGTTTAAAATCTGACTTTTGCGCTGCAAACGGGGGCAAAAGAACCTGACCTCCCGGTTGCCTCGCACCATGCGGTGCTCTGCTGCTCAATGAATGCTGTAGAAAAACCTTTCGCTCCCCGTTTTCACTTGTAAAATCAATTTATAAACAAGCGTTTAGCGTTTTATCACCTTTAAGGTAGTGTCTGTGGCAGCGCTTCTTACTTTTATAAGGTAGGTGCCCACTGCTACCTTGGAGAGATCAAGTTTCTGAACTGAGGCCCCTGGCACCTCCTGGGTTTCTACCAGTCTTCCGTCTAGCGCGTGAACCGTTATGGTTACCCTGGCGGCGGTTACTGCCGTCAGGTCCAGGTTTACCACGTCACTGGTGGGGTTGGGGTAGAAGCTCACCTTCACCTGGGCCACGGGCACGGCGGTAGCCTTCACAGAGATGACCTTGCTGTACTCATACTTGCCGTCATAGTCTACCTGCTTGAGGCGGTAGTAGGCGGTGCCGGTGAAGGCGCTCTTGTCAAGCAGGCTGTAGCTCATCTTCTGGTTGGTGGTGCCGTTGCCGGCCACCTTGCCCACGGTGCTGAAGTTCCTGCCGTCTGCGCTGCGCTCCACCAGGAAGTAGTCATTTTCTTTTTCAGAAGCGGTTACCCAGCTCAGCAGCACGCCCTGCGCCTGAGACTTCGCTTCAAAGCTCACCAGCGTGACCGGCAGCACGGTGGTGGCACTTGAGGAACGGAAAGCGTACTCATTGTCTGAGCCGGTCTGCATGGAAACGGTATGGCCGCCGTTGTCTGTGTCAAACAAGTCAACTAATCCGTCATGATCTGAGTCATGGTAGTAGCTGGAGGACTTGTTTAAGAAGGCTGGGTAGCCGTCTTTCAGTTTCAGCCAGTTGGGTACTGTGCCAGTGCCCATGTCTGAATTCACGTACCAGCCTTTGCCATTCAGCTCCTCAAACAGAGTGGCGCGGGCCTTGAGATCATCAAGAGACATGCCGTTTCCGTTGTCATCAAACGCCTCTACATAGTCTTCTGACAAATCATTGTCACTGTCTCTGTCAAGGTAATCTGGCGTTTTGTCTTTGTCTGTGTCTATGGGCACAATGGCAATGCCGCCAGTAGTAGGGTCATACGCATCATTAAGGCCGTCAAAGTCACTGTCAGAACCTGAGCGGAAAACATAGCGGGCTGTGGCCTGTGCCTCCAAGTTGTCTGAGATGCCGTCATTGTCAGCATCCAGGTCTTCATAATCCTGCTGGCCGTCTGCGTCTGAGTCTGGGTTAGGCAGGATAGACACTCCGCTATTGTTGGCTGTTTGGGCGGTAACAGGAATCCCGTTGGCACTCACTGCTCCTTTAAAGATTCCGGCAGCAGCATCATAGAGAGTGCTGGAGGGAACAATGCCTCTATTGGCCTCTACGGCATTGGGTATGCCGTCTCCGTCAATGTCAATGTCAAACTCGTTGATGAGGCCATCCAGGTCTAAGTCAAATGCATCATTGGCTTCATCATTGTTCTTGTCCTGGAAAACCCCAAAGACAGGGTGCACGAAATCAATGTCCAGAAAATTAGGAATGCCGTCATTGTCTGCGTCGCCTAATGGGGACGTGGCACTGTCAAGACGAGGGTTGAAGACCCCATCATTGTTGGCATCTAAGTCCTGGGCATCTGGAACCCCATCGTTATCCCAGTCATTAGAGATAGTGAAAGTAACAGTGCTTTCTGAGACACCGCCAACGGCATCAGATGTTTCAATGGTAAGGGTATACGTACCCGGTACCAATGCAAATCTCTTATCAACTTCAAGCTCACCATTGGTGCCAAAACGCAAGCCGGCCGGTAAAGCACCATTGATAACCCTTGCATTCAGGATTACCCCGTCTGGGTCACTGGCTTCAGCAATATGGTCACCAGACTTAAGGGCAAACATATGCTTGCTGGTAAACAAGGATGTATAGGTTGCTTCACGGTCAACAGAGGTAATGTGCACAACTGTGCTGTTGTTGCCATTCTGAGTGTTTCCGCCGTTGGGGTCAAATTCGTTTGCGGTGTATTTGTAGCCTAAGCTGTTCAAGACGCCAATGGTGGTGGGCTCTACCAGCAAGGTAATGGTTTTTGACTCGTTCACCCCCATGTTTCCAATGATCCAGAGGCCTGTGGCGATATCAATGCTGGTGCCGGCTGGCGTAACTGAGCTGCCAGGTACCAGCTTCAGGCCGGGGGCAACCCCAGCTGCCAGTACTACGCCGGTGGCCGGGTCTGGACCCAGGTTGGATGCCGTAATAGAGACCAGATACTGGCCGCCTACATAGTAGGGGCCGCTTGCTACATTGCTGCTGAGGGCAATGTCTGCCGTGGCAGATCCTTGAATGCTCGCCGTCTGGCTGTTATTAGAGGCTATATTGTCATATTGGTTAGAGGCCACTACGGCAGCAGTGGTAGAATAAGCGGTGGCCATTTGTGGTTTAACCGTGATCACCAACGTTTGGGCATTCGCAGCGCCTGGCAGAAGGTCAGAACCTAGGGTCCAGCGGCCAGTGGTGGCGTCATAACTGCCAGAGCTGGCTGTTGCGCTCACAAAGGTTAAACCAGCCGGTAGTTTGTCTTCAATCACCACCCCTGTAGCCGCGTCTGGGCCGTTGTTCTGAACTTTCACGGTGAAGCTGGTTTCCTGGCCATTGTAGAAGGTAGGAGACGCAGCCGTGTTGGTGACCGCTAGCTCGGCCACTGGCAATACGTTCAGCAGTGCCACTGCCCGGTTGTTTTCAGTGATGGGGTCATAATGGGTTTGGTTTGTAATGCCGCCCCCTAGAAACAAACGGCCATTAGCGTTTGGAATCCCCTTTAGCTCCAGTGTTTTAGATTCTCCTACAGCCAATGTTCCCACATGCCACATACCAGTGGCCATGGAGTAGGTGGTGCCGGCTGGAACAAATAAGCTGGAGGGGATAAAGGTGATGGTGCCGGTACGGGTATCCATGCCTTGTAAATCAGTTGCCACATCTGGGCCGTTGTTAGTGACGGTCATCCGGAAAGTAGCTTCTGTTAGGTTGTGGTAATAATTACCAGAGGGATCATTGCTGGTCACCGTGAGAAAGGTTGACACCTCAGCCGTTTTGCGCACAACAACAGCGGTAGAGGCGGAGTTGTTAGAGCTGACATTGTCTGTTTGAGCCGGTGTGCCGGTGCGGCTAGCGGTAAAGGTATAGGTTTTGTCTCCGGTCACAGAGGCATCCACATTAGGGGTTCCGGTTACAATCAGTTCAGCAGTGGTGCCGGCCGCCAGAGAGGGGATCTCCCACACGCCGTTGGTGTAAGTGCCTACGGTGCCACTGGTGCCGGTAAAGGTAAACCCTGCCGGAAGCGCCGCGGCAATGGTCACATTGGTGGCTGCGTCTGGACCCGCGTTAGAAACTACAATCTTAAAAGGGATGGGCTCTTTGGTATAATAGTCAGTCTTAGGCGTAGATACGGCAACGGCAATGTCTGCGGTGACCACACCGCTACCAGATCTGATACTGTTTGAGGCGCTGTTGTTTGAACTTACATTGTCATACTCTGTATGGGTCTGCGTTGCGGTGGTGGTGATAACGGCGCTCTGGTTGATGGTGGCGGAAATGGTCATGGTGGCGGTTGCGCCGCTGGCCAAGGTGCCTACATTCCAGGTAAGGTTTCCGGTGGTGGCGTCAAAGGTGCTGGTACCAGTAGAAATAGTCCTGCTGTTGTAGGTCAATGAAGCGGGTAAATTGTCTGTTACCACCACATTGGTAGCGGCACTAGGCCCATTGTTGGTTACCTGCACGGTATAGGTGACCGTTTCGCCATTGGCGTAGGTGCTGCCAGCAGAGGGTGTAACAGTATTGGTCACGGCCACATCTGCGGTTGCTTTTACCGTGATGGTGCTGGAGGCGGTATTGTTGCTGCTCTGGTTGTCAAACTCAGCATGGGTCTGGGTAGAAGACAGGGTATAAGTGCCGGTATTGGCGGCTTTAGCATACACGGTCAAGGTCTGGGTAGCGCCGGTAGCCACGGTTCCTACTGTCCAGACACCCGTAGAGGCGTTGAACGTGCCTAAACTGGCACTGGCACTCGTGATGGTCAAGCCAGCCGGAATCTGATTGGCAACCGAAACAGTGGAGGCGTTATTAGGGCCGTTATTAAGTACTTTAATGGTAAACATGACCTCTTCATTCTGGCCGGGGTTGCTGACCGACACAGTGCTGGTCACGGCCACATCTGCAGAAGGGGCTACTGTGATAGTGGTAGAGGCAGTATTATTGTTGCTGTTCTCATCTAATTCAAACCCGGTACGGCTGCCTAAACTGGCCGTAGTGGTGATGGAGCCTGAGGTAAGGGTTCTCGCCACCAGGGTTAGCGTTTTAGTCTCATTCAGGGCCAGCGACCCTACGGTCCAGGCACCGGTGGCGGCATCATAGCCTGCAGGAGCGGCGCCTTCTAACGTTAAGCCAGCGGGCAGTTTATCTGTAACCACCACCCCTGTTGCCGTATTAGGGCCCAAGTTCTTAGCCGTCACGGTATAGGTGACCAATTCCCCGTTGTTATAAGCGGTTTTGTCACTTACATTCTTTACCTCAATGTCAGCGGCGGCCTGCACGGTAATGGTGGCGGTGGCGCTGTTGTTAGAGGCCACGTTGTCAGGCTCAGTGTGTGTCTGGGTGGCAGTGGCAGAAATGGTGCCCAATACCAACGGTTTGGCAGTGATGGTTAAGGTCTTGGAGGCTCCTATGGCCAGGGAACCCACATTCCAGACACCGGTGCTAGGGGAGTAGTTGGTTGCGTCTGAAGAGCTTACAAACTCTAATTTGGTTGCGTCCAACTTGTCTGTTACCTGCACGTTGCTGGCGGCAATAGGGCCGTTGTTCGTCACCGTAACGGTGTAGGTGAAAGACTTGCCAATAGTGTACGGCGCAGTGGCGGCGGTGTTGGTTACCGCTACATCTGCGCTGCAGTCATAGTTGAACGTGGCAGACTGAGTGGTAGAGGCGGTATACCCGTACGTCCAGGTGTTAACGGTTTTTAAATCCCCGGCCGTGGTAGAGGCAGATCCCCAGCGGTGCACACCAGCGGTAGATACCACCCCAAAGAGTTCTGTCTGCGGGGCCGGAAAAGAAGTAGTAGGCAGGTTGGAGTCATCCCAGAACAGGAGGGCATTGTAGTTAGAACCCGCAACCGGTCTCACGTCTTCTACCCTGAAACCGTCTGCGTTGGCCTCAGCATCCCACACCGGGAAATGCACGGCCGCACTGTTGTTCCGGAAGAAGTAATTAAGGGTGGTGTTTCTGGCTACCACCTGGCCCAGGCCGTTGAGGCCGTTCCATTCTACGGTGCGGGCACCCTTGGCCCCGGTTGACTCTAAAAGCACGTCAGCAGTACCGGCTTGGTAGCCGTCAACGCCGTTCAGGTTGATCAAGACCACAAAAGTGCTGCTTTCAGTGGTGTTCAGGTTAAAAACAGACTTGCCGCCTCCCGTTGCGGTGTTGCAGCTGGAGGAGATGCCTACGGTAAAGGTGGGGGCGTCAGCACTGGGCCAGATGCTGGGATCTGGGTTGGTTACGAAGTTGGCGTATTCTGGGTAGTCTGTCTGGCTGAGCTGTGATTTCCTTCGCGCTGTATAGGTACTGCCGGCGGCTGTGGTAGAGCCAAAGCTGTTGGTCACAAACCGGAAGAAGTTCTGTGGGGCAATGCCTGCCAATTCAATTTTCTTTACAAAGAACTTGCCCGGCTGGTCAGCGCTCGGGATCAGGGGGAACATGTTGAAATCTTTGGAGAACACATTGCTGGTGCCGCCCGCAGAGAACGACCACAGCTTACTGCGCATGCGGCCCTGGCGCTCCACACCCGTTCCGTCAATGACGGTGAAATCCCAGAAGTCATACACAGAGAACCGGCGGCCATCATCGGTCCAGCTGGATTCACCTACCTGGGTGAACTCCACCCAGTAGTCCTGGTCTGCGCCGGTATTGTTCGTGATGATGAGCGGCTGGTAGCCCCCAGTGTTGCGGGCTACCCCGCTCCATGTATAAGACGGGCCAATAGATGACTGCGAGGCATCATCAATCACACCCGCCTGGTTGGTGTTGAGCAGCATGTGCCGGGTAGAATTCTGGTTGCGGGTCAAGGTGGTCTGCTGCACAATGATCCCTGCCGGGTCTGTGGCAGACGGGCGCCTCACGGTAAGCACCAGGTCTGCCTGGTTGGCAGTGGTTTGGTCATGAATGGTGCGGTGTACCCCGTATAACAGGTATTCACCGGCTTTTACTCTAATGGTAAGCCGGTGGTCATCTGAATACGCAGAGCCGTTTCTGGTAAACCCGTAGGGCTTTAAAAAGCTAAGGGAAGTAATGGCCACCCCAGTGGCGCTGGGGAAGTTGGCATCATGGGCCAAATAGCCCGCTTTGTCGTTCAGCGTGCTGGTGAGCGTTGCGGTTGACTTGTTTGGGGTAAGTTGCTTTGAGCCTTCACCGTACATGGTGAAAGGCAACAGGAGCAAAGCGAAAACGAGTAAACGGAGATAGTGTGCCATATACTTCTTGTGATTAAAGATTTCTGTTCTGCCTTTGGCGAAGGCTGCCGCACAATTCAACTTCCAGAATGGCCGGTAAAGGCACCTTTCAGTTTCCCTAGACAGGGCAAAATTGAACATTTAGTTTGTGGCAGCTGGTTGGTTTTCGGTCAAACCAAGGCTGGTCACGATGAACAGAAACTGGTTTAGGCAGAGCCAAGGGACTACCCGATGAACACTCGGTTTTGGACGGTGAGTAAATAAACCCCTCAGAAGAGTACTATAATCAAATGGGTATTGTGCCTTTCTGCGTTAAATCTTTGAGGAGTTTGCGGAAAGTATCATATATCTATATGGTTCATTCTATATATAGATATTCTAGTAGTGCCGCTGGCCAGTATGCAGGTGAAAGTGATTGGGCAAAGAAAAGAGGCAGGTGTCTTTCTCTGGAAGGAGCGCGGTGTTTGGTTGGGTGTGCCTGATTCTACAAGAACTGCGTTTGCAAACTAGACGTTTGTCAATGCGAGGGCGAACGCTTCTGTTTTAGGGCTGTTTTCACGAAAACAGCCCTAAAACAGAACGGGTAAAACAGAGTGGTAGGGGGAGGCAAAGGCGCGGGGCAGAAATTTTTGAAACACCGGACGCTTCCTAATATAAGGGGTAGGTTTGCTCTATGTGCCCCAGATTTCCTACCTTAGCTTTTTAACTTTTTGAAATGCAGACCGACGAACTTACATACCAGGAGAGAATTCGGGAGCACCAGCTTAAGATCAAGCAGGTGTTCAGAGAGATGGGCAAGGTGGTGGTAGGGCAGCAGTATATGGTGAACCGCCTGCTCATTGGCTTGTTTACCAACGGGCATATTCTGCTGGAAGGGGTGCCAGGTTTGGCCAAAACCTTAACTATTAATACGCTCGCCAAAGTACTGCACCTTGATTTTCAGCGCATTCAGTTTACGCCAGACTTATTGCCCTCAGATTTGGTGGGCACCATGATCTATAACCAAAGCTCCAGCGCCTTTGAGGTAAAGAAAGGCCCCATCTTCGCCAATCTGGTGCTGGCAGATGAGGTGAACCGCTCCCCCGCCAAGGTGCAGAGCGCGCTGCTGGAGGCCATGCAGGAGAAGCAGGTGACCATAGGCGAGAAGACCTACCGGCTGGACCTGCCCTTTCTGGTGCTGGCCACCCAAAACCCCGTGGAGCACGAGGGGACCTACCCGCTGCCGGAGGCGCAGGTGGACCGCTTCATGATGAAAGTCTACGTTGATTATTTGTCTAAGGCAGATGAACTGGAGGTTATGCGCCGCATGTCTAACCTGTCATACACCAGCACGGTCAACACCATTCTCACCAAGCAGGACATCTTTGACATCAGAAACGAAATCAACCAGGTGCAGATTTCAGAGACCCTGGAGCGGTATATTATTGAGCTGGTGTTTGCCACCCGTAAGCCGGCAGATTATGATTTGACTGATTTTGCCCAATACCTCCAGTTTGGGGTTTCGCCGCGGGCGAGCATTGCCCTGAACCTGGCCGCCAAAGCCGTCGCTTTCTTTGATGAGCGGGACTACGTGCTGCCAGAAGACATTAAAGAGATTGCCTCAGATGTGTTGAGCCACCGCGTGATTCTCAACTATGAGGCCGAAGCCGACAACGTGAAGACCAAAGACTTTGTAGAAGCCGTGCTCCGCAAGGTGCCCATTAGTTAAGACACCTTCCTTTATAAACAGAAAAGACAGCCTTTGGGCTGTCTTTTCTGTTTTGGGGCTGTTTTGGCCAAAACAGCCCCAAAACAGAAAATCTATTCACCGTGACTTTGACCTGTTTGGTGGCGCTGTAAATTATTAGACTGCCGTTTTTAAGCCTTTAACCTGTAGAAACCGGGGCTGGTCTAAAGTTTCTGTACAGGATCACACTTCCGTCTACCTTTGAATCACAAACCCCGCAAGAACTATCTGAATCATGAAAAACTTTACCCTTGCTCTCCTCTTGACACTTTCTGTTGCCGGCACCTCTATGGCAAAGGATCGTCCGGGGGCAAAAGGGAATACCACTATCCTGTCGCAGCAGTTTTTCAACTCGCTAAAGTTGACAGAGATGCAGTTCATCAGGATCAAGAATCTGGAGAAGGTGCGGGAAATGGAGTTGAGAGAGGCAGAAGCAGTGGTAGCCAGTGATGATTTGGCCTTGTACGTGGCAGACATTGACATCAGGTTTGAAGACAGTCTGTTAAAGTTGCTAAGGGTTGATCAAAAGGCGGCATATCTTGAGTTCAAGATGGCTACCCAGAAACAAGAGGCAGTAATGCAATAATGAGTTTATAGTTTGGATGAACCTTAGGGCACCCGTATGGGTGCCCTTTGTGTTTTACAGGATTTGCCATGTGAGGGAGGTTGCAAAATAGAGCCCCATACTGCCATGGACAGGAACAGTAGCAGGGTTTTTCTGTTTTGGGGCTGTTTTTCTGAAAACAGCCCCAAAACAGAAACTCTTTTAAGCTGGTTATAGGGTTCCCTCTGGTGGTGGTAACAGGAAAATGAAAAAGCCCGCCATTGCTGGCGGGCCCCCTGCCCATGAGAGACTAAGTCATGGGCAAAGTGATTGGTCATCTTTATTTCTCACCCATATTGATGGCCAACCTTTTCTTTAGACAGATTAGTAGTCAGTGTTTTTAGGGTCAAAGTTGGCCCATCCGGCTGTCCAGTCCTGACCGCTTGCGAAGGCGCCAATGTATGTGCCCGTAGTAGTAAAGAAGCTTGGCATGCCTGTGAAGGAAGCGCCTGTCTGCAGTTGCGTACCAATTGAGAAATTAGGACGGGTTGTCTGGTTGAAAGAACCTGAGATGCCCAAGGTAGCGTTGTCTGCAATAACTTGATTTGCTTTGGCAGTTGCGTTAAACCAGGTGGCTACGTCATAGGTTCCACCTGACTCAACTGTCAGTGCTTTGCCGGCTGGTACTCCTGAGATAACTGTATTTTGGATTTTGAGGGTGCCGGCGGTTGCATTTGCCTGCGTTTTGGTGCCGTCTAATAAGAGACCAACCGGCCAGCCTGCAAAGAGAGAATTATAAACAGAGATGTTGCTGTTTCTTCTAATGTGCATTGCTCTCTTGAAGTTGGTATTTACAGTGGTGTTGGCCGTGGCCAGTGGGCCAAACAAGCTTACATTAGAAAACACGGCAGAGGTTTTTGGGGTGTTGTCTGTGCCGTCTGCGTCTCCATCAGACTCAAAGCCGTTAGAGCCAGAGGCATCTGCTGAAGCTGGGTCAGAGATACCTAACAGGTACTGCATGTTTCCAGAGTAGCCATTGTCTGTGTCAAACATATCATCTACCGTCTTATAAGCAATCAGGTATTTCGCGTTTACGGTACCTCCAAACATCTCATAAGAGTCATCACCGCAGAAAGAGACCTGGATGTGGTCAATTTGTGTGCCGTTGCCTACCCCTCCAAGGGTCAGGCCGTTAATCTCATTGTCTGGTTGGAAAGCAATACCAGGGAACTCAATGCGCACATAGCTCAGCACGCCAGAGTTGTCAGCGGCGTTAGTGCCACCATAAGGACGGTTCACACCGCCTTCAATTTTTGCCTTCTCACTTGGCAGGTTAATGGGTGCTGCTCCTAAGATGATGATGCCGCCCCAGTCACCGGGGTTGCGGTTTCCCTTAGCTTGGTTGGAGGTAAAGACAATTGGGTTCTGCGCTGTACCCTGAGCCATTATTTTGGCACCGCGTTCAATGATCAACGTTCCCATTGATACTTTGTCCCCTTTGATCACCGTACCAGGCTGAATGGTAAGCGTGGCCCCAGCTTTTACGTAGACAAAGCCTTTCAGCAGATATTTCTTATTTGAGGAGAAGGTTACGTTCTCATCTGTTGAGCCTTCAATTGTAGCTACACCGTTCGCTTCTGTTACGGTGAATTGTTCTTTTGGAGTGGTCTCGCCACCGTTGTCATCATCCCCGCAGGCGTAGCCAACGAACATCACTGCAAAAAGGAGAGCGAGCTGTTGTAATTTTTTCATTTGTTTTCGTTTTAGTTAAATGGGTATTGTGGTTAGAATTTGTAAGTGATGCCAAGGGTAGAGTAAGAGCCTCTCTTAAAGTCTTGCACAGTCTCGTCAATGCCTGTGATCTTAGAATCTTCATTTGAATCCTGGATCAAGCGAACCTTCTGGTTCAGGATGTCCTGAATACCGGCCTTCAGTTCAAAATGCTTTCCTAAGCCCTTGGTTACTGAGAGGTCAAGAATGTTGCGAGGCATTTCATAGATGGTGGGGTTGGCATAAGAGCCTACAGCCCATACACGCTGGCCTACCACGTTGTAAAGGAGGTTGACTTGCAACTGGCGGTCTGAATCCTGATAATACAGACCCGCATTTACCACGTAGGGTGACTGACCCATCATGGGGCGGGAGGTATTCTTTAGCCCAACAGCAGCTTCTTCAGAAAGCTTCACGTCACTTTTGATCAATGAAGCGTTTAACAGGATAGAAAAGCGGTCTAAGAAAGGAGAGGCTGTGAGGCCGGTAAGAGACTTGCGGGCCTCAAGTTCAACCCCGTAAGTAGTGGCGCTGGGAGTGTTGGTATAGGTCAGCGAGTTGCCCATGTTGGTGACCTCAAAGTATTTCTCAATAGGGTTGATGAAGTACTTCCCAAAAACACCCACTGATAAAAGTTCTGTCTGTGATGGGTAGAACTCGTACCGCAGATCAGCATTATAAATGGTGGAGGTTTTCAAGGGTGCCCCAGACTCTTCAAACAAAGTAATGAAGTTGTAGTAGCTGAAAGGGGCCACCTCCCTGAATTGAGGGCGGTTAAGGGTAATGCTGGCGCCAGCCCGTAGCATAGACCGTTTGTTAAACTCAAAGGTCATGTTGGCAGACGGCAATACCCGTAATACCTTGTCTTCAAACGTATATACTTTGCTGAGGGCGTTAAGGCTTTCCAGGTTTTGGTTGTTGTACTCCAGACGGGCGCCTCCAGAAATTGAGAGTTGCTCAGTTATAGGCATTGCCCCCCCCACGTATCCGGCTATGAGCATATTAGAAGCCGTGTAAGAATCTGTTGGGTTTGTGCCCTCTACAATTGACCAGCCAGTGGTAGGGTTGATGTTCTGTTCAGCAAACACCTCATTTAATGGAAGGTAAATGAGATTGTTGTCAAACGTGTTGGTGTTAGAAGGCCGGTAAGAAAGGAAGCGCGCGTCAAAGTCGCGGTTTTTCTTCTCAACATAGAAGCCTGCTCTGATTTTAGGGGCGTTTTCTGAAAGTGAGTCAGCCGGGTTGAACTTATGCTCAATCTGTGCAGAAGCGGTATAGGTATGTTCATTCAAGTCTGAGTAGAAACGGCCGGCATCTGCCAGGGAGGGTGTCTGCTTATAGGCTACTGCAAACTTGTCATTTGTGCCAATGTCACGCTGGGTGCGCAGGCGGCGGTAGTCAGGCTCATTGCGGTTTGTATAAGAGTAACCGCCAATCCAGGTAACGGTTGTCTTCAAATTGTTAATCTCATGGGTTCCCTGCAGCTGGCCGGCATAGATGGAGCGGCTTTCATACCGCAGAGCATAGTTTTGTTGCTCTAGCCCATTTGCGTATTCAAAACCTCTTCTGTAAAGAATTGAATTAGAACCCAGCTGGTTGAATAAGTTGCTGAATTCAATTCTGTTGCGGTTGTTCAAACGGGCAGTCCAGTTATGCAGAATGCCAAGGCGGCTGTTTTGAGTTGAGGTCTCATCTATATAAATGAAGTTTAAAGGGCTTTTCCCGGCAGACTCATCAAAGTCAAGATATTTGACACGGGTTCCTGAGGTGAACAGGCGGGTATTGCTGTAAGAAATGGCAGTCACATTACTGAACCGGATATCTTTCACATCCAGCACACGGGTCATGCCTACAGAAAACCGCATGTCTGGAAGCGCCTTGCCTGGGTCTCCTGTCCAGGTGTTCGGCAGCTGGCGGCCCATCTCAGTTAACTGCTCAGGTTGTTTCTGGTTAATGTTTCCTTGAAAGCTGGAAGGGAGGGCACGGTCACCGTTATCAAAGCCTAAGAAATCTGTATTGCTGCCTGGCGCTGAAAGGAAGTTGCCAAAGGTGGTATTGCCGCGGTAAGAAGCAGAGATGCCAATACTGGTGGTGTTCTCATCTGCGAAGTTTTTTGTATACACCTTGATGACCCCTCCCCCAAAATCGCCCGGAAGCTCAGGAGACCCGTTCTTGTAGATCAAGATGCGGTCAATCACGCTGGTAGGTAACACATCAAAGGAGAAGGCGCGGCTGTCTGGTTCAGTGCTTGGGGTGAGGGCGTCATTCAACATCACCGTGTTGTAGCGCTCGTTCATTCCCCTGATCACAATGTAGCGGTCATTCATGATGGTCACGCCCGGAATCCGTTTCACGGTCTCGGCGGCGTCCCGGTCAAGCGATTTGGCAATCTGCTCCCCAGAAACCCCACTTACCACTACTTCACTCTGCTTTAGCTCATTAATGAGTGCAATGTCTGTGTTCGTCTGCCGGGTGCCCACAATGGTCACCGCATTGAGGCTGGTGCTGGCCGTTTCTTCTATCTCAAAATCTACCGTGGTAGTTTTGCCCGGCTCCACTTTGATGTTCTCATAGGTGGCCTGCTTGTAAGAAACGTAAGAAACGGTGATTTTATACATGCCTGGCTGGGTCTTTAAGTTGAAGCTGCCGTCAATGTCTGTGTTTGCCGCCGTTCCGGTTCCTGTGATAAAGACAACGGCCCCAATAATAGGTTCGCCGGTTTTTTTGTCCTTAACTTTCCCTGCCAGGGTGCCTTGCTGGGCATAGGTAAAGCCCGCGGTGAGAAGAAGGGAGAGGGTGAGTAGTAACGATTTCATTTGGTAACTTTTAGTCTCGCTGCAAAACTAGAGCGACCACTTTACCCCATGATTAACCCGTTATTAATCTATTGTTAAGCTGAAAGCTGAAATATTACCTGAATGTTAACAGCCTGCCTGCCCCTTGGCTGTGGCCTTTTAAAAGCTGTTTTTGGCCTGATTTCCTAAAAGTAAGCCGAAAACGGCCCCATGTCATGTTGATTCATGAGTAAAATCATCTCCCTGCAATCATTTGTGTTGTACCTTTGCCCAAAATTTAGACCGTGCTGCTCAAAGAGGTAACATATTTAATGCAGAAAGACTTTGTGCTGGAGTGGCGGCAGAAGTATGCGTTTAACGGCATGCTCCTGTACGTGGGCAGCACGGTGTTCATCTGCTATTTGAGTTTCAGCCTCCGGTTTGGGGCCCTGGAGGTGCCGGTGTGGAACGCCCTGTACTGGATCATTCTGCTGTTTACAGCGGTGAACGCTATTGCCAAAGGCTTTGCGCAGGAAAGCCGCGGGCGGCTGCTCTATTATTATAGTGTGGTGAGTCCGCAGGGGGTGATTGTGGCCAAGATGCTGTACAATGCGGCACTCATGCTGGTGCTGGCGGTGTTGTGCTTCGGGTTTTATGCGGTGGTGATTGGGAACCCGGTGCAGGATGTGCCCATGTTTCTGCTCACCATTCTGCTGGGCGCGCTGGGGTTTGCCGCGTCGCTGACCATGATCTCAGGCATTGCGGCCAAAACCGCCAACACAGGAACACTGATGGCGGTACTGAGTTTTCCGGTGATGGTGCCCATGCTGCTCATGCTCATGAAGATGTCTAAAAACGCCATTGACGGCCTGGACCGGTCTCTAAGCCTGGACGAAGGGCTGGTACTGCTGGCCATCAATATGATTGTGGTGACGGTGTCTTACATTCTGTTCCCATATTTGTGGCGCAGCTAAGGCAAGCAAAGCCCAGGTTGTGCGTTGGTAAGGAGTAGAGAAGGGGGCTGAGGCGCTCTGTTCAACAGGGCAGAAAGTAGTTTTACTGGAAATAAAGTCTTGTAAATAGACTTCTGAATAAATAGAAAAGGAATGAAACTAAGCTGGTGGAAATGGCTGACCGTTGCCTTGCTGCTGTACACAGTGGTGGTGGGGTTGCTGAGTGAGGTGCCACGCCTCGCCATTCTGAATGAAACCATCCGGAACCTGTACTTCCACGTGCCCATGTGGTTTGGCATGATCCTGATCTTGCTGGTGTCAGTGGTGTACTCTATTAAATACCTGCGCAACCCGCTGCTTAAGAATGATATTGTGGCGGTAGAGGCCGCCAAAGTGGGCATTCTGTTTGGCGTGCTGGGTATTGTGACCGGCATGGAGTGGGCACGTTTCACGTGGGGCGAATTCTGGAGCAATGACCCTAAGCAGAACGCCTCTGCCATTGGGCTGCTGATCTACTTCGCCTATCTCATTTTGCGGGGCTCTTTTCAGGACCACCAGCAGCGCGCGCGCATCAGTGCCGTGTACAATGTGTTTGCCTTTGCGGCCTTGATCCCGCTGTTGTTTATCTTGCCGCGCCTCACAGACTCGCTGCACCCGGGCAACGGCGGCAACCCCGGTTTCAACTCCTATGACCTGGACAGCCGCCTTCGGGCCGTGTTTTATCCGGCCGTGATAGGCTGGACCCTGCTGGGGGTTTGGGTGGTGACCTTACGCACCCGCTTAGAAGTACTAAAGCAACGGTTCTATGAAAATGCATAAATGGATTCTGGTGCTGCTCCTCACGTGGGTGGCCGCTTTCTCAACCCCTGCTCAGGCACAGCCGCAGGAAACCAACACGGTAGAGTTTTCCGCGCAGGCGCCAAACGCCTCTTCCCCAGAAATGGCTGATGTCATGCGCCGTGACGGTAAAATCTACATTGTGGTGGCGGTGCTGGTGACGGTGCTGCTGGGGGTGCTGTTCTACCTGATCAGCCTGGATAAGAAGATTGGGAACCTGGAGCGGCAGTTAAAGCAATAATTTCTGTTTTGGGGCTGTTTTTCTAAAAACAGCCCCAAAACAGGAGAAGAATTTCTACTTAGGTAGAAAAATAGGTGCGCAAAGCGGATTTAAAAGTAAAGAAGCATTGTTCCATCATCGGCGAAAGCCATCATACTTATTACAAGATGAAAAGAATACACATTATTGGGATTTTGGTGATTGCCGTGGCCATTGCCATTATCATGTCCACCGCCTCAGATGCCAGTGTCTATGTTCCGTTCAATGAGGCCAAAGCCCGCGCCCAGGAAGGCGACAACACCAAGGTGCACGTGGTAGGCCGCTTGAAAAAAGATGCCAAAGGCCATATTGTGGGAATGAAATATGACCCGGTGCTGGACCCCAACTACTTCTCTTTTGTGCTGGTAGATACCAACAGGGTAGAGCAGCAGGTAGTGTACTACAGCCCCAAACCGCAGGATTTTGACCGCTCTGAGCAGGTGGTCATCACCGGCAACATGCAGGGCGCTACCTTTGTGGCAGACAAGATCCTGCTGAAGTGCCCTTCTAAGTACACTGAGAACGAGGTGAAAGTAGAGACGGCAAGCCTGTAAAAAAAGTTCTGAGTCGTGAGTTTTGAGTCCTGAGTAAAATCAGGCCATGCTTCTGTACTCAACATTTTTCTTGAATAATAAACAGAGTGGAACGTTTTGGTTTTGGGTGATCTGACTCAGAACTCAAGACTCAGAACTCAAGACTATTACAAATGGTTAATACTTTGATAGGTGATTTAGGTCACTACAGTGTGATTCTCGCCTTTGTGGCGGCGCTGGTATCCTCCCTGGCGTATTTCTTCTCTACCAACGCGGCTGAGCTTTCAGCAGAGCATGCCTCCTGGCGCAAGTTGGCCCGTGGCGCCTTCTATGTGCACGTGCTGGCGGTATTGGGCATTGTGTTCTGCCTTTTCAATATTATTTACGAGCACCGGTATGAGTACCATTACGCGTGGAGCCACTCGTCTAACCACCTGCCGGTGCATTACATGATTTCCTGTTTCTGGGAGGGCCAGGAGGGCTCATTCCTGCTCTGGATTTTCTGGCACGCACTGCTGGGGCTGGTGCTGATCCGGTTTGGGAAGAAGTGGGAAGGGCCTGTGATGGCGGTTTTCTCGTTTGTGCAGCTGTTCCTGACGTCTATGATCCTGGGCGTGGTGATTGGTGACCTGAAAATTGGTTCCTCTCCGTTCATTCTCATGCGTGACTTCATGACAGAGGCGCCCGTGTTCCAGATGGACCCCAACTTTGTTCCCAAAGACGGTACCGGTCTGAACCCGCTCCTGCAGAACTACTGGATGGTGATTCACCCGCCGGTGCTGTTCTTAGGCTTTGCCGCTACCCTGGTGCCGTTTGCATTTGCCATGGCTGGCCTTTGGCGCAAAGACTTCTCTTCCTGGACCAAGCCTGCCTTGCCTTGGGCGCTGTTTGCCGCCGTGGTCCTGGGTATTGGAATTATGATGGGGGCCTACTGGGCCTATGAAACCCTGAACTTTGGCGGCTACTGGAACTGGGACCCCGTGGAGAACGCGGTATATATACCATGGCTGGTGCTGGTGGGGGCTATTCACACGCTGTTGGCCTACCGCAAGAGCAGAACCGCGCTGCGGGCTACGTTTATCCTGTTCATCACATCGTTCCTGTTAGTCTTGTACGCTACTTTCTTAACGCGTAGCGGTATCTTAGGAAATGCCTCTGTCCACTCGTTTACAGACCTTGGCCTTTCTGGCCAGCTGTTCACTTATTTGGCGGCATTCCTGGTGCTCTCAATAGGTTTATTGATGTACCGTTGGAAGAAAATCCCGGCTACAGACAAAGAGATTGCTACGTATTCTGGGGAGTTCTGGGTGTTCATTGGCGCCGCTGTATTGTGTCTGGGAGCCTTCCAGGTGCTGTTTACCACCTCCATCCCGGTGTACAACTCATTCATGGGCTTCATTGGCGTGAAAACCAACGTGGCCCTGCCCGCAGACCAGATTCAGCACTACACCAACGCGCAGCTGTGGCTGGGTGTGGCCATTGCCATTCTGTCTGGTACGGGGCAGCTGCTTTGGTGGCGCAAGCAGAACGCCGGTGAGAAGCTGTCTCAGGTGTTCATGCTGCCGTTGATGCTCACGTTCCTGTTCACCAGCCTGATCCTGCTTCTGGGCAAGCTTGGGGTACTGGATAGAATTGACACGCCTAAATACATTGTGTTGCTGATCACCGCGCTTTACGCCATCTTCAGCAACCTGTCTATTGTGTTTGGGGTGCTCAGAAAGCGGGTTTCCATTGCCGGTGGTGCGGTGGCACACATTGGGGTGGCGCTCATGCTGCTAGGGATTCTGTTCTCAGCGGGCTACTCTAACATCATCTCCAAAAACATGTCAGGCATGGTGTATGCCCGTGAATTTGGTGACGAAATCAACCGGGACAATGTGCTGCTCTGGAGAAACGCCCCCACAGACATGGGCCCGTATACGGTAACTTACAAGGGGCAGTATCTGGAAGTAGAAGGCCTGCCGGAGTACGTAAACAAGCAGCAGCTTTTCAGGATCGCAGATGAATTCAAAGCCATTGCCCGCGGTCCGCTGAAAGACGGGGACAAAGTGGTGTACACAGCCGGTGACACCGTGAATATCTATCCGGAGAACACGTATTACCAGGTAGAATATAAGAACCGCGAGACCAAGGAAGCCTTCTTGTTATACCCACGGGCACAGGTAAACCCTGAAATGGGGCTGTTGGCCTCACCAGATATCAAGATGTTTGGCACCAAAGACCTCTACACCCACGTATCTACCATCCCAGACCCGGAAGAGGAGAAAGAGTGGAGCGAGCTGAAGGAGTACAAGGTCAAAATGGGCGACACCATCTTTGTGAATGATTACGTGGCGGTGCTGCACGGCATTGAGCCAGCCAAAGACACCCTGCTGCTGAACCTGGGGCCAAATGATGTGGCGGTGCAGGCAGACATGCAGGTGTTGGGCGAGAAACGCACCTACCACGCGCACCCCATCTATGCCATCAGAGACAAGATGGTGGGGCGCGTTCCAGAAGAAATTGAGGACCTGGGGCTCCGTATCATGCTCATGAACATTGACCCTGAAAACGGCGAGTTTACCATTGGCGTGAATACCACCCAGAAAGACTACATCATTCTGAAAGCCATGGAGAAGCCGTTCATCAGCATTCTCTGGATTGGTACCTTGGTGATGAGCCTCGGGTTTGTGATGGCCATAGTGCGGCATTACAAAGACGGAAAAAATAATCCTGTGTCAACGCTAACCGGAAAAGGAGCCGCCGTTAAACGCGAGAAACAGTTGGTTTAACCTTTCTTCTAAGTTTATAAAACAAGGCCTCGGAGGTTTACTTCCGGGGTCTTTTTTTGTGCTTTCCGTTTTTGGCCTGTTTTGGGCAAAACAGCTCAAAAACGCAAAAGCGGCATTCCCTCTCCCGGGGGGGGGAGGGCTAGGGAGCAATACTGGCTATGAAACAAGGGCAGTTGGCGCAGACGCACGTAGGAGCTGCGCACGCTACGAGGTCTTTGAGCAGTTGATGAGGATGGATTGCTAAAATTTGAATTTGGAAATAGAACTGGCGCGAGACTGAAGTCTCGTGACTTGGGATGAAGCGAGTCTCCGGACTTGCCGGAAACCACAAGGAGATAAACGGGTGTCTGGAGACTCCGCCCATCCATCGGCATGAGTCTGGAGACCCGGGCCAAGTGTAAATTGTGGCGAAAGGCTTGCTTATGTATATCAGCACCTACAACTTGAACAGCATTTTCCCTCATCCTACCCTTCTCCCAGGGGGAGAAGGAACTCCGCAGATGCGTTTATGAGCTGTTTTGGCTAAAACAGGCCGAAAACGCAACTTCCATCTCAACTAAAGCCAAGAGGCCGCAGAAGCTGTTATCTTAGCGCCGTTTCAAATTCAGGATTAAGCATGAAAATAGGCATTATTGGCGCAGGGAACGTGGCCACGCATCTGGTAAAGGGGCTGGTAAAGGCTGGTGAAGAGGTGACGGTGGTGTACAGCCGTACCTTGGGCTCTGCCCAGGAACTGACACAGGCTCTTCCTTCGGCGGCAGCCACAGATTCCCTGGATTTCCTGAGCGCGGCTCCCGCCGATGTCTATTTGATAGCGGTGCCTGACCAGGCGGTTCAGCCAGTCTTGCAACAAGCCGTTTTTCCGCCGGAGGCGCTGGTGGCGCATACGTCAGGTACGTTGCCGCGGGAGGCGCTCAGCACTTTAACAGGTGTAGAGACGGGTGTTTTTTACCCGCTGCAGACGTTCAGTAAGGAGAAGGAGGTAGATTGGGCGCGAATTCCCATCTGTGTGGAGGCTTCTTGTGACGCAGCAGAAAACCAATTGCTGAACCTGGGGCGGGCTCTGAGCCAGCAGGTGGTGAAAATGGCCGGGGCAGAGAGAAAGCAACTGCATGTGGCAGCAGTGTTTGCGTGTAATTTCACCAACCATCTGTGGGGGGTGGCGCAGGAAATTTTGCAGAAGGCGGCGCTGCCGGTAACCCTGCTGCAGCCATTGGTGCAGGAAACTATGCACAAGGCGTTTCAATTCAACCCTTTTGAGGTGCAGACCGGGCCGGCCCAGCGCGGGGACCAGGACACCCTGGAGGCCCATCTGCGTTTGCTGGCGCAGACGCCGCAGTACCAGCAGCTTTACCAGGCCCTCACCGCCAGTATTCAAACTACAGCTGGCCAGAAAGCAGATGCGGGCAAGGCGGTGGGTAACCCTTAGCCGCCGCCGCAGTAAAGTAGGAGTAAGCGTGTTTTTTCTGTTTTGGGGCTGTTTTTCAGAAAACAGCCCCAAAACGGCAAAGCTGGTGCGGGAGAAGGCGATGGTTTGGGTGTCTGATTGGGTCCTGTTTCCCGGTTCCCTTAGGGAAACCGGCTGTTTTGATTAGGGCGCGGCTATGCCTACCTTTGCACCTTTAAAGAATACTGACATGAAAGTTGTTACTATTACATATAAGTTTGTAGACGGCAAGCCAGATGAGACCCATTTGGGGGCAGAGGGCGAGTCAGTGCTGGACGTGGCCCTGAACAATGGCATACAGCTGCAGCACAACTGCGGCGGGGTGTGCGGCTGCAGTACGTGCCATGTCTACGTAGAAAGCGGCATGGATGACCTGCCCGAGATCTCAGATGCCGAGGAGGATTTCATTGACCGTGCCGTGAACCCCAGAATCAACTCGCGCCTGGCCTGCCAGTGCGTGGTGCAGGGAGGCCAGGATCTGGTCATCACTATTCCCAAGCAGGACTTCCTGGGGCATTAATCTGTAGTGGTTAGGCATTGGAGGTTCGTGATTTGTTTTTCAGGCGAAGGAACTCCCCCCAGCACTACCAACAAACAACTATCAACTATTAACGAAAGAGAATATGAGTAATCTATATGAACCCCCTATGAAGTGGAGCGACCATGAAGACATTGCCATGGCGCTGTATGAAAAGTTTGGGGATGAGTTTGGCGAAAGCAAAATCTACCGCATCCGGTTCACTGACCTGATGGAGTGGGTCTTATCCCTGCCAAATTTTGAAGGTACCCGTGAGCAGGCCAATGAGGGGCATCTGGAGCAGATTCAGGCCAAGTGGGTGTATGAGTGGCGCGATAACCAATAATAAACATCACGTTTAAATTCCTGTTTTCAGCCTGTTTTTCAGAAAACAGGCCAGAAACAGGAATTTTTTCTTTCCATTCCTTCGGAAGCATACCTATGCAAGCACTTCCAGACTTCAGAAACATCACCACCTTTATCTTTGACGTGGACGGCGTCATGACAGACGGCACCCTGCTGTGCTTCTCAACGGGTGAGCAGGCGCGGGCTTTTAACATCAAAGACGGGTACGCCATCAGGCATGCGCTTAAAAAAGGCTACCGGGTGGCCATCATCTCTGGCCGTAACGAGCCGGGGGTGCGCAAGCGCCTGGAGTCACTTGACATCAAAGACATCTACCTGGGTGCAGAAGACAAGCTGGATGTGTTCCAGAACTACCTGTACTACCACGGCATTGACCCGGAGGCGGTGCTCTACATGGGTGATGACATGCCAGACCTGGAGGTGATGCAGCACTGCGGCATCTCTGCCTGTCCCGCAGACGCCGCCATAGACATCTGTGACATCAGTCAGTACGTGGCCACCGCAGAGGGCGGAAAGGGTGCCGTGCGCGAGGTCATTGAAATGGTGATGAAACTGCAAAAACGCTGGTAGCGTGGTTAAAACCGTATTTATACTTGTTTTTTAATTATTGTAAAGAAA
Source organism: Rufibacter ruber (assembly GCF_014138425.1). Taxonomy (NCBI): domain Bacteria; kingdom Pseudomonadati; phylum Bacteroidota; class Cytophagia; order Cytophagales; family Hymenobacteraceae; genus Rufibacter; species Rufibacter ruber. Next base: position 169,120 of record NZ_JACJIQ010000004.1, read on the forward strand.
GTTTGCTTTTTGGATAATAATCATATATTTACAGAATCATTCACTATTTCATTTTTTAAATTTTTATGAAAACAGGAACTGTTAAATTCTTCAACGAAGGCAAAGGCTATGGCTTTATCACAGAAGAAGGCACCAATGAGGATTTCTTCGTACACATTACAGGCCTCAATGGTATCCAGATCCAACAGCACGACAAAGTAGAGTTCGACACCAAAGAAGGTAAAAAAGGCATCAACGCGGTTAACGTGAAGAAAATCTAACACCTTTACGCATCATACTCATTTTGTAAACTCATCTAAAAGCCCCTGCCACAGGGGCTTTTTTCGTTTTGTGCGGGACAACGCGTAACTTTAAGTTCAACCGCGCTCAGCTTGTGAAGAACTTTCTCTCCCTCATCCGGTTTCCTAATCTAGTGATCATGCTGCTGGCCCAGCTGCTGGTGCGCCAGTATCTGGTTTTTCCGGAGCGTACGTGGGATCAGGCAATTTCCTGGCCGTTTCTGGTCTTACTGGTGGCAACCCTGTGCGTGGCAGCGGCGGGCTATATCATCAATGACTACTATGACCTGAAGATAGACCGCATTAACAAGCCAGACCGTATTGTGGTAGGCAAGGGGCTTTCCCGCAGAAAGGCCATGATGATACACCTCTATCTATCGGCGGCAGGGGTATTCCTGGGTATTTTACTGGGCGTGCGGGTGGGCGTGGTCATGTTTGGGGCGGCAATGTTGTTGTGGGGCTACTCTGCCCAGTTCAAGAAACGCCCCTTTCTGGGCAACGCCACCATTGCGCTGCTGTCGGCGGCCATGGTGCTGGTGGTGCCGCTGCAGGCAGACAAGGCCACGCTGGCGGTGTGGGCGTACGGGGTGTTTTCTTTTCTGATATCCTTGATACGTGAGATCATCAAAGACATGGAAGACGTGCAGGGAGACGCCTCCTTCCGGTGCCGTACCCTTCCCATTGTGCTGGGAATCCCAAAAACAAAGTGGGTGCTCTACCTGCTGCTGGCAATATTTCTGCTGTTTACGCTTTATGTAATCACAGAGCGCTGGCACGAACCTCTGTTTGCCATGTATTTGTTTGTGGGGGTGGTGTTGCCAACGGTAGTGTTGTTGAGACAGCTGTATTATGCAGACCGGAAGCGGGAGTTCACGCAACTGAGCTGGCTCTGCAAAGGGATTATGGTAACCGGTATCTGTTCTATGCTGGTACTGCATTAGCGCTTAATAAGCTTTTGGAGGGGCAGGCAAAAATTTGCCGCGAAAGGTGCTTCTGCAGCACTTTGGGGCAGCATAGCCGCGCTGTGGCGGGAGAAAAGGACAAAGGCAGGTTTTGCTCCTTGCCAATTTGCCGCGCATAAGACAAATGTAACTACACCCTTTGCCGTTTCTGGCTTGGTTTTTAAAAAGTAGATCTAAAACGCAGAGGCTCTCTGTATCTTTGCCTATGATGGCTACCTCTTTTTCAAGATTCGTCTTTACGCTCGCCTGCCTGTTGGGGAGCTTCTGGGCGGTTGCCCAGTCAACCGGGCTGCCGTTAGGCGGCTGGCAAGTGCATGTGCCTCATAACAGGGCCAAGGCCATAGCTGAAACCCCCAATGCCATATATTGTGCCACTGAAGATGGTTTTTTCAGGCTGGTCAAAGCAGGCAACGCGTTGCAGGTGCTTTCCAGGAATGACGGCTTCAGTGATGTGAACCTGAGCACGGTTAAATATGATTCAGTAACGGCTACGTTGATTGTGGCTTATGAGAACACCAACCTGGATCTGGTCAGAGAAGGCAAGGTGGTGAACCTGACCGAGCTTCTCAGAAAATCAATGCCCGGGGTGAAGGTGATTCACCACCTGTCTACCCATGAGAAGAAAGCCTATTTGGCAACCTCTTTCGGGCTGGTGGTGCTGGATCTGGTGAAACTGGAGATCAAAGACACCTACAGCAATCTGGGCGAGCAGGGGGAGCTGGTAGAAGTGTTCTCTTCTGCGGTGCTCAATGACAGCCTGTACATCACCACCTCCAGGGGCGTCATGGGGGCAAGGCTTTCCAGTACCAATCTATTGGACTATAAAAGCTGGCGGAGGTTTGGCCCGGCGCAGGGGCTGCCCTCTGGTGTGGGGGCGAGTGGCAGCAAGACTATAGCCGCCTTGGGCGGAAGTGTCTACGTGGGCGTGAATGAAAGAGGCGTTTACCGGTTTAACGGCGTGGTCTGGTGCAAAGCCTCCTTTTCAACCTCAGACAACCAATTCCAGTCAATGGAGTCAAACGGCCGCAGGTTGGTCATTGCCAGTACCCGTGAGGTGGTTGAGGTGACTGCCGCAGGGCAGGTCACGGTGAAGGCTGACCCATTGCTTCAGGATCTTCGCATGGCCATTCCGGCCAGGGAGGGCGGCCAATGGGCGGCCAGTTACCAGAACGGGTTGGTACGTGTTTCAGCCAGTGCCATAGAAGCTTTTATGCCCAACGGTCCGGCTTATGTAGAGGTGTTTGGGGTCTATGCTGAGCCAACTGCCTTTACCGTATTGGGCGGCGGGTACAGCCAGGCTTACTTGCAGCGCGGCTCTATGACCGGCTTTTATCAGTTGCAGAACGGGCAGTGGAAAAATTACAGCGGAAACATCTCGCAACAGATTCCAAGGAACCTGCGGGATCTGGTGGCCGCCATCAGAAACCCCGTTACGGGCAAATTCTATATTGCCGCCTACGGCCTGGGGCTGCTGGAGTGGAACGGCGATGAGGTGACGCTGTACAACAATGCCAACAGCCCGCTGCTTAGTTCCCTCTACCCCCAAGACCGTGAGTATATAAGAGTTACCGGGCTGGCGGTTGACCCGGCCGGGAGCCTGTGGTTAGTCAACCGGAACCAGCAGCCTAACAGCCCCGGTATTTTTGAGCTAAAACCTGACGGCACCTGGACTGCTCACACCTTAAGAGGCTTTGGGTTGGGCAGTAACCTGGATAAGATTCTGGTAGATGACATGGGGTATAAGTGGGTAACCACCAGTACCAACGCCAGCGGTGCCGGGTTAGTGGTGTATGATGATGTTACCGGAGACTACAAGTATATTGGTTCCGGAGGGACCGGTGGTTTGCCAAGTGCGCAGGTGTTTAGCCTGGCCCTGGACCAGAATGGTGACGTCTGGGTGGGGACCGGCAACGGGGTAGCGGTGTTTACCAGTTCAGCAGATCTTTTTACGGCCGCCTACGCAGGCGCTTATCTGCCAATTTATGAACGTAGACCGCTGCTGCAGGGGCAGATCATCAGGAGCATAGCCGTTGATGGCGGTAACCGCAAATGGATAGGCACTGATACAGGGCTGTGGCTGTTCAACGAGACAGGGGAGGAGCTTATCTCTAACTTTACTACCAGGAACAGCCCCTTGCCGTCAGACAAAATCATTGGTATTTCCATTAACCATGCCACCGGTGAGGTGCTGGTGGGTACTGAAGGTGGGGTTGCCATTTACCGCGGAACCGCCACTAAGACAGAAACCCTGAAAGACAACTGTTTACAGGTGTTCCCCAATCCTGTGCGGATAGGTTTTACGGGAAGTATTGGTATTTCTGGCGTACCAGATAATGGTTGGGTAAAGATCACAGACATAGCGGGCGTGCTGGTTTATGAGGGAAAGCCTGCGGGCGGGACTTTCGCCTGGAATGGCTTGGATTACAAGGGCAGAAAAGCAAAACCGGGCGTCTACCTGGTCATGGCTGCCTCATCAGATGGCGGGCAAACCTGTGTGACCAAGGTGGTGATTCAATAGCTCCTGCAGTTGGCTTGGTGTAAGTCTGTATCCTTCCTGTGGCAAGGCTATTCCCGCTATACCTCTCAGAGTGCCTGAGGGCTAACATGCTCCTGGCCGTTACGTATTGGTTTTATTACCCCAAATATTATGCTGGTAAAGACCAGGGGCATTGTCCTGAATTATATAAAGTACCGCGAATCCTCCATTATTGTGCGCATCTATACTGAGGAGCTGGGGCTGCAAAGCTACATTGTGAATAGCGTGCGTAAGAAGGGGACTGCTTCCCGTATTGCTTTGTTTCAGCCGTTCACGTTGTTAGACATGGTGGTCTATCCCTCTGCGCGCGGCGGACTTACCCGTATTTCAGAATACAAATGCAGCCATCCTTTCAGGTCGGTGGCCTTTGACATTAGAAAGAGCAGTGTTTTGTTGTTTCTTTCTGAGATAGTGGCTAAAACAGTGCAGGAAGAGGAAGTGAACCGGCCGCTGTTTTCATTTCTGCATGAGTCTATCCTGGCTTTTGATGAGGCTGGGCAAGGCTTTGAGAATTTTCACATTGTCTTCTTGCTGCAGTTGGCCGGTTATCTAGGGTTTGGGGTGTCCTCTGCCGAAGATATGATTAGCCAGGTTGCCTTTGATGCGGGCGGGGCGAAGTTATTGGGGGCAAATGTGATGCAGCTTCAGCAACTGGAACCCTACCTGCAGGAGGTGCTGCAACAAGGGCTGCAAGCCCATATCCAGAACGGAAGGGTACGGAGGGAGCTCCTGTACCTGCTGGTGCGGTACTTTCAGTTGCATGTTGACCAACTAGGGGATATCAAATCACTGCCGGTGCTTTCTGAAGTTTTGAGTGATTGACCTCACCCCTCTCAACTCACCAACGTATGGCAGGGTAGAGTTGGGAGCCTGGTAACTCTTGCAGGAGGTACTGGCGTAAGCATGGGCCTGAGGCTTCATAAGTAAGGTCCGATTTACGTTTTTGACCTGTTTTTGGGAAAGTAGGCCTAAAACAGCAATACTGGCGGGTGTGTGTACGCCTGTATAAGAATAACTTTCCTGTTCAGACTGAAATACTGAATACTGGGGCAGAAACCCGTACCGCTACTTTTACTGTCTCCCAAGCAGGTTCCTGTGAGCAAGCCAGAAAAGCTTTTTTCTGGTTTCTTGAACGTTCGCTGCTATTCACCAGAACCTTGCCAGAACATTAACCCTAGATTGTTAAGGGTGTCTAGGTTTTTTTAGTGAAGCTGATTTGCGTATTTCCCATTTTCTATAGCTATAGATCATGAGTGGCCCTGGTATGGCGCAAGCATGAGCTTATGCCTGCGTTTTGGGGCTACTTTCCCAAAAACAGCCCGGAACCAGAGGCTTTTTTACCCTAAAGCACCGGCGCACGCTGGCGCCATTTCTCAAATAAAAACGCTAAGCAGCTGAATTGAGGGAATTTCTAATAGGTAGATATCCTTTCTGTTTTTGGCCTATTTTTAGAAAAACAAGCCAAAAACAGAAGCCTGATTTCCTTGAACACCTTCTTGAGGTGGTTTCTCCTCGCTTACACTAGTATTGGGGCAGATAGCCTTCCCCCATTCTGTCCTCCCAAAGGAGCTTCGGGAACAGGGGGCGAGCTAAGAAAGCGGGTGTCTCCTGCCAAGTTTGCCTGCTCCCAGACCCGTTCTGGATGACAGGGAAAATATACCTCCCCCTACATATGCTTTCTTGCTTATAAGGTGACGTAGCGCATGGCTGGTGCCAACTAAGAAATATGATAGAAGCCCCTGGCCTGCGGGAAAAAGCTGGGTAGTGCCTCCTTGCCTGGTGTAAAACAAAAGAGGTGCCTTGTACGGGCACCTCTTTTGAAAAGCATTTTAAAGGATGTCAAGAAGGTAAATCTCAAACATGATAGGGGTATTGCCTGGGATCTTGCCGTTGCCCAGCAGGCCATAAGCCAAGTGGGAGGGAATCCAGAGCCGGGCCTTCTCGCCTTTCCGCATCATAGGGATGCCCTCAGTCCAGCCCTTGATTAATCTTGTGTCTAGCACAAAAGTCTGAGGCTCATGAGGCGGAGATGCATAGGTTGACTCAAAAATGACACTGTTCTGTATGAACTTCCCAATGTAATGTACCTTGATCTTGTTTCCCAGTACAGGACGGGCGCCGTCTCCCGCCTCTATCACTTTGTAGTATAGACCTGATGCTGTTTTAACGGTATCAGTGATGCCATTGGTCTTCAGATAACTCTGAATAAGTTCATCATCAAGCTTGGCTTGAGCGGCTGCATCAAAGTTGGCATAAGGATCATAGGGATCCTTGTCATTACATGAGGCGAAGGCAAGAACAAAGCAAATGCTTAGCATCCATTGCCAAAGTAATCCTTTTCTAACTAACGGCTGCATACCTAAAAAATTACATACCTGGCTGAGCACCAGGCATGGCTGGTTGACCGGCAGGCATGTCTTTGATGTCTACCAATTCAATGTCAAAACGCAGGATAGAGTTGGCGGGTAAATCTGCACCACGGGCCATGGAGCCATATCCCTGTGGTGAAGGAATCAACAGAACACCTTTGCTGCCTTTGTTGAACTGCTTGATACCATCTTCCCAGCCTTTGATCACCTGACCCTGGCCAAGTGGGAATTCAATGGGGTTGCCGCCGTTAGACTTGGCAGAGGAGTCAAATTCTTTTCCGTTCAGCAGGGTGCCTTTGTATTGCACGCTTACCATTTTGCCATCTGCTGCGTTAGCGCCGGTCCCTGGCTGGGTGATCACATAGTAAACGCCAGAGGCTGTCTTTTTAGCATCCAGTTTGTTTTCTTTGATATACTCCTGAATCTTCTTGTCATCCAGAGGGCCTTGTTTGGCGGCACGTGCCTCCAGCTCTTTCTGCTGGCGCTCCATCATTTTAGGATAGTCGGCCATGGCTTCCTGCTCTGTCTGCAGGTTGATGGACTTTACGAAGAAGGTCAGGAAGCTGCCTTTCTCAATGAACGGGGGAAGGGGGCTCTTGAATGTTTTAGCGAAGAGGGAATCTGCATTGATTTTGAATACCGCGCTGTCGCCTTTGTCCAGCATCAGGAACGCTTCTTCAATGCTGCCTTTGTTAGGAGACTCCACCAGTTTGATCTGGATGGGCATGGCATTGTCTTTGGAGTTGAAAAGCACAGAGTCTTTGCTGTTGCGGTACTCCATCTCAAAGCTCATCACCTTGCCTAACTTGGTAGAGTCTACCTTGGTGAATTCTTTGGCTTCATATTTACCGTCTTTGTTCTGGGAATAGAGCTTATACTCCAGTCCAGAAGGAGTCTTGGCAAATTTGTCCTCGCCTAAGTTCTTGCAAGAAGAGGCAAATAAAGCTGTTGCCAGAACAGGCAACAGGTAAAAAGATTTCTTAAACATCGGTTTTAATTTAAATATAGCGTCTTAAAGGGTTTAGTTTACTAGTTGCTCTTTGTACAGGGGTAAAAGGCTCACAAACTTTTCAACGGTTTCGTTCAGTGACACATAAGATATGCCGCCTGCGGCATTCTTGTGACCGCCGCCGCTAAAATGGTTGCGGGCAAACTCATTGACTGAAATGTCTCCCACTGACCGGAAAGAGATCTTCACCGCCTCTGAGCGGTCTACAAACAGGGCGGCAAACCGTACGCCTTCAATAGAAAGCGCAAAGTTCACTAGCCCCTCTGTGTCACCTGTCTGTGAGTTATAGGCCTTCAGCTCCTCGGCGGTCACCGCAATATAGGCGGTGTTGTATTCCCGCACCACCTGAAGCTTGTCTTTCAAGACATAGCCCAGAAACCGGAGGCGGGTCTCAGAGTAGCTGTCATAGATGTTGCGGTGTACTTTGCAGATGTCAACGCCCGTGTGAATAAGATCTGCAATGATCATGTGTACATTGCGGGTGGTGCTGGCATGCCTGAAAGAGCCAGTGTCCGTCATGATGCCGGCGTACAGGCACTCGCCAATGGCAACATCAATCAGAGACTCGTCTCCCAGGTCACGTATCACTTCAAACACTATTTCAGCTGTAGCGGCTGCGTTGGTGTCTGAGAACATGATGTCTGCAAAATCCTCTGGCTGCAGGTGGTGGTCAATGAGAACTTTGGTGCCGGTTGCCTGGGCAATATACCGGCCCAGCTCATTGATGCGGCTGAGCGCACTGAAGTCCAGGCAGAAAATCACCTCGGCCTCTTTGATGACGGCCTGGGCCTGCGCATCTGTCTTGGAACTATACACCAGCACATCTTCATTGCCGCTCATCCAGTTCAGGAAAGAAGGGTAATCTGAAGGGGTAATGACTTGAACCTGGTGCCCTTTCTTTTTAAGGTATCCGGCCAAGCCTAAAGACGAACCCAACGCATCAGCATCTGGCTTGTGGTGCGTGGTGATCATAATCTTCTTAGGAGTTTCAAGAAGCTCCTGTAGCGCGTTGATTTGCTGCATTGTCTACTCTCCGTCCACCCAGAAAAAGGGTAGATACAAGATGCAAAATTCAAAAGAAATAAGGTACAAACCAAATAAAATCAAGCACCTGTCTGCGGCATGAGTATTTTTCAGGAACTAGGTGGATTTTGCACATAAGTCTGCTAATTTTGCACACATTAACTATACTTTTATTCCCTAACGAAGAAGAAAATGGCTGGAAACATAACATTCACCATGATTAAACCAGATGCCGTACAAGACAACCACATTGGCGGTATCACCAAAATGATGGAAGAGGCAGGCTTTAGAGTAGTGGCCATGAAGAAAACCCGTCTCACTGAGGAGCGTGCCGGCAAGTTCTATGAGGTGCACAAGGAGCGCCCTTTCTACGGTGACCTGGTGAACTACATGAGCTCTGGCCCTATTGTAGCCATGATCCTGGAGAAAGAGAACGCCGTGGTAGACTTCCGTAAACTGATTGGCGCCACCAACCCCGCGCAGGCGGAAGAGGGAACCATCAGAAAGATCTATGCCAAGTCAATGGAAGCCAACGCTGTACACGGGTCTGACTCAGACGAGAACGCCCAGATTGAAGGTGACTTCTTCTTCTCTGCCGACGAGCGTTTCTAAGCTGTTTTTAACAAAATAAGGCAAAACCGCCTGGCCGTAAGGCCAGGCGGTTTTTTGTTTGGGGGAAATCTGCGGCTATTGAGAGTTTGAAAAAATGGACGTACCTTATGGCCTATAGTCATAGAGAATAAACCAAAGAGAGTTGGGTCCAGGTGTTACATTGACATTAAAAGTGGTGGTAAGACTTACTTTGCTTTGGTTGTTGTTCTTTGCTCCGGTCTGTTTTTCGGTAGGTCAATCTTTGGTGCACACTACTTTCTCTTACAACACAACACTAATTGGGCATAAACTTCCTGAAAAAGTAAAAGCAATGCGTGTGTTGGTCAGTAACATTGGCTTGATGAAAATGCGGCCTTTTGTTTTAGAAAAAGAAGTGTTTTATGACGAACAGGCAAGGGTGATTCAGGAGCACTCCTATGTTCATGAAGAATCACTGTTTGGGAGTTTTAACTACCAAACCTCCCAAGAATATAAATATGACGGGGAGGGGAGATTGAAAAAACTTATTAAAAACTACAAGAACGGGCTTTACAAAGATGAGGTAGAATATGAATACAGTGAAGAAGGGGAGGTTCACCGCGTATTGCTCTATCAGCCAGACGGAACAGTAAAGACTATAAAGAGAGAAGAAGGTGCCAGGCTTTTCATGAGGAGGAAAGATCTGCCACTTCAGAAGCTATTACTTTATGACTCCATGCAGCGTTTTGATTACGCCAAGAAAGTACTGTCTGACCTATATCCCATTGCCCCCAATACCATCAATTATGCTGTCATTGCTAATGGTTATGTCATAAGAACGGTCAATCCTGAGGGCCTTTTACTCGCTGAGCGACGAATGCTCTTCAATGAAAATAAGCAGGTTGCCCAAGTGGTGAATTCAAATAGCGGGTATAACAATGTGACTATCACAGAATATGCGTATGACTCTGCCGGAAATGAAATAGAGCAGACTGTGATGGATGGAAAGCGAAAGCTCCTCATCAAGTACAGCCATACCTACAATGAAAAGGGGCATTTGATAGAGACCAGGTGGAGTTATAAGAGGGGTAAGCCGATTAAGATTATCAGATATGAATATGACTTTTATTAAAAAAAATACCCTGACCGGTTAGCGTACCCCATTGGTGTGCTGTCTAAAAATAGAACTGGAAGATATTCCGTTTTCCTTGTATTATGATATCACATAATTGCTTGTTGGGAGGTAGAACATTTTAGTCTTCATGCTGCTCTGTTCCCAAGAAATTTCAGTTAGGAAGCTGAATTAAAATATGGCCCTGCGCAAGTTTTGATTAGGCTGTATTTGAACTGTTTTTCTAAAAATAGCCTAAAACGAAGACCTATAAGTAGAGGTCTGTATTAATGTTTTACCAGGAAAATAGTGGGAAGCATAACCCTAAGCCGCTTTAAATAAGGTTGCAGAAATATCTATGTCTATGTGCAAAATAATTTACCTTTCACTTTTGTTGCTTCTTCCCCCATGTCTGTTGAAGGCGCAAACCCCCTCAGACTACAAAAAAGATTTAAACCAACACAGGGCCCATCAAGACAGCGTATTTCAATACGATGAAAAGTCTCCTCTTGCCCCTGAGGCGAAAGCAACCTTTAAAGGACTGGCCTACTTTCCCATAGATGAGGCTTACAGGGTAAAAGCAAAATTCGTCCCAACACCACAAGAAGGCATATTTCAGATGCCTACCACTACTGACCACCTGCCCAACTATAAGAAATACGGCGAGCTGCACTTCCAGCTGCAGGGGCAACCATTAAAGCTTAACGTATACCAAAACCAGGAGCTGATCAAGCAGCCCAAGTACCATACGTACCTGTTCATTCCGTTCACAGATGCCACCACCGGGCAGGAAACCTATGCTACCGGCCGGTACTTAGACTTTTCAATTCCTCATAGCCAAGACAGCGTATGGCTGGATTTCAACAAAGCCTATAATCCCTATTGCGCCTATGGCGATGGATACTCCTGCCCAATTCCCCCCAAAGAGAACAGGCTCCCCGTGCGCATTGAAGCAGGCGTGAAGACTTATGAAAAGCAGAAGCTAGAGGCAGCAGGGGGCATGCAAATGCAAGAATCTATAGCTGAGTTTCCCGGCGGGCTTGCCGCATTGCTGAAGTTCATGAATTCTCAATTTGTAATGCCTCCCTTAGCTCGAAAAGCCGGAGTTAACGGCACTGTTGAGTTTTCTTTTGTGGTGAACCAAGATGGCTCGTTAGATGAGTTTCAAATCACCAAGCCTCTACGGGCAGACGTAGATGTGGCAGTGTTGCATGCGGCCAGGCAAATGCCAAAATGGAAGCCAGCCATGCAAAATGGGAAGCCGGTGAGGTTTAAATATACCATGCCCTTTAGAATAAAGTGAAAGGGCAAGCTGAAATAGTTAGAACTGTTTTATGTCTGTCAGAGATGCTTTCTGAGACACGAAGCCCTGTTTTTATAAAGATGCCAAAGCTGATTGGTTTTGATAAAGCAAGATTGGTTTCTTGTTTTCTTTTGCTTTTTGGGTTGGGTTGTCTTCAAGAATTGAAAGCACAGTCTCTTTGGGAGTACCAGCAAGAGGTGTTTGCTTTTAGAAGTAAGCAAGACAGTAGCCTATTGCATGGAACCCATTCGCCCCTTTTATCAGAGGATAAGAAGAACTACGCAGGCCTCACCTACTTCACCATCAACCCCGCTTTTAAAGTGAGCGCCACTTGGGTTAGTGACAAAGAGAGAAGCAAAAGCCAACTAATCGCCGATGAAGCGTCAGGGTTAATTAAATTCGGAGAAGTGCATTTCCAGCTACATGGGGAGCCTTTTAAATTAGGTGTTTTCAAACAGGCAGAGAAACAGAAGGGACTTCTTTACCAAGATTCCTTGATTATTCCCTTCTATGATGGCACCTCAGGGGGAGAAACAGCGGTTGTTGGCCGTTTCTTAAACGTGGCGGCACCGCAAGAAGGTGATGCCAGTCTCTGGCTTGATTTCAACAAGGCGTATAATCAACCATGTGTTTATAATATGGCGTACACATGCCTTACTACACCAGAGGAAAATACAGTACCAATCCTGATTGAAGCTGGAGAAAAGACGTTTCTGAAACCAAAGGATAAGGGCACACTGCCTGTGGAGGTAATGCCTGAGTTTCCAGGGGGGACATTTGCCATGTTTGCATATATGGCTAAGAAGTTCAAAATGCCTAAAGACGTGTCTAAATCCCAAGGGGTCAATGGCGCTGTAGTAGTGTCTTTTATAATTACAACCGAGGGAAAAGTAACTGATGTGGAAATAGTGAGGCCGCTTTACCCAAGTATTGATGCCGAGGTGATAAGAGTAATACAGAAAATGCCTAAATGGAAGCCAGGAACTGTTAACAACGTGCCGGCTGCCGTGAAATACACTATACCTTACAGAATTGTGATAAAATAACGGCTGTACGTCTCAAGAAGAAAACTTGTGTGGTTACTGATACATCTCTGTTTCTGGGCTGTTTTCCTGAAAACAGCCCAGAAACAGAATCTTACTCCTCCTCATCCTGCGGGTGCTCACCAAACACCCGCAATACCCAGCGCGGCAGGAAGAACGAGCCCAGAATCAGGTACAGGTAATAGGTTACCACGCGGTACAGCAGAATGATTACCGTGGTGAAACGGCCCAGGAACTGCCCGAAGAACGTAGGGAAAGCCACCTCGGCAATACCGGCGCCACCTGGGGTTACCGCCACCAGCAGCACTATCTTATAGACCATGTTGCGCGAGAAGATGAGTACGTGGTCATGAAAACTGATGTCAGTAAACGCAGCAATGAGGCAGTTAATCACAAAGTAGCGCGCCGTCCAGACGAAGGCAGTAGAAAGTGCGGCGTTTGCCCAGTAGCTGAACGTGCTGCCTTTCAACTGCTGTGAGGCCCACACCAGCTCGTTTCCGTTTTTATAGGCGCCGGGTCTCCAGCGGCGCGTGAACCGGAAAGATGTGGCCCGCAGGAACAGCCGTTTCACCGCCGTAGGGTTGATTAAGAGCCCGTAAGCCATTAAAAAGGCATAGAACGCAATGAGCAGGTAACTGATCACAAAGGCAATCTCCAGGCTTCGGGTCACCGAAAACTCCATGGCACTGACCTCCGGGAAAATATCTCCGGCGGTAATCAAAAAGACCAGCGGCACGGCAATAATGAAGTAGAGGTTGTCCAGCATGGCGGTCACCATTACGTAGGCCAATGATTTACCCAGGCTAATGCCTTCTTTGTTCAGGATAAACGCCGCCACCGTAGAGCCGCCCACCACAGAAGGCATCACGCAGGAGGCAAACTCCCAAAGCATGATCACGTCAATGCTCTTGCGCCAGCTCAGGAATTTCTCTGTCACGTACCGAATGCGGTAAATGTACCCGAAGTCCCGCACCAGAAGCACCACAAACGTCATCACCAGCCAGAACGGCTTGGCGTTGTAGAGCGGTGTAAAGTCCATTTCGGCGCTGTCACGGTAGAACATGTACCCAATCGCCGCCAGGCCAATCACCACCGGAATGAGAATGCGCTGCGGGGTGAAGTACGAGAGGAGTTTCTTACGATTCAGATCCATGGTCTATGACAGTCAGGTGCTGGGTTTCAGAATAGGGCACAATGCGGAAGTTATTGAACCCGTCGGCAATCTCCAAGCCAATCTCGTTGAGCTGGAGTAAGTCTAAGATGGCCAGGAAGTTAAAGATCAGGCCAATTTTGTCTGGGAACGCCTCCACCAGTTCAGAGAAATTGACCGCGCCCTGCGTGCCCACGCGCCTCTTGATGTAGTTGCGCTGCTGGTCAATGGTGTAGGGGTACGTATAAACGGTGTGCTTGGGTCGGTTCTGCTCGTCCTCGTACCGCTGCATGGCCTTGTGAAAGCTCTGCATGAGGTGGAACAGGCTCAGGTCTTTGAGCTCATACTCCAGCTGGTGCCTGGCGGCAATCTTGCTCAGCTCTGCATCTGTGTTGCCGCGCTGCTCCTGCTGCAGGCGCACATCTTCCAGCAAACTCAGGTCACCCAAGACCTCTTTATACCGCTTGTACTCCAGCAGGTGCTGCACCAGTTCCAGGCGCGGGTCAATCTCATTGCCTTCCTCGTCTTTCTCAAAGCGGGGCAGCAGCATTTTGGCCTTGATGCGCATGAGCGTGGCCGCCGTGAGAATAAACTCGCTCGCCACCTCCATGTTCATGGTCTCCAGTTGCCTGATGTAGCCAACAAAGTCATTGGTGATGGTAGAGATGGGAATGTCATGAATATCCAGCTCGTCGCGCTCAATAAAGAAAAGCAACAGGTCAAACGGGCCCTCAAAGAGCGGCAGCTTTATTTCGAAACTCACGTGTGGCGTACGGCAATGGTTTGAAAGTCAAAAATACGCATTTGAAACGCCACTCGCCAATGAATCCGCGCCGCGGTTTCTGTTTTTAACCTGTTTTCCGGAAAACAGGCCGAAAACAGAAAATTGTTCCTGGTTAATTGCTGGTTGGTTAGGGGTTGGGAAAGACTTTATAGAAGCTCTGCTCTTCCTGATTTTAGGTGTCTGGGGATTCGTAATCCCCGTTTTATGGCCTGTATAGGGATTACAAATCCTTGGTTAGGTAGTTCGGGATTTCAAATCCCAAACAGCAGAAATATTTCCTGCTATGGCGCGGAAGTTACTTCCGTGACTTTCATCTTTTAAACTGTCACAAGTTTGAGCATAGCGGCAACTTGTGACTAACCATAGAGCCAGTTTTCAACTGGTGTATTCCATTATCAGAAACCGTGTTTCCCCAGTTGAAAACTGGCTGCCATTTCTCCTCCAAGTTACTGCTGCGCTCAAACTTGAAGGAAAACAATATGCCCTCTGCTCTCCCGGATTTGCAATCCCGGCAAGGTGGGTTTGAGGTTGCAAACCCCTACCAGCAGGAGAAACCCCATTTAAAAAGCCATCTTCTAAGTTCACCAATCTAATGACGATATCTGATCGTCCCCCTTTGCAGGGGGTAGGGGGATGATAAAGGCAGTTGAAGAACCATCTGCTCCAAACAATCAAAGTAAAAGCAGAATCTCGGGAATGCGTAGTTCTGCACGAGTAACTCTGCACGAGTCATCATCCCTCTACCCGCTTCAAAGGGGGACGGAATGCGTGCAAAAATAGCTGACGTTTAGAGGAAGCCCTCGGTTGGGCAATCCTTAAAGGGAGGGAAGCCTGGTTGAATTTTAAGACATGCCCTGCTCAAAAAGACCTCGTAGCGTCCGGAGGACCTGCGAGCGTCTGCGCCAATAGCCACCGCTGCCCCTCACCCTAGCCCTCTCCCCGGGGGAGAGGGAATTATGCTGTTGCGTTTTAGGCCTGTTTTCAGAAAAACAGGTCTAAAACGCAATACAGCCTACCAGAAACAAGTTACTTAAAAGTGCCTGTTATTTCCGCCGTGCGGAAGTACGGTTTAGACTAAGAAAAATTCTGTAATTTTACCGTTTGTCTGGATGCGACAACGTATAAGTGAAAACTTTGCACGCGTTTTGCTGTTGCATACCTATCCACCCAACCCGCACACCTATGATGATTGAACCCGGAGAACTGCTGGCCAAAATCAACTCGCCAGCCGATTTGCGCCAACTGCCTGAAGACCAGTTGCTGCAGGTATGCCAGGAATTACGCCAATTCATCATTGACAACGTGTCTATCTACGGCGGGCACTTCGGGGCGAGCCTGGGGGTGGTGGAGATGACCGTGGCCTTGCACTACGTGTTCAACACGCCCTATGACCAGCTGGTCTGGGACGTGGGGCACCAGGCCTACGGACACAAAATCCTGACCGGAAGAAGAGACCAGTTCCACACCAACCGCAAACTCAATGGCCTTTCGGGTTTCCCCAAGCGGAAAGAAAGCGAGTATGACGCCTTTGGCGTGGGCCACTCCAGCACGTCTATTTCGGCGGCGCTGGGCATGGCCGTGGCCTCCCAATACAAGAAAGAGTTTGACCGCCACCACATTGCCGTGATTGGCGACGGCTCCATGACGGCGGGCATGGCCTTTGAGGCCCTGAACCACGGCGGCGCCACTGACGCTGACCTGCTGGTGGTGCTCAATGACAACTGCATGAGCATTGACCCCAACGTGGGCGCGCTCAAAGAATACCTCACTGACATTACCACGTCCCGCACCTACAACAAAGTGCGTGACGAGATCTGGAACATTCTGGGCAAGATCAGCAAGTTTGGGCCTAACGCCCAGCAGATTGCCTCTAAAGTGGAGAGCGGCATCAAAGCCACGCTCCTGAAGCAGAGCAACCTGTTTGAGAGCTTGAAGTTCCGCTACTTCGGGCCTATTGACGGGCATGACGTGAACCATCTGGCCAGCGTGCTGAAAGACCTGAAAAAAATTCCGGGGCCTAAGATTCTGCACTGCGTGACCGTGAAAGGCAAGGGCTTTGCCCTGGCTGAGAAAGAGCAGACCAAATGGCACGCGCCCGGCCTGTTTGACAAAGTCACCGGTGAGATCTACAAAGTACACCACACCACGCCGCAGCCGCCCAAGTACCAGGACGTGTTTGGCCACACGCTGCTGGAAATGGCCGAGCAGAACCCTAAAATCTTTGGCGTAACCCCTGCCATGCCCAGCGGCTCCAGCATGAACATCATGATGAAGGCCATGCCAGACCGCGCCCTGGATGTGGGCATTGCCGAGCAGCACGCCGTGACGTTTTCGGCGGGATTGGCTACGCAGGGTTTGGTGCCGTTCTGCAACATCTACTCCAGCTTTATGCAGCGGGCGTATGACCAGGTGGTGCATGACGTGTGCCTCCAGAACCTGCATGTGGTGTTTACCCTGGACCGTGCCGGTTTTGCCGGTGCCGATGGCCAGACCCACCACGGGAACTATGACATTGCCTACATGCGCTGCGTGCCCAACATGGTGGTTTCTTCGCCTATGAACGAGCAGGAGTTGCGCAACCTTATGTACACCGCCAGCCAGGACGGTATGGGGCCGTTCACCATACGCTACCCGCGCGGCGAAGGCGTGATGCCCGAGTGGCGCACCCCGCTGGAGCTGATTGAAGTAGGCAAAGGCCGTACCGTGCAGGAAGGCGAAGAAGTAGCCATTCTCACCATTGGGCACATTGGCAACTACGCCGTTGAGGTTTGTAAGAACCTGAAGCTGGACGGGCTGCGCCCGGGGCATTATGACATGCGCTTCGCCAAACCGCTAGATGAGCAGCTGCTGCACCACATCTTCCAGAAGTATGACAAAGTGGTGACCGTAGAAGACGGTTGCCTGCAAGGCGGGTTCGGGAGTGCGGTGCTGGAGTTTATGGTGGATCACGGTTATCATGTCCAAGTGAAGCGCCTGGGTATTCCAGATACTATTGTAGAGCACGGTTCCCAACTGGAGCTGCACCGCCTCTGCGGCTTTGACCCTGACGGCATTGAGCGCACCGTGCGCGAACTGATAGATGTACACGTACGGGTGTAGCTTTCACGTAAGCGTAAGTGAACAGACCTCACAGGTTTTCAAAACCTGTGAGGTCTTTCTGTTTTCGGGCTGTTTTGGCCAAAACAGCCCGAAAACAGATTTTTTTTATTCCTGCTGCCTCCTCTTTCTTTTTCTATGGCGCGAAAGTTACTTTCGTGACTTTCTTAGGTTCGTTAGACATAGAAGTAACTTCCGCACTATAGCGCGGAAATAGAGAAAGTTCCTCTGCTTTCCCTAACTTACCTATTAAAGAAACAGGCGTAAGAAAATCTTCTATGGTATCCCGGATACGCCGGTGATTATTACCCAGGAGAGGGCCAGACGTGCACCTGAGCCTAGAATATCTCAACCTGTACCAAGACAAAACCCAAAAGAAAACCATGGCGCTGGTCTCTGGGATTTATGAAAAGAAAGCCAGCGCAGATTCGGCGTTAGCCGTTTTAAAACAGGCAGCAGCCAAAGCCTTTGTGGTGAAAACCGAAATGTACATTGGCTGTATACATTAACTCTACCCAACCACACACACAAACTATGGAATACAGAAGATTAGGGGGATCAGGGCTGGAGGTGCCGGTGCTGAGCTTCGGGACGGCTACCTTTGGCGGCGGCAATGAGTTCTTCAAAGCGTGGGGCAGCACGCAGGTAGACGAGGCCACCCGCCTGGTCAACCTCTTCCTGGACGCGGGCGTCAACTTCTTTGACACCGCCAACACTTACTCCCAGGGCCTGGCCGAAGAAATCTTAGGCAAGGCCATTGCCGGCAAACGCCACCAGATGATTCTCTCCACCAAAGGCACCTTCCCCTTCGGCCAAGGGCCGAATAACCAAGGCTCCTCCCGGTTTCATCTGCTCCAGCAGGTAGAGGGCAGCCTCAAGCGCCTGGGCACTGATTATATTGATATCTACCACATGCACGGCTTTGACGGCAACACGCCCGTAGAGGAAACGCTGCGCACCCTGGATGACCTCATTCAGAGCGGGAAGGTGCGCTACATAGCGGCGTCTAACTTCTCAGGCTGGCACCTCATGAAGTCGCTGTCGGTTTCTGAGCGCTACGGCTGGAACAAATATGTGGGGCACCAGGTGTACTACTCCCTCGCCAACCGCGAATACGAATGGGAACTCATGCCGCTGGGGCTGGACCAGAACGTAGGGGCCATCATCTGGTCGCCGCTGGCCGCCGGAAGGCTGGGCGGAAAGTACCGCCGCAATCAGCCCCTGCCCGCAGACAGCCGCGTGGCGCAAGGCGGCAGCCCCGTGCCTGAAGCCGTGGTGAACGAAGAAGTTTTCTACAACACCCTGGACGCCTTAGACCAAGTAGCTGAAGAAACCGGGAAAACCGTGGCGCAGGTGGCCCTGAACTGGCTCCTGCAGCGGCCTACGGTCTCCAGCATCATCTTCGGGGCCCGGAACGAGGAGCAGCTCAGGCAGAACCTGGGGGCCGTGGGCTGGAACCTGACCCTGGAACAGGTGAAGAAGCTGGACCAAGCCAGCGAAGTACCGCCCATTTACCCGTACTGGCACCAGCGCCAGAACCTCAAACTGAACCCCATCCCAGATTTTTACAAGGAGCGGTAGCCGCTGAAATTAGGCACCGGTTGCAACGCTTTTTTTAACGTGTAGCTTCCTCCTTTTAAGTGCTTCCTTCTTTTGTCATTCTGGAAGAATCTTAGGGAACAGGCGGCAAACGGTAATAGCTTTAGCCATTCTAGTCCGCCCCCTGTTCCCTAAGATTCTTCCAGAATGCCCATAGGGGAGCAGGCTATTTATGACCAGCCGGTGTTTCATTTTCCTGTTTCTGGCCTGTTTTTCAGAAAACAGGCCAGAAACAGGAAAGCGCTTCGCCAGAAGTCAGTTTTTCTGGTGTTCGCTTGGAAATGGGTATCTTTAAGCAACTATTTTTCCTGGCTATGTCTGTTCCCACGCTTCCCCTTCCGCAAAAAATCAAAGCGTACGCTGCCTCTTTCCTGCTTGTGCTCCTCATTTACGTGGTGATTGACCTGTACGTGCCCCTCAAGCACCTTTTTGTGGGCGAGCCCCTATCTTTTCAGGAGGCGTTCACCTACATCAACCTCCAGAGCAAGTGGCCTATCATTCTTATCATAGGCCTGCTAATGGGCCGCAACAGTGTGCGTAAAAAAGAAAGAGCGCTGCAAGGCGCTGTGCCCCAAACACCCGCACCGCCCACTTCTGTTCAATAACCGTTTTCCGTTTTTGGCCTGTTTTGCGTAAAACAGGCCAAAAATACACCTCCGTACTATGAGCAACTCCCTTCTACACCACACTGTTTCGGGCGCTGGCCCGGCCCTTGTCTTTTTGCACGGCTTCTGCGAGAGCCAAGAGGTCTGGACTGATTTTGTCACTCCGCTGGCAAACCAATTTAAAATTATCACCCTAGACCTGCCCGGCCACGGCCGAAGCCCAATTCCAGATGATTTTACAATGGAGGCGCAGGCCCGGCAGGTGCACCAGACGCTGCAGGCGCTTCACGTGGAAAAATGCCTGCTGGTGGGCCACTCCATGGGCGGCTATGTGTCACTGGCTTTCGCCGAAAAATACCCGCATTTGCTGCGCGGGCTCTGCCTGTTCCATTCCAGCGCCTTGCCAGACACGCCAGAGAAAAAGGAAAACCGGGACAAGACCGCTGATTTCGTGCGGAAGCACGGCGTAGACAAGTTCATGGAGACGTTTGTGGCCCCACTCTTCGCGGCCGGCAACCGGGAGGCCAACCAGGCGGCCATTGAGAAAATGCAAGCCATTGGCAAAGCCACCCCGCCAGAAACAATTGTGGGCTGCCTGCAAGCCATGCGCGACCGGGCAGACCGCACCGAAGTGCTGAAAAACGCTGCGTACCCGGTGCTGTTCCTGGCGGGCAAAGAAGACCCGGCGGTACCGCTGGAGGCCGCGTTGCAGCAATGCCATCTGCCTGAGAACTGCCTGACGTATTTTCTGGGGCAGGTGGGGCACATGGGCATGTTTGAGAGAACCGCACCCACCCGGCAGGCCCTGCTCAAATTTGCCGAGCTGCTGCCGTCCTGACCCCAACGCCCCTGGGGTAAACCCAAGGCAAAGCCTCTAGAACCCCGTTCTGTTTTGGGCCTGTTTTCTTAAAAACGGCTCCAAAACAGAACGGGGTTTTTCATTTAGGGCCCCTCTGCCTTCGTACATTAGGGAGAAGCTATACATTCTGTTTTAGATATAGCATTTTTACTATTTTTTAACTAGTATTAGCCTCATTTTCAGTTATAAGCCCCAACCTCTTGTCTTTTGATCCGGAGAAATGAACAACGCGTACTTTCATCTGCTCTTGAACCATGCGCCTGTCTACACCGTGCTGTTTGGTATTGTCTTGTTGTTGTATGGGTTGTTGGCCCGCAACATTAGCCTGGTAAAAGCGGGGCTGACCAGCGTGCTGGTGGCTACGCTGCTAACCATGCCGGCCTATTTTACGGGCGAGGGCGCCGAGGAAGTGGTGGAGCACCTGCCCGGCATACACCATGCTGACATTGAGGCCCATGAGCAAATGGCCGAATGGGCGCTGTGGGCCATGGGCACCGCCGGCACGGCCGCGCTGCTGGGCCTGCTCACCACGTCTAGCCGCCCGGCCCGGGCGCGTAAGCCCAAGGTGTGGGCCGTGGTTACGCTGGTAGTTAGTATTGGCGCGTTTGCCCTTTTAGTCTGGACCGGGCTTACCGGGGGCGCAGTCAGGCACTCTGAGCTGAAGGAGGTAGCGCCGCCAGTGCCGCAGCCGCCAGCAGGCAACCCATGATTTAGCCGTACGCTTCGCAATTGCCAGAGCCTGTTTTGGGGCTGTTTTCAGAAAAACGGCCCCAAAACAGGTTTCTTTTTCAGGTAGATTTCTTTCAGGCCTTGCCTGGCAACCGTTCTGCGGGGCGGGGTGCTGTATTTTATTAACTCCTGAATTTCCTCTAACTTCAGGCTTCGCCCGAAGGGCAACCCAACCTACACATTTTATGCTACGCAAACCACTCTACCCGCTGGCGCTGCTGGGGCTGTTGAGCTTTTCACCCGCCTTCGCCCAGAAGAACAAAGACAAACAACCCGCTTTCACCCCGGCCAAAGAACGGCTGGAAGGCTACCAGCAGCGGCTCCAGTTGCTACGCAATTCCCTGGTGAGCAACCTGCCGTTCCGGAACGTGGGCCCCACCGTCATGAGCGGCCGCGTGGTAGATGTAGACGTGAACCCCGCAGACCCCACCAATTTCTATGTGGCCTACGCCTCCGGCGGATTGTGGCACACCACCAACAACGGCCTCTCGTTTGAGCCGCTCTTCCAGAATGAGACGGTGATTACCATTGGGGATATTTATGTGGACTGGAAGACCAACACCATTTGGCTGGGCACCGGTGAAAGCAACTCCAGCCGTTCTTCTTACTCGGGCGTGGGCATTTACCGGAGTACAGACGGCGGCAGGACATGGCAGCACAAAGGCCTTCCGGAGAGTCATCATATTGGCCGCATCATTCAACACCCCACTGATCCTAATACCGCGTGGGTTTCTGTATTGGGCCATCTGTATTCGCCTAACCAGGAACGCGGCGTGTACAAGACCACAGACGGCGGCAACACCTGGAAGCATGTTTTAAAGGGTGCCAATGCGAACACGGGCGCGGTAGACCTGGTGGTAGACTCAACCAATCCCAATACCTTGTATGCCAGTCTTTGGGAGCGGGAGCGCCGTGCCTGGAACTTTGTAGAAAGCGGGTCTGGCAGCGGGATTTTCAAGAGCACTGACGGCGGCGAAACCTGGCAGCGGCTGAACAGCGGTTTCCCGCAAGGGGAAGGCGTGGGCCGGATTGGCCTGAGTGTTTTTCCGCAGAACCCCAAAATTATTTACGCCAGCGTTGACAACCAGGAGCTACGAAAAGACGTGAAGCCCGCGGTGGCGGCCAATACCAACAAGCTGCGCAAAGAGCAGTTCAAAGACTTTTCAAAAGAAGATTTCCTGAAGCTGGATGATGCGGCGGTGAATACTTTCTTAGACGAAAATAATTTTCCGCGCCAGTACACGGCCAAGGCGGTGAAGGAGATGGTGCGCACAGAGAAAATCAGGCCGGTGGCGTTGTCAGATTTTTTGGTAGACGCCAATTCCATGATGATTGAGACGCCGGTGACGGGCGCACAGGTGTACCGTTCTGAAGACGGCGGCCAAACTTGGAAGAAGACGCATGAGGGCTACATAGATGACCTATACTACACGTACGGCTATTATTTTGGTGTGATCAGGGTGTCGCCGCTGAACCCGGACCATGTGTATCTGCTGGGGGTGCCGTTGATCAAATCTGAAGACGGCGGCAAAACCTGGAAAGAGATTGCCGGCGACAATGTGCACTCAGACCACCAGGATCTGTGGGTGAGTCCTACACGGCCCGGTCACCTGGTGAACGGCAATGACGGTGGTATCAACATCACCTATGATGACGGCAAAACCTGGTTTAAGGCCAATTCTCCGGCGGTAGGGCAGTTTTACTCGGTGGCCATTGACATGGCCACGCCTTACAATGTGTACGGCGGTCTGCAGGACAACGGCGTCTGGGGCGGTCTCAGCACCTATCAAGCTAGTTCGGCGTGGACTGACAACGGCCGCTACCCGTACCAGCGTCTGGGCGGCGGCGACGGCATGATGGTGCAGGTTGATTTCAGGGACAACAACACGGTGTATACCGGTTCCCAGTACGGCGCTTACTTTAGATTAAACAAAGCCACCGGCCAGCGCACTTACATTCAGCCCAAGCATGAATTGGGGGAGCGGCCGCTGCGGTTCAACTGGGAAAGCCCTATTCTGCTGTCACGGCACAACCAGGACGTGCTGTATTTTGGGTCCAATAAATTCCACCGGTCTCTGAACAAAGGCGAAAACATGGAAGCCCTGTCTGGTGACCTCACCAAAGGCGGCAGGAAAGGAGATGTAGGGTACGGCACCCTGACCAGCATTGAAGAGTCGCCTAAGAAGTTCGGGCTGCTGTACACGGGCTCAGATGACGGCCTGATCCATGTGAGCCGGGACGGCGGCTACAGCTGGACCAAAGTGTCTGACAAACTTCCAGAGAATCTCTGGATCAGTAGTCTTTCGGCCTCAGCCGAAAATGAAGGCACCGTCTACGCCACCCTGAACGGCTACCGCTGGGATGATTTCACGCCGTACCTGTACGTGAGCCAAGACTACGGCAAAACCTGGAAACGCCTGGGAACCGACCTGCCCAAAGAGCCGCTGAACGTGGTGAAGGAAGACCCAAAGAACCCGAATATTCTGTACGTGGGTTCTGACAACGGCCTGTATGTGTCCCTGGATAAGGGCAGAACATTCCAGGCCATGGGCGGAGATGAGCTGCCGTCGGTGGCGGTGCATGATCTGGTGGTGCATCCGCGTGAGAATGACCTGGTGGTGGGCACGCACGGCCGCTCACTCTTCATTGCCAATGTGGCGCATCTGCAGCAGCTTACCGCAGACGTCTTAGCCAAAACAGTGCATGCCTTTCCGCTGCAGGCGCCGCAATACTCAGAGCGCTGGGGGCAGAAGTGGGGCACCTGGGATAACACCTTCGCGCCAAGTTTGTCTGTTCCGTATTACGTGAATGCGGCCGGGGTAACTACCCTCAGAATCAAAACCGACAAGGGGCAGGTGCTGAAGGAGATCAAAGACCAGAGCGAGCGGGGCCTGAACTATGCCAGCTATGACCTTACCCTTGATTCCTCAGCGGCGGGTGCCTATGAGAAAGCCCTGAACGAGGGCCGCAAAGCCGGAGAGCCCGTGAAAATGGCAACCTCAGCAGACCAGAGATTCTACCTTCGCCCGGGCAAGTATGTGGTGGAGCTGGAGAGCAACGGCAAAACCACTACGCAGGAGTTTACCTTGAAAGCGCCTGAACGCAGAGGGCGGGAATAGCAGGAATTTCTGTTTTGGGGCTGTTTTTCCAAAAACAGCCCCAAAACAGAAAGAATGGCCTGGCAGGAGTAGATAGTAGCAGGATTGATATTCAGTTCTTAGAGCCTTTAAGTGCTGATTGGGAAAACCACGAATAAACGCATTTCCTGCTACTGCCGTTCACCCGCTGTTCCTTAAGATCCTTTCAGGATGATAAGAAGGGGGGAAATCACCAGTATGCCTGTCAGAGGTATTGGGAGCTTTCCTGCTTACCCTACCCAACCCAAAACAGAAAGCCCCGCCAGCAACTACTGGCGGGGCTTTCTGTTTTGGGGCTGTTTTCAGAAAAACAGGCCGGAAACGGGAGCTATTCTTCTGCCTCTTCGTCTTCTTCTGGAGAATCTGGGGTGTTTCCCAGCTCGGTGCCGTCCCCGAAGTGCTCGTTCACCAGGGCCAGGGCGTCTGCCTGGGTGAGGGGTTTGGAGAGGTGGCCGTCTACATCTGGGAACTCCTTGAGTTTGTGCAGGTCGTAGAAGCTGGCCGAAGAGGAGAGGGCGAAGAGCTTTTTGGCTTTCTTGCCTTCGGGCAGGTGCTGGTACTGGTCCAGGAAGTCAAACCCATCCATCACTGACATTTTAATGTCTACCAGAATAAGGTCTAGCGGAAGGCTGGAGTTGGCATGCTCTGCACTGGCCAGGTAGTCCAGGGCGGCCTGGCCGTCTGTGACCACATCTATGTGCTGGGCTATTTCGGCTTTATTGAGAACGCGCTTGTTCATGTAATTGGTGATCTCGTCATCATCAATGAGCAAAATGCGGCTAAGTTTTTCCATAGTACTGGGTTGTTGGCTTAAACGGTAGGGGCTTTGTATGCTGTTCGCTCCAGGTCAAAAGCACCGCATAAATATACACGCTAAAATGGCCTGTTTCTACACCAAGGCTTACTCTATACGCAAATTAGTGGTCTGGAGCTGCAAATTTTGCCTGGTCTGTTCGTATGCCCCAGAGAAAACGGGGAGCGGCCTTGCCTTCCGCGAGAGCGGCAACAGGCGTAGGGGAAGAAATGTGCTGGAAATAGCCTGAAATATGCGTACCTACAGGGGCTGCACATGGTTTAACCCGGGAAATAAAGTAACTTCCTGACGCAAAATGGTACGCCTTGCCGGCGGAGATGAGATACATGAAGAAGATAGCAATGAGATTGGGTAAGTTTTGGATTGGGGCAGCCGCCCTAGGCTGTATGGCGCTCACGCAGGGCTGTAGTTCTGAAGGCGCGCCTAAAGAGGCCCGTACTGCTGTAACGGCCACCGCCGTGGCAGACTCTGGGGCGGTTCAGAAGAAAGACAGCGTAGCGGCCGTGAAAGACTCAGTGGCGGCCAAACCCGCCGCAGACAGTGCCGCCGCCGCCAAAGAGACGGCTTTTGTGGTGAAAGACGAAGCGGCTTCTAAGCCCGGCGCCATTCTGCCCCACAAACGTATTGTGGCGTATTATGGCAACCCATTATCAAAACGTATGGGCATTCTGGGCGAACTGCCTCCGGCGCAGATGCTGGCCAAACTGGACGAGGAGGTAAAGGCTTGGAACACAGCTGACCCTGCCACGCCCGTACAACCTGCCCTGCACGTAATTGTGGTGACCGCCCAAGGCAAGCCCGGCAGCGGCGGCAAGTACCGCCTGCGCATGAGTGACCACGTGGCAGACTCTGTGATCTCCTGGGCCAAGCAACGAGATGCCATTGTGTTCCTGGATATTCAGATTGGGCAGAGTACCCTGGAGGAGGAGATACCCAGGCTGGAGAAATGGCTCAAGCTGCCGCAGGTGCATTTAGGCATTGACCCTGAGTTTGCCATGAAGAACGGAGCCGTGCCCGGCAGGCGAGTGGGCACCCTTGATGCCAAAGAAATTAACTACGCCACCGGTTTCCTGAATGACCTGGCCCAGCGCTATAATATACCGCCCAAAATACTGGTGGTGCACCGGTTTACCCAGCGCATGGTCACCAACTACAAGCAGATAGAGCTGAGGCCCAACGTGCAGATTGTCATTCACATGGATGGCTGGGGGGACAGGGTTCTCAAAAAGAGCACCTATAACTCATATATCAAGCGGGAGCCGGTTCAATACACCGGGTTCAAGCTCTTCTACCATAATGATACTAAGAAGAAGGGCTGGAAGCTTTACAGTCCCGAAGGAATTCTAGCCTTGAACCCGAAGCCGTTGTATATTCAGTATCAGTAGGTAAGATATAAGCGGTTGAAGTACATGAAGCCCATGCCCGGAAAAGGAACTCCCTTTTCTGGCATGGGCTTTCTTTTTGTAGGAATAGGGCGTTTTCTTTTCTTGATTAGTATCAGAATAGTATGACTCTTCAACTATACTTTAAAACTAATTTAACATCTTCTCTGGCTCGGGGGCTTAACAGATACCAAAAATGAATTAAAAATTAAAAATTGTTATTAAGTTGTTGATCATTACATAAATAACCAATACATTTCCCAAGTCAGTTCATACTAACGTCTACCAGAAAAGAAGTAGGGAAGAAAGTAGCCCAGGAAGTGCAAAAGCATGGTAGTAGAACTGGTTAATTATAAGTGAACACAAGCATACCCATCCCGTCTTTTTACGGATACATTACGCGTTTTCAACTTTCCCCCATAATTAACCTATTCGTTCATGAAAAAACACGTACTTCCCCTTAAGGTCTTGGGGTTGCTATGTATTTGGTTGCTCTCCCTGCCAGAGGCCAGCGCCCAGATACAGCTCACCTGGACTAAACCCGCCGAATTGAATGCTGGCCTGCCGCCCTCTATTCAGGTGTTTTACTCAAACACACCAGTATCTGGCAGGCCCATGCGCATGTTCTACACCATTGTAGACCTCAATGACCCTAACATGGAACTAAAGGCCGTCTACGGCGGCGGCACAGGGCCTTCTTCCGGTAAAACTGTGTTGAATTGGGGCAAAGCCGAAACTGACCCCGTCTATGCCGTCATCAATGCCGGTTTCTTTAACACTACCACTTATGTAGCCCAAAATGTGGCTATTCAAGACAGTAAGATTCTGGTGCCAAGTCCCACTTCAGTGACTTCTGGCGGCAAAACCCTGTACCCTACCAAAAGCGCCTTTGGGGTATTGCCTGGAAACATAGCAGACTTGGCCTGGATTTACCATGTTGGTACCGCTAAAACTACCTATCAGTACCCCAATCCTAACCCGAAACCGTTGGACCAACAGCCTACCACCACGTCTCCGGCCGGGGCAGAAGTCTGGCCGGTAAGCACTGCCGTTGGCGGTGGCCCCATGCTGGTGCATGATGGGAAGCCAAAAATCACCTATCCAGATAATGAAGAGATGCAGTTCAACCAAGGGGACGAGCGCCACCCCAGAACCGCTATTGGCCGTACCGCCGACAACAAAGTGATCATGCTAGTGGTGGAAGGCCGGAACCCCACCATTAGTGAGGGGGTGAACTTTGATGAGATGGCCGCAATTTTCATCAGCCTGGGCGCCGTAGAAGCTATTAACCTGGACGGCGGCGGTTCTTCTGACATGGTAGTAATGGGGAAACCTACTATTACGCCCTCAGAAAGCCGTCCCGTGCCTACTGCCCTAATTTTGAAACGCCGTACTCATGTGTATGACACAGAAAACCCTCTGGTGTATAGCGAGCGCGGCGGAGTTTGGTCTGAATCTAACAATGATGGCTATTTTGGCTCCTCTAAAGCCCGTATTCTGGCTACCGGTGACGGTACTAAGTTTGCCAGCTATAGGCTGAGTGGTATAAACCCAGGGCGTTACCAATTGAGCGCCTGGTGGGTAGCCGCCAGCAACCGTAGTACGGCTACTCCCTTTATTATTTACCGCCAGGGCGTGGCCAAAGCAGATACTGTTAAAGTAGACCAGACCATAAATGGAGGTAAATATAATGTGCTTGGCACCTATGATTTAGGGCCTAATGACTCATTGGTCATCAGTAACAATGCCCCCGGCGAATATGTGACCGTAGATGCTATTAACCTCGTGAAAGTAGGAGAAAGCATGGCGTCTGTTGCCTTCGGGCATGGACTGGAGGCAACAGAGACAATCCAGAACCAGCCAGTCACTTTTGAGGTGAAGTTAACTAGCCCCAACACTGGGGTCAACCTGCAAAAGCTACGAGTCTTTAAGAAAATAAATAATGGTGCAGAAGTCCAGATAGGTGATGATGTTGCTTTGAATGGCGTCTACAATTCCACCTACCCTTTCTCATATGATGCCAACGACGGTATTGGTAGCCAGGTACAGTTCCGGTTTGAGGTAGAAGATAATCTGGGCCGTCTGGTGTCAAAGAATTTTGTATATACCGTTGTTACGCCTACCCAGGTGGTCTTTAAAAACGGAGCGATAGAAGGAAATCATCCGCAATTACGGCCTTTCTCTTTAGACCTTACTCTAGAAACGAGGCAACCCTCAGTAAACGTCAAAGAGCTGAAAGTCTTTAAAACCGTTGACAACGGTGCTGAGGAACAGGTTGGCAATACTGTTGCCCTAGCCGCCCAGCCCAGTGTTGACTATACCTTTACCCACACGCTCACGTCACCCGTGAATAGTAAAGTGAAGTTCAGGTTTGAATTAAGAGACGCAGACAACATAAAAGCTGATAGAAGCTACATGGTTACAGTGGCTCCGCCGCGCGGCGATTTCAGACTGGCGGTTATCTCAGATTTGAACTCAGGTTTTGGTTCTGTGACGTATGAGTGGCAGGTAGACAGCATTATGCAGCGTATACCCAGGTTATGGCAGCCTGACATGGTAGTGGCGGGTGGTGACCAGATTGCCGGTCAGTCCACGTCACTCACCGCGGCCCAGGTAGAAGCCATGTGGAATGGGTTTGACGCTAAAATTGCCAAACCGCTGCGTGATGCAAACATACCGTACGCCTTCACCATGGGCAACCATGACGCCGCTATTGCAGTTGACCGCGCAGAGGCACTCAAGTACTGGAGCAAGCCGGAAAATGCGCCCAAGTGGCACCCGGTAGACATGACCAATTACCCGTTCTACTTCTCCTACAAACCTACCGCCGATTCAAAGATATTCTTCGTGTCTTGGGAGGCCAGCAGCGCTACCATCTCCAGCGCGCAGTTGGCTTGGGTACGCGAACAGTTCAGCAGTGATGAGGCTAAAAAAGCCCAATTCAGATTCCTGGTTGGCCATTTGCCGCTGTACGGCGTAGCCCAGGAATATAATTCTGCGGGGAACATTCTTAACAACGCCGCGGCCTTGCAGGCCATGATGGAGGAACTGGACGTGCACACCTACATTAGTGGACACCACCACGCGTACTATCCTGGCAAGCACGGAGGCGTAGACTTCCTGAACGCAGGAGCTGCCGGTGCCGGTGCCCGCAAGTATCTGGGCTTTGAAGAAACTTCGCCTAACACCGTCACGCTGTTAGATGTGTTTCTGGAGCAAGACACCGTTATCTATACCACCTATGAGATAAAGGAAACCAATGCTGCCAACATGAAAGTGTTCAACCAGCAGCGTCTGCCTGAAGTGATCAATGGCTTGAATGGCTATCTTCTCCGCAGAGACGTAGTGGTAAGTGGTTCAGCACAGGGTAACCTGTCGGCGTATAACGTTGAGAAAAGCAAAACTTTGCCTGCCACCGGTGCTGTTACCGCCGAAGAGGTGGGTAACTCCCTTCAGATCAGTGGTTCATTTAGTGATCTGCAAGGCAAAGTGTTGCCAGACCGCGCCGCCGTAGGGCTTTATAAAGGGTTTTATCCAGCCGAAGGAAATCTGGTCATGGCACTGGAGGTATCCTCAACTGATGGAAAGACTGGAACCTTCAGCGGCAGCCTACCTTTGACCAGCAGCCTGAAAGAGCAGTTGACCACAGGTATTTTCTATGTGCTCATCAAAACCAATGTGTATCCCGCCGGTGAAGTAAGGACGCAGTTGTATAAATCAGCAAACCAGGCGCCGGAAGTGCCGGTGATTACCTCACAGGGACCTAACCAGGTGTATGCGGTGCGTAACATCAAAGCCACCTTCCCGGTGCTTTGGAATGGCACCAAAGATCCGGAGGCCAATGCGGTAACCTACATTTACCAATTAGCCAAAGACGCCCAATTCACCCAAATAGTGTTAGAAAAAGCCGTGGGAGTGAGCACGGCCTACAATGTGCCGCAAGAAGAGTGGTTCACTTTGCTAAGTGATGCCCCCGTGAATGAACCAGTCACGCTCTATCACCGCGTAGTAGCCACTGATGGCAAGAATGTGCAGATGGGTGCGGCCCTAGCTTTAAAAGTATCTAAAAGCACAGAGCCTGTAACGGGTCCTGTAGAGATTCCTGCCCCTAATCTTGTGTATGATTGCGGCACCAAAGATGTAGACGGCAACTGTACCGCCTCTTTTGCGGCAGGCCCAACTACCAACACCCACGGCACTACCGTTGACCGAAGCGGCAAAATCTGGAGCGTAGGCTATGCCCGCGGTATTCAGGTGTTCAACCCTAATGGAACCAAATATCAGTTTACCAGCCCCAAACTTGAATTTTATCTGAATGATAAATCTTACATCCAGTATATAAACTTCACCAATGGGGCCGGTCAAACTTTTAGAGACCAGGCCGTTAATATGCGGGGTATTGGCCTAGCCCATGATGGTCATATCCTAACGGTGGTCAACAGCAATATCCTCTACAAGCTGAATTCAGTGACCGGGGAGCCTATTGCCCGCTGGGTAGGAGGCACTAGTTTCACCAACCCCACCTCTACCACAGATGGGCGGGTTTTCGTAGCCGGTGTTGCCAGTGATATCAATACCATTGTTAAACAGAGTACCACAGACCCCACCACTTTTGAGGTTGTGGCTGATATCAAATTAGGGACGCAACGGAGTGGGACGGTGCGCGCCGCCGCTATTTCGCCGGAGGGCAATACGCTGTATATTCCAGTAGAGACCGGGAGCAAGATGTACAAATACACCAGCACCGACGGCAAAAACTATGTCTATGATATGACCATTGCCTTGCCTGGTCCGGCGGCTACCGCGGTCACTGCCCTGAGTAACGGCCGTGTGTTTGTCACTACCAATATTGTGGGCTCAGAGCCAGCCAAACTGTACTATAGAGATGACCATGACCCTACTCAGGTGCTGTCCTGGACTTTGCCTTTGCCTGAGTTAGGTACTGGCGGAAGCCAGGTGAGAGGCTTGGCTCTTACAGCTAATTTAGACACACTCTATCTTAGCTCTCACAGTGCAGGGCGTGTGTACAGATATGTAATACCTGCTGCTGGCGGCCCCCTGGAACCTGCGAGAGTACCCGTAGACTATACTATTGCCCAAACGCGTCCGGTGAATACCAGTGGCGTGGCCACAGAGGCTGGTAAATATGTGCGGGTGAAAGGTATTGTGAACAGTGCCAACCTTTCAGCCGCTGCCTATGACTTCTCATTGGTAGACGGTGACAAGGCGCTGCAGGTATACAAACTGACCCGTGGTGAAATGACTTATGTGCCTCTAATGGGTGATAGTATTGCCGCCGTTGGGTTACTTCGCCAGTACAATGGCTTGCTGCGTTTAGATGTAGATTCTGTAAGAATGTTTGCTGCAAACAAACCGGTAGCTACGCCCATGCAAGTGAATGCCTTGTCTGAAGAACTGGAGTCATATCCTGTAACGTTGCATAACGTGGTATTTGCAAATGCAAGTCAGTGGACCCCCGGTGTTGGTTATCACGGCTTCACGGTACAAATCCAGACCAGCCAGGGAATGGTTGAAGCCTTTGTGCCTAGTACGTCTCCAATATATAACCGTGCTTTCCCGGTAGGGGACAGGGTCGTGAATGGGATAGTGCAGCAGTTGAAAGCAGAGGCGCCATATACCGCCGGTTACTTCCTCTCCATTACAGATGTACCCCATGTAACCGGTATTCTGAAGGACGAGTTAGCCAATGAACTAAAGGTGTTTCCGGTACCTACCTCCGGACACCTGTTCCTGAAAGTGCCAGTACCATTAGCCAAGGAGCAAGCCAAAGTAACCATCTCCAGCCTTGTGGGTAAGTTGCTATACCAACAAGACGTGAAAGGTGGCGCAGCTGAACTGGATCTTTCCCGGTTAGACGCTGGCATGTACATACTAGTGTTAGATACACCTAACGGGCAAGTAGTGAGGCGCATCATTAAGCAATAAAGCTTTTTACAATACATAACCTGAAAGGGAGGTGACTATGTCGCCTCCCTTTTTTGTAAGAGCCTGTCACCAAAACATCAAGGCATGGAGTGGTTCTGTTTTTGGGCTGCTTTTTAGATTTTAGGCGTAAAACAGATGCAATGTATTCATGGGTAGTAGCCTGTTTTCAGGGGGATAAACTCATGTTGTTTAGCTTGTCATAGCCCTTAGTAACTGTATTTGCTGCTCCGCTTAGAAGTGAAGGGGCTCGCGTGTTTTTTTTCATGTATGGCCGTTGACCAATGTGCTGCAAGACAGTTAATGTGGGGTCTGCAAGGCACGTGAAACGGTTTTTACTGCCGCCAGAGTAAGATATAGAGAATCAAATGTCTGTAGGTATGCTGGGTATCTGGATAAGCATCATGTAAATATTTAGTGCCACGATAAAAAAGATTCAATCAGCAGGCAACTAAAAACTGTAAACCGGTATCTATAGCATAGAAGCCTACCCCAATGAAAGCACTTTACCCCTTTTTGCTGCTTGCCCTGTTCTGTTTCACCTCCTGTGAAGACGAAACAATCAAAAAGTCTTGTGCTATTGTAGAGCCGGTAGAGAACATCAAATGGCTGAAGGAAAAGGTGCAAGAACTGAAGACCTCAGAGTATTGCCAGGTGGTGCAGCGGGGCACGTTGAACGTGCACAGCGTCTTTGTGATAGGCACCTGTGCGCCCAATGTCATTTCAATTAAGGCCGTCTATGACTGTGAAGGCAACCTGCTCTGCTATAATGGAGATGAGACCTGCCCTGATTTTGACCAGGAAGTGAAAGCGCTAGAGGTGATCTGGCAGAACGGTAAGTAAGCTTTACCACGTAATGAGAAATGTGCTGTTCCTGGCCCGGCTTTGCGGGAGGGGCCGGTTTCATCACTTCCTGCGGAAATCAAAGAAGCCGCCTCGGGGATGGGCTTCGGGGTAATTCTTGGTCAAAAGCGCAAACTATCCTGAAACTGATGCGCTAGCGTAAAGAAAACGTCCCGCTCCAGCTGTAAGTATAGGCCGAGGCGGGACGAGTAGGGTAGAGTATAAGGTACTCGTAAAAATCTGTTGGAGCTAAAAATTATCTTCTGTTTTCGGCCTGTTTTCTCAAAAACAGGCCGAAAACAGAAGATACGCTCTGCTATACCAGTTCGTTTTGCACCAGGTATTCGGCAATCTGAACGGCGTTGGTGGCGGCGCCCTTACGCAGGTTGTCGGCCACGATCCACATATTCAAGGTTCTCTCCTGGGTTTCGTCTCTCCTGATTCTACCTACCAGCACTTCGTCTTTGCCGTGGGCATCTTTGGGCATAGGGTACTGCAGGTTGGCCACATCATCTACTACCACCACGCCTGGGGTTTCCTGCAGAAGACGGTACACGTCCTCCAGGGTGAAATCCTTCTCAAACTCTACGTTCACAGACTCAGAGTGACCGCCTACCACGGGAATGCGCACGGTGGTAGCGGTTACCTTGATAGAGTCATCGCCCATGATTTTCTTGGTCTCATTGACCATCTTCATTTCTTCTTTGGTGTAGCCGTTGGCCTCAAAGACGTCAATGTGCGGGATCACGTTCAGGTCAATCTGGTAGGCATAGGCTTTCTCGCCCTCTTTGCCGGCGCGCTCATTCATGAGCTGGTCCACGGCCTTTTTGCCCGTACCCGTTACAGACTGATAGGTGCTCACCACTATGCGCTTGATCTTGAGCGCCTGGTGCAGCAGGTTCAGGGCCACCACCATCTGTATGGTGGAGCAGTTGGGGTTGGCGATGATCTTGTCTTCCTTGGTCAGCTCTTTGGCGTTGATCTCCGGAACCACCAGCTTCTTGGTAGGGTCCATGCGCCAGGCAGAGGAATTGTCCACCACGGTGGTGCCGGCCTCGGCAAACTTAGGGGCCATCTCCTTGCTCACGCTTCCGCCAGCCGAGAAAATGGCAATCTGGGGCTTCTGGGCAATGGCGTCTGCCATGCTCACCACCGTGTATTCCTTGCCTTTAAAGCTCATCTTCTGGCCCACTGACTTCTCAGAGGCCACTAACAACAACTCGTCTACCGGGAAGTTACGCTCCGCCAGTACTTTCAGCATTTCGCCACCCACTAACCCGGTGGCGCCTACTACAGCTACTTTCATGTAAGGGTGTATCTAGATAATTAACAGTTCTATTGAGGTAAACAGGCGGTTGCTGCCAATGCTTGCCAATCTCTGTTTTGGCGCTATTTTCTGAAAATCAGGCCAAAAACGCGGGAGCCGCCTCCGCAAAGGAAACCAACTTTTTACAATAATTAAAGTAGATCTAGGAGATGAGGTCACTCTTTCTCATAATTCTTATAGGAATAGCAGGAATTTGTCAACTGCGGGCGCAGGTGCAGGAGTCTTTCTCTGACGGGGACTTCACCCAAAACCCTGCCTGGGTGGGGGATATCCCCCTTTTTCAGGTGAACGCGGCGCGGCAGCTCCAGAGCAAAGGTCCGGCCGTGACGGGCACCACGTTGCAGTTGGCCACGGCTAATCAACTGGCGGTGGGCGTGCAGTGGGAATATTACGTGCAGCTGGCATTGGCCACCTCCTCTGGAAACTACGCTGAAGTGCACCTGACAGCTGACGGCCCCGAGCTGAAAGGAAGCGTGCGTGGCTATTTTGTGCGCATGGGCGGCACAGAAGATGAGGTGAGCCTGTTTCGCAAAGACGGCAGCACCGTCAACAAAATCATAAATGGCCCTGACAAAACTATTGCCGCCTCAGACAACAGATTCTGGGTGCGGGTCACCAGAACCCCTGCCCATGAATGGAGGCTGGAGCTGGATGTAACCGGTACCCGGCAAAACTATGTTCTGCAGGGCACGGTGCAGGATAGCAGGTATACCACTTCGGCGTACGCCGGAGTGGTGTTCAGGTACTCACAGGCCAACGCGCAGAAGTTCTTTTTTGATGATTTCATGGTGAGAGACGTTGCGGCCCCCTCTTTCATCTCAGTGGTGCCAGAAGGCAGCCAGGCGCTGCTGCTTACGTTTTCTGAGCCGCTCAGGGAGTCTGAGGCCAGAAATCTGGCCAACTACCGGTTGAACGGTAACCGAACGCCAGCTGCGGTTGTGTGGCAGCAGGCAGCGCCGCATCAAGTGCGGTTGCGCTTTGATGAAGAGTTTGCAACAGGGAACAACGTGCTGGAGGTGCTGCGGGCGGTAGATACTGAAGGGAATATTGCCCAAAATCTTACCGGTTCTTTTGCGTTTGCCCCGCCCGCCGCCAAAGGCGATGTGGTCATTACAGAGATCTACGCCGATATAAATCCCTTACAGGATTTGCCTGCTGCCGAGTTCATTGAGATTTACAACCGCAGCAACAAGACCTTTAACCTGCAGGGGTGGAAATACTCAGATGCCACGGCCAACGCCGGCACGTTTCCGGCCTATCTGCTGAAACCGGACACCTATATAATAATATGTGCTGCAGCTGACACTTCCCTGTACAAACCCTTCGGTTCGGTGGTGGGGTTGAACATATTTCCATCGCTCAATGACAGCGGTGATGATGTGGAGTTGTTTGATGCCGCCGGGCAGTTAATTGATCTGGTGCGCTATACTTCCTCCTGGTACCGGGAGGCGGCTAAGCGGGAGGGCGGCTGGTCTTTGGAACTGATGCAGGTGAACAGCCTCTGCACTGGTGCCTCCCAATGGAAAGCCTCTGAGAACCCGCGGGGCGGCACACCGGGGCAGCCTAACTCCCTCCGGCAGACAGATGCCGCCGCGCCCGTGTTACTGCAGGCCTTCGCCACCGGGCCTGAAAAGATTTGGTTGCAGTTTGATGAGCCGTTAGACAGCCTGGATGCGGCAGAGGTGAGCAAATATGCCGTCTCGCCGGGGGTTGCGGTAAGCAGGGTTCAGGTAACAGGGGCTTCCCTTTCTGAGGTTGAGCTAACCCTGGCCACCCCTTTGCAGCCCGGCAGCAGATATGTGGTGACGGTGCAGGGCCTGCGGGACTGTACTGGGAACCGGGCAGTTGCCGGGCAGCAAAGGGTGGTGGTCTTGCCGGCGTCAGCGCAGGCAGGTGATGTGGTAGTGAATGAGATCCTGTTTAACCCCAGAACCGGTGGCGTTGATTTTGTGGAGCTGGTAAACAGAAGCGGCAAGGTGGTAAGCCTGCAGAACTGGCGGCTGGCCAACAGGGAGGCTGGGGGTGTGGCAAATGAGCGGGTGATCACGGCCCAGCCGCTGT
The DNA here is from genome assembly GCF_014138425.1 of Rufibacter ruber. Classification (NCBI taxonomy): domain Bacteria; kingdom Pseudomonadati; phylum Bacteroidota; class Cytophagia; order Cytophagales; family Hymenobacteraceae; genus Rufibacter; species Rufibacter ruber. The sequence goes on from NZ_JACJIQ010000004.1 coordinate 205,653, forward strand.
TGCTGGAGCCGGGGCAGTACCTGGTGCTGACTTCTTCGCCCGAAGTCCTGCTGCGGGAATACCCGGCCGGGAACGCAGAGAGGTTCTGGGGAATGGGATCGCTCCCGTCTTATCCAGATGCCGCCGGTACGGTGGTGCTCCTGTTGCCAGACAGAGCCGTGGCAGATGAGGTGGGCTACCAAAGTTCCCAGCATTTCAGGCTGATCAGTGATGCCGAAGGGGTTTCGTTGGAGCGTATCTCGGTCACCGGCCCCTCGGTTGCGGCAAATTTCCATTCGGCGGCCACGCCAGTAGGCGCCACTCCCGGTTATGAGAACTCGCAAGCCCAACGTGTTGCCGCTACGGGCAAGTTGACCCTTACCCCCAAGACGTTCACCCCAGACGGTGACGGGCAGGATGATGCCCTTCTGCTGCAGTTTAACCTTCCGCAGCCCGGTTTTGCCGCTACCGTTACCATTTTTGATGCCCACGGCAGGCTGGTGCGGAAACTGGCGGGCAATACTTTGCTGGGCGCAGAAACGCTGCTGCAGTGGGACGGCCTCACTGACAGCGGGGGCAAAGCTGCTGTTGGGTACTATGTGGTGCTGGTGGAGCTGTTCAACCTGCAGGGAGGCAGGGAGGTGCTGAAAGAAACCGCCGTGGTGGGTGGCCGTTTTTGACCTGTTTTCAGAAAAACAGGCCAAAAACGGAAAGCTGCGCTTGGGGCTGTTTGAAATCACCTTTCCTTTTCAGAATCTTTGTGGCCTAACCGCCCGCTCTGGGTTAATATTTGCGCCGTGGAGATTGTGTACCTGTGCCTGTTTGCCTTCTTGGCAGGTTTGATTGATTCTGTTGTAGGTGGGGGAGGCCTCATTCAACTGCCCGCCCTTTTTGTGTTTCTGCCCCACGTGCCTATTCCCACGGTCTTTGGTACCGGTAAGCTTTCCAGCATAGCCGGCACTACCGTTTCTATGTGGCGGTACGCGCGCAACGTGGAGATTAACTGGCGCGCCCTGCTGCCGGCCGCGGTAACCGCCTTTGTCTTCTCCTTTCTGGGGGCCCGCGCCCTCAGCCACTTTGACGCCGACCTGCTGCGGCCCCTGATTCTGGTTCTTCTGATCTCGGTGGCTGTTTACACCTTTTTTAGGAAAGACTTCGGGGCGATTCACTCCCCCAAGCTCCCGCCCGGCAAGGAGCTGTGGTACGGGGTGGCAGTAGGGCTGGTGATTGGGTTCTATGACGGTTTCTTTGGCCCCGGTACCGGTAGTTTTCTCATGTTCATTTTTGTAGGCGTTTTCGGGTTTAACTTTCTGGCGGCTTCGGCCTCTGCCAAAGTGGTGAATGTGGCCACCAATCTTTCGGCGTTGCTCTATTTTGGGTACAAAGGGTACATCCTGTACCATATTGGAATTCCCATGGCCGTGAGCAGTGTCTTGGGCTCCATGGTGGGGACCCGTATTGCGTTGGCGAAAGGCTCTGGGTTTGTGAGAAAGCTGTTTCTGGTGGTGGTGGCGGCCATTATTCTCAAGTTTGCCTATGATACGTTTTCATAATGCGCTGTTTTAGGCCTGTTTTTGGGAAAACAGGCCTAAAACAGCTACTCAATTGTGAGTATTCTTTTGCCGCCTGTTTGAAAGTTTCTGATTTATACAGAAGTTAGCATGTTGAGAAATTTAATTAAGACAGACAACAAAAAATCAGAATGAGAAAATCTCTACTTAAAAAAGTGTTATGGGCTCTACCCGTGGTGGGGCTTTTTCTAGCCTTGCCCTCTGCGCAGGCGCAGGATGAGGTGGGTGATTTTATCAGGGCTAACCAGAGCGATGCCAACAAGTTAATCAAAGCCTATGCAGATCCTGTGGGGAAGGCTTTGGGCCACAGCCTGAACGGAGGCTGGTTCAACTCAGGCAAAGCCATGGGGTTGGGCCGCTTTGACATCCGTATTTTTGGTACGGCCACCTTTGCCCCAGATGAAGCCAAGACCTTTGACCTGGCTACCCTTGGTCTGAGTGACCAGGTAGTGGTTTCTGGTAAGTCCACTACTGCGCCCACGTTCTTCGGGCGTGATGAAGACGGCCCTGAATTGACCATTTATGCCAAGACAAGAACACCTGCCGGGGTAGAAATAAAACAGGAGGTTGCCAGTTTCAACTCGCCTCCGGGTTCTGGGATAGATATATTGCCTTTCCCTATTGCGCAGCTAAGCGTAGGCCTTATCAAAGACACAGAGATTGCCGTCCGCTTTGTGCCGAATACCAAATTTGATGATTTTGAGGCCGGCCTCTGGGGGGTGGGTTTGAAGCACGGCATCAAACAGTGGATTCCGGTACTAAGCAAAGTGCCTGGTTTTGACATAACGGTGTTTGGCGGCTATACCAATCTTAAAAGTGCCTACCGCGGCATAGAGGTAACCCCTGAGGCTGCTGACAACCCTTCTGCTGCGCAGAGCGCCCCGGGCTACTATGATGGCCAGGGCATTGAGCTGACCACTAAAGCCTGGACAGCCAGTCTGGTTGCCTCCAAAACATTAAGTGTGATCACCGGCTATGCCGGGGTGAAGTATAGCAACGTGCAGACTGATTTGACAGCGGTGGGAAGGTACCCGGTTCCTTCTATCAGGTCTACGCCTCCTTACCAAAGGTACGTAGAAGATATCACTGAGCCCATTGATGTTTCCATGAAAGACAGTCAGTTTGGGCTGAATGCTGGCCTGCGTTTGAAACTGGCGTTCTTTTCAATCTACGGAGAGTACACTTTTGCAAAATACTCTACCGCTATGGCTGGGATAGGCTTCGGCTGGAATTAAAAAGTTAGGTTCCCAAACAGGAAGAGCCCCCTGCTTTACATAAGCAGGGGGCTCTTCCTGTTTGGGAGTGGAGATATTTGGTGATTGTGTAAGTATAGAGTTGCTGTCTTGTGAATAGTGTAAACTTATTTAATTATTGTTGCCATATTTTAAATATAAGCTAAACAAACTTTATTAAAAATAATAATAAGTCATAGAAGCGGGATGAAGGGTTACGTAGTCGGCTGAATAAAGTTGCTTGTTCTGTGAAAAATTAAATGTTAAGATTTTGTTAATATTGAGCCGGTGCTTATATTTGGTTATTAACAATAATTATCTACAAACAAACCTTAAAACCAAATGAAGAAAGCTTTACTATTCAGCTTCGTGTTTGTGTTAGCGCTTGTGGGGCAGGCGTGGGCGCAGAACCGAACTGTAACAGGACGAGTGACTGACGCGCAATCAGGAGAGGGAATGCCTGGTGTGACAGTTCAACTCAAAGGTACCAGTACCGCATCTCCAACAGATGTGAATGGTAGCTACTCTATCAACGTGCCATCTGCGGGTGGAACCCTGGTATTCTCCTTTATAGGGTATGTCAACCAAGAAGTGGCAGTTGGTTCTCAGTCAACTGTGAATGTGCGCCTGGCGGCAGATAACCGTCAAATCTCAGAGATTGTTGTAACCGGTTATGGTGTGCAAGAGAAGCGGGAAGTGGCTGGTTCAATAGCTCAAGTGTCAGGTGCTTCTTTTGAAAATCAACCTATAGCCTCTCTTGATAAGGCTCTTCAAGGGCGAGCTGCCGGGGTAGTGGTGCAGTCAGCTAACGGTTTGCCTGGTGGTGCTATCAATGTGCAAATTCGTGGAGTTGGTTCTATCAATACCAGTACTACTCCGCTTTATATTGTTGACGGTGTGCAGCTGAACGTGTCAGACCGTGCCTCATTTACCCAGTCTAATCCATTGGCTTCGATCAACACCAATGATATAGAGTCTATTGAAGTAATTAAAGATGCAGCAACGGCTGCGGTGTATGGTTCACAAGCGGCGAATGGTGTGGTGATTATTACTACCAAAAGAGGGAAAGCAGGTAGAACTAAATTTACAGCAAATGTTTATGGAGGTGTGTCAGAGCCCCTTAAATACTTTGATGTGCTAAATACACAGCAACTTTATACCCAGAAAATAGAAGCTTATTCTAACTACGGATATAGCTTAGCAAATGCTAGAATTTTGGCTCGTAGAGATTTTGGGCTTGCTGATGCCGCACCAGATACAGAAGTTTCAGCGTTGCCTTCTTATGATTGGCAGCGTGAGGTTTTTCGTACAGGTAAAGTAAGAAATTATGAGCTTTCTGCTAGTGGAGGTAATGAAAAGACTTTGTTCTTTATTTCAGGAGGTTATAATAAGCAAGAAGCAATAGCTACTAAAGCTGATTTTGAGCGGGCAACCTTGAGAATGAATGTCAATCATAATGCAACAGATAAGCTTTCTTTTGAGACAAACCTGAACTTGAGCACTATTTTACAAAATGCTCCTTTTACTGTTTCAGGAACTTCTATTGGGGGTGGACCTTTCGCTGCTAGCTTAATTTTACCCTCAAATCCTTTCAGGAAAGAAGATGGGACGTATTATGGTTTGCCAGGTACAACACCTTCCTTTAGAGGTGTTTTGAATCAAAATGTCTTGGCTGTGAATGAGTTTAATGAGGCTACTCAGAGAACTAATGCGGTGATAGGTACGTTTGCTTTTGCATATAAAATTTTGCCTTCTTTAAACTTCCGTTCATCTTATAGTATAGATTACAACTTGACACAGGGTTTCTCTTACCGTGATCCTAGAACACAAGATGCATTTGCTAGAAGAGGCTTGGCTCAGCAGCAGTCAGATTGGAATACAAACCTTCAAACAGTTCAGTTATTGACCTATGGCGCTCGTTTTGCTGAAGTGCATAAAGTAGATGCTCAATTAGGTTTTGAATATAGAAGTGATCAAAATCAAGGTTTCTCTGCTTCAGCAGATAACTTCCCCTCTTTTGAATTCCAGAATATTAACTCAGCAGCGAATCCGGTTAGTACAGGTGGTTTCCAAACGGGTTATAAGCGTACTGCTGTGTTCGGAACATTAGGGTATGTTTTCAATGGTAAGTACTCGGTGAAAGGTAGTTTACGGTATGACGGTTCTTCTAGATTTGGTGCAAACAACAGATTTGGTTTATTCCCAGGCATTGCTGCTGCATGGAATATTTCTGAGGAGAACTTCTTGAAATCATATGATTGGATCAATAACTTAAAGCTAAGAGCAAGCTGGGGAAGAAATGGGCGTGATGGTATTGGTAACTTTGATGCCCGGTATTTATATAGTGGCGCTGGTGTATATGGCGGTGCATCTGGCATTGGGCCAAGCAGCTTGCCAAACCCAGATTTGAAGTGGGAAGTACGGGAAATGATTGATTTAGGTATTGACTTCGCTTTCTTCTCAAATAGAGTTTCAGGTACAATTGGTGGTTTCTTTGAAACTAATGATGATTTGTTGTTCTCTCAACCACTACCTACCACACTAGGTTATTCTTCAATTAGAGTTAATGTAGGAGCAATGGAACAAAGAGGGTTGGAGTTTGAATTGAATACTGTAAATCTTGACATGAATGGTTTTCAGTGGAAGACAAACTTCAACTATACTTTCATTCATAATGAAATAACGAAACTGTACGGCGGCCAACAAGTCTTGCCTTCTGACCCTTCTTTGCGAGTTGGGGAAGACATTGGTACCATCTGGTCTTATTCATATGCGGGTGTTAATCCAGCTACTGGCCGCCCAATGTGGCATGATGCAAATGGTAATATAACGTATCAACCAGCAGCTTCAACTGACAGAAGAATTATTGGTAGCACGCGCCCTAAACATACGGGTGGTATGACAAACACATTTACTTATAAAGGGTTTGACTTGGATTTCTTGTTCCAGTATCAGTATGGAAGAAGACAATCTGATGGGCAGGTGAACTTTTTGATGGAAAATGGTACTAGAAACCTAAATGCCTTCACAGACATCTTCAATAGAAGATGGACAACACCTGGTCAAATCACTGATGTTCCACGGCCATACTTCACTGGTGCCGAAGACCAAGGGTCTAATCACATATTAGGCTCTACCAGAACTTTCCGTAAGACAGACTATATCAGATTGAAAACAGTTCAGTTTGGGTATAATTTTACAGAAGGGCTGTTATCTAAGGTACACTTAAAGTCTGGACGCTTGTATGTGCAAGGCACCAACTTGTTTACGTATGATGATCATTTGGGGTATGACCCTGAATATTTCGGTGAAGCAACTGGTATAGTTCCTCAGTCTAAAAATGTAACAGTGGGCTTGCAAATTGGCTTTTAATTACTATCAAAATGAAAAACAGATTTCTATATAAATTGGGAGTGATAGCACTAGCATCCAGTATGTCATTCTCTATGGTTTCCTGTGAAGATCTAATTGATCAGGATCCAGCACAATCCATTGATGCTGAAGGTGCTTTGACTGCGTCTAAAGACAATCTTAAAGCAGCAATTGTGGGTATTTATTCTCCACTTAAGGCCACCACAAACTATGGTAATCGTTTGATTACCTTGCCTGAAGCTCTTTCAGATAACGGTAGAGCTACTAACCACTCAGGGCGTTTGGTCACCGAGGCTAGAAATGCTAGAGGTTCACATTTTACGCATTATGCCAATAACTTTAGTGCAATAAATAGAGCGAACCTGGTTCTGGAAGCAATCCCAAACATGGCTGACCCAACCGTTACTGATGCTGAGAAAACAGCTTGGACTGGTGAGGTTAAGTTTTTAAGAGCATTGTATTACTTTGATTTGGTTCGTGCATATGCTTACATTCCTGGGGCTATAGTTGAAGCTAAGAATAGAGGAGGTGTGCCTATCATAACTAAAGCAATAACAACTAAAGAAGGAGCGCTGACTTATAAACCAACCAGGGCTTCAATTGACGAAGTATATGATCTTATCTATGCTGATTTAACAGATGCTGTAGATAAATTAGGGAATATGACTTCAACAAGTCGTCCTAATGTTGCCTCAAAACAAGCTGCGCAAGCTTTGTTCTCAAGAGTGGCACTTTACAGAAAAGACTGGAATAAGGTTATTGAAATGTCAAGTGCAGTGATTACTGCAAGAGGGGCTACTTTGTTAAATACTAGCAATTACCTGAATGCTTGGTCTACCGCTGTAAATACAGAGTCCTTGTTTGAAGTAGAATTCAGAAATACTAATGAGAATATAGGTGTTAATGAGTCTTTGCAAACAACTTTTACAACTCTGACAATAAGAGGTACCAGAGGGTCAGCCGTTGGGTTTGGTGATTTGGTGCCAACTGATCCATTGTTAGCGGCACTAGGAGTGACCCCTGTGAGAAATGCAGCAGGAACAATCACTGGAGCTACTTATTCAAGCGACATTCGTGGCCGCCTTTTTGAAGCTGGAGGAACCGGTAGATCTACTGTGAATATTGAAACAACTAAGTTCATTGGGAAAAACGGAACTGTTAATTTGGATAACGTGCCAGTTTTAAGGATTGCAGAAATGTACTTAAATAGGGCAGAGGCTTATTCTGAACTTAATAATAATAGTTTGGCGCTTCAAGATGTTAACACATTAAGAGTAAGTAGAGGCTTGCCTGCAATTGATATTGCTGTTGTCACTGGACAAGACATCAAAAATGAAATTATGCTACAGCGAAGAATTGAGTTCGCTTTTGAAGGTCACCGGTTCTTTGATCTTAAGAGAAAAGGGCTCAATATTATAAAGCCAGCTCAACCAGGTGTGCCTACTATTTTGTTTGAAGATGATGTGATTTTGCCAGCGATTCCAACATCTGAGACAGATGGCAATCCTGACTTTAAGCAGAACTTTGGTTATTAAAAACTTGACATTTAAGAGAATGAATAAATTAAATTTTCTTTTAGTTGCCATTGTGGCGTTATTCGCATTTTCATGCATTGAAAATGATGAGATAATATATGAAAAGAGTGTGGTAGAATTTGATGCGGCTACCTGGAATGCTAAATCAGTAGTTGATGGTGTCGCAAAGAATTATACATTATTAACCAGGAGGCCTAATTATGGTCAATTTGTTTCTACTTCAAATCCTGTTATAACCAGAGCGTCAGGAACTATTACTTTGAGGGTTAATTTAGTTGGGCCTCACCGACCTGAACAGACAGAGGTTGCTTACAAAATAGTTGCTGAGGAGACTACTGCGGTTGCGGGTACTCATTATAGCCCTCTTGCGGGAAAAGTAACTATACCGGCAAATTCAAGTTTTGGTGAAGTTTCTATTCCAATTCTAAATCCCGGTGTTTCTTCTACTACAGCTGTAAGATTAGTCTTAGAGTTAGTAGGGAATGAAAACCTGCCAGCTAATGAAAATTATAAGCGTATAGGGATTTCTATTAATCAGCAGTAGTAATAAATTTTAAGCATAAAAAAAGGCTCTGAATATTCTCAGAGCCTTTTTTTTGTTAATAAGCATTCTTGACTATTGATTATATAATAAAATGCTGATTTTGAATCAGATAGCTTTTGAATTTGTTGTTGAAGGAAGTCGCAAAGGAATATTTATCTGTAAGCAGAAGAGAATACTTCTTCTACCTCAGTACTTTGGGGCAGCAGGTGTGTGTGGTTTGTTTAATTGACACATGATTTTCCGCAGAAGAGGTAGCAATGATGTAACATGTCTCTAGCCCGATAGTTAAGAAAAGTTATATATCACCTTATCTAACTATCTGGACTGAGGGAAAAGGCATTATGCCATTTATGTTGTGCCAAGCAGGGCGCAACTTCCTCTTTCCGGCCTGTTTTAGCCAAAATAGAGCAAAAACAGGAGTGGCCGCTTTTCAGTACCTTGCTGCCATGAAACCCAAAGCCATTTTCAACTGGAGCGGCGGCAAAGATTCTGCCTTGGCGCTTCACCGCGTGCAGCAACAAGACCAGTACCAACTGTGCGGCCTGTTGACGACGATGAGCCAGGCGCACCAGCGGGTCACCATGCACGGTGTGCGTCAGGAGCTCATGCAGGCGCAGGTCAGAGCGGTGGGGCTGCCCTGGAGGCCGATTTACCTGCCAGAGAACAACAGCATGCCCGTGTACAACCAGCAGATGCTGCAGGAGTGGCAGCAATTGAAAGGAGAGGGTATCACGCACGCCGTATTTGGAGATATTTATCTGGAGGACCTGCGGCAGTACCGCGAAGAGCAGTTGCAGGCGGTAGTAGTGACGGCGTTGTTTCCGCTGTGGCAGGAAAAGCCTGAGAGTATTCTGGAGGAGTTCTGGCGGGCGGGGTTCAAAGCCAAGGTAGTATGTGTGAACGCGAAGCTCCTGGATGCCTCTTTTGCGGGTCGGGAACTGGATGAACGGTTGGTGAAAGACCTTCCGGCGGGTGTAGATCCCTGCGGGGAAAACGGCGAATTCCATTCGTTTGTCTATGACGGGCCTAACTTCCGGCACCCGGTGCCAGTGCAGGTGGGGGAGGTGGTATTCAAAAGCTACGCCCCTGTTTCTAACCAAGATGATTGTTTTGTTTCGGTGCCGCCGCCTTCCTATGATACCGGTTTCTGGTTCTGTGATTTGCAAAGGAGGTAAGAGCCGGCATTGTGAAACAGAAAGCGGTTTTTTGTGGCTGTAAAGCCATGCCAGGCCCGTATGGCACCCCTGAAAGGGTGAAAATTCTCAGACTAATAGAGTTGAGTCAACTTGCAAAAGTGGATCTGAAGCTGCTGTCTGAGGTTTCTGGTGCACAACCAAGGCGTACCCCGTAGGCAACGCGGGCGGGTGCAGGGGCCATGGTGCCCCGCCTGTTTTTCTGTTTTTGACCTGTTTTTCTGAAAACAGGCCAAAAATGCGTAGCTTTCTCTGCTAATTGGAGAGTCTATGCTGTATTTCCTGCTCAGGGTATTGTTAACGGCTGCGTCGCGCATCTATTTCAGGCGCATTGCCGTGCAGAATAAACAGTTGCTGCCAGACAAAGGACCGGTGATTGTGGTGTCAAACCACCCCAACACATTCATGGACCCGGTAATCACCGCCAGCCTCATGAAGCAGAACATCTACTTTCTGGCTAAGAGCAGTTTCTTTAAACCCGGCTGGCAAGCCTGGCTGTTCCACCGGCTGTTCATGATCCCGGTGTACCGGCGGGAAGACGTGGGGGGCAATGTGAAAGCCCAGAATGACGCCACTTTTGCCAAGTGCTATGAGTTCCTGAGCGGCGGCGGAACCTTAATGGTTTTCCCGGAGGGCAACAGCTTTATGCAGCGCCGCCTGCGGCCCATTAAAACCGGTACCGCCCGCATTGGGCTGGGGGCCGAAGCCCAGCATGGCTTTAACCTGGGGGTGCGCATTGTGCCGGTGGGCATTAACTATGAAGAAGGTTCGCGGTTCAGGAGCGAGGTATTTGTGAAAGTAGGGGAGCCCATTGTTCTAAAAAGCTTTCAGGAAGCCTATGAGCAAGACGCCTTCAAAGCCGCCCAAACCCTCACTGACCTGCTTAAGGAGCGCATGGAGGAACTGGTGATCCATACTGAGACCGATGAGGAAGATGCCCTGGCTGCCCAGGTGGAGGCCGTGTACCAGAAGACACTGGTAGATGAGCTGGATCTGGCACCCACAGAGCCGGAGGAGAAATTTCTGGTGACCAAAGGCATTGTGCAGAGCATTCAATACTTTGAGGCGCGACAGCCCGAGCGGGTGCACCAGCTGCGTACCGAACTGAACGATTACCTGCAGCACCTCAAAAGTATTGGGCTGCAGCCCGAAGCTTTGAAAGCGACCCCCAAAACCAGCCGGGTGGCATGGGGAACCGTGCAAACACTGGTGTACCTGGTGCTAGGTTTGCCGGTTTACCTGTTTGGGCTGGTTCACAACTACCTGCCGTATATTCTGCCAGCCAAAATTGCACGTGCGCTCACCAAAGATATTGAGTTTCACGCGCCCATGATGATGAGTATTGGCATATTCACCTTTCCGCTGTTCTACGCCTTGGTAGGGTGGGGAGGGCACCACTGGTGGGGGCTCTCTGGTTGGGAGCTTGTAGCGTATCTGGTGGCGCTTCCCCTAACCGGCTTTTTTGTGCTGCACTACTGGCACCGTATTCAAGTGGCACGCAGGCATTGGATTTTTTTTACATTGTTTTATAAACGCTCTGTTGTTTTGCAGCACTTGCTAGCCCAAAGACAGAAGCTCATGGCAGATCTGGAAGGCGCGCGGGGGGAGTTTATGGCCTCTTTTTCTGAAAATGGCCCCAAAATAGGGCCCGTGTAAATCAGCTACGCTACTGTTGCCGGAGAAAGAAAAAAATAGTTAAATTGAACATTTCCGGAAAGGTAGCTGTTGGCGAGAAAAGAAGGGCATTTTACGAAGTTGCTTTTCTATAGGTTTCAAAGAATTTAACTTTTTTTTTCTGATGCGCCAGCTTTCCAACTTCCTCCTCCTGTTCGTATCCCTCGCCTTTGCCTCGTGCCAAAGCACAGATGATCCATTAAATGAAGCGCTGAACTCGCCGCTGCCCGCCTCTGCCAAATTTCTGGCACTTGGTGACTCTTATACCAAAGCCGAAGGAATAACTCCTAACGGGCGCTGGACCACGCAACTCTCCCAACTCCTGAGCCAGGAAAACATTGAGGTGGGCGAACCCCTGGTGATTGCCGAATCTGGATGGACTACCGCTGATTTGTTAAAGCGGCTACGGTCAGTGAGCATCCCTAATGACTACGGCATGGTGACGCTTCAGATTGGGGTGAACAACCAGTTTCAGGGCCGCAGTTTAGATGAGTTCAAGAATGAATTCAAGACTCTGTTGTCTATTAGCACCACCCTGGCGCAGAAGAACCCAAAAAATGTGCTGGTGCTGACCATTCCAGATTGGGGGGCCACCCCGTTTGCCGCTGGCCGTAACCGTGCCCAGATCACTGCGCAGGTCAAAGCGTTCAATGACGTGATCAAGGCCGAAGCTGCCGCCAAGGGGGTGGCCGTGGCAGATGTGAATGACCTGTCGCTGCTGGTGCTTCAGTCTCCAGACATGCTGGCCCCAGACCAGCTGCACTACAGCAGTAAAATGTATCTCCAGTGGGCGCAGCGGGCACTGCCTTCGGCCAAAGCCATAGTAAACGAATAACTTCTTCTCCGCTTCTTCATTTTTGGAACGGAATATGTATAGGTGCTTTTGCCACCGTGGCAGACATGTTATACCCATACCGTTAGTACTATGAAGTTGAAAAAAAACTACGCAAGCGTTGTGTTGATGGCCGGATTTGCTGTACTAGCTTTTGTTCCCGCCCAGGCCCAAACCAGACAAGTTGCCGCCCCGCTCCAGGGTAGGATGGTGGCCATGGCCGCCCCCGGCAAAGAGACGCCGGTCATACGGCGGGAGACCCTCTCTGGGCTGGATCTATACCCGGTTCAAAAGAACGATGACGCGTTCATGCTTTCGTTTCAGCAGGAAATGAAGGAAGCCGGCACCCTTTATTTTACCAACGCCTCTGGCAAAGTGCTGTTTACCAAACCCATTGCAGCCGGTGACCATACCCTGGCAGAGCCCATGAGCATTGGCAAACTTAGGGCCGGTATTTACCTGGTAGAAGTGAAAACCCCTACCACCGTGTATTGGAAGAAGGTACGGGTGAAGTTGAGATAGAAGGGAAGAAAGCATGAGCATGGGTCTGTGGCGGATATTTCGGCACAGACCCATGCTTTTTTGCAGGTGGTAGGAGCTCACGAACAGAAACAGGCCTGTTTTTTTTACTTTCAACCGGTGGGGGAGGCAGCCTGTCTGCGGGGCGCTTACGGTTCACCCGTCAGCTCCTATCCAGTTGATGATGCAGAGCATGTGCTTGAATTTTGTAAAGTGGTTGGTTTACCAGTTGAATTCCAGCTCAATCAATTCAGAGAGGCCGTCATCACTGTCTGCCACCGCCACCGCCGTCAAACTTCTTTCTGAGGTGTTCTTCAGGACACTTATTGATTCAATTTTACCTTTGTAGGAAGTACCGTTCGCCTCAGTGATGGGGCTCACCAGGCTGGGCCTGGAGGGCTGTGGGGCAGAGGTATGGTACACGTTGAGCCAGCCTACCATGCTGCCGTACACTTCACCGTCCAGCACGGCGTTGGGGGTTTCTTCGGCAGAGGCCGTGAACAGCAGTTTGCCGCCAAGGGCAGAGGCTACCCCAGAGAAGCCGGTTTTGATATTTTCCAGATCAGGCAGCGCCCACGTCTGCACCTTGTACGGTTTGGGGGCCGCGGCTCTGCCTTGCAGGAACGGGGAGACAGAGGCCATGGTGTAAATGAGCACCGCGTTGTGCCCCTGGGGCGAAAACCGGTGCAGCAGGTACAGGTATTCCTCATCGGCGGCCACGCCTTCAATGTTCAGGGAGGCCCCTCCTACCACCGCGGTGTCAGTGCTCAGGCTTTTGTAAAGGCTAGCGAGCGAAATAGCCTGGGGCGCGCCTGCCCCCTGGCTGGAAATAGGCACTAGGTAGGCGTGGTTGCGCTTGTCAGTAGAGCCGGAGCCAAGCACCAGCAGGTACGGCTGGCCTTCCAGGGCAAGGGAGGTAATTGCCTCCAGGTCAGGCTTGACCGGCTTGGGGATACGGCCGTTCTGCAGGGCGCTAGACGCCAGTAACGCCGTTTTCTGTATAATTTCATACTGCGCGTTCAGGCAGAAAAGGTACGGCGAGTCGTCGCCAATCACGTAGAACTGGTTGCCTACCCGCTCAATGCCAGACGCTGACGGTATGCCCTTGAGCTCCATCTTTCTGGTGATCACCGCAGACGGGGCAGATGACTCTGAGGGGGATTGGCAGGCGGTGATGGCAGTCATAGACAGGAACAGGGCTGAAAAGAGTACGTTAAGCTTCTTCATCTCTAGTGTTACGCAGCCGCCGGAAAGACAGCGGTAGTTAAAAGTTTGTGAATGGCCGAACAAGGCTACTGTTTATCTTACGTGCCGTCCGAAAAAACTGCGTAGCTGTTGCGGAGATTTCTTGCCATGCAACTGCTATGACGGTAGCAAAAAACACCTCTGGCAACCCTGTCCTGGCCCTGGGGCTTAGAAGCGATCCCACAAATGCCTTGGCTTTGCTTTACGAGTTCCGCTTCCCGGTCAATGTCTTCTGTTTTAGGTCTGTTTTCTGAAAAACGGCCCTAAAACAGAAAAGCAAGTTGGCCTCACTCCCTTTAGGCGGTTTACAGTTTGCTTTTGCAGGCGAAAACCGGGGGCAAAGGATTCTTCGGTTGCGTTTTTAGAGCGGCATACCAGCGCCATGGGGCGAGGCAACCGCGAGATCAGGTAATTTTGTTACCTGTTTGCAGCACGAAAGACAAATGTCAACAAGCTCTTAAAAGACAGTTTCTATATGAATAGACGCCAACTATGCCCTTAAATGAGTTTCTCAGTGGCGGCGGAGAAAGTTTCTGTTTTGGGTCTGTTTTCTGAAAAACAGCCCGGAAACAGGATTATACCAGTGCCAGTTCTTCCAGCACCTGCCGCGCCCTGAGGCAGCTGGCTTCCTTGTCTTTAATTTCTAGCATAATGTCCACGTCCAGACCCTTGAGGTGGGTGAGAAACTCCCGGAACAAATCTGTATCTAGGCTGGTGGTGTGCTTGCCTTTGCGCTCACCCATAGATTGGGAACTGTAGTCCATCATGAGTACACCGTCTTTCTCTGGGTGCCAGGTACCGGCGGCCAGTTGCAGGGCCTCAGCCATGGGTTCGCCTTGGTTCAGGCACTCATGGTGAAAATTGTCAAACAGAATGGGGATACCTGTTTCGCCGTGCAGTTCCAGGCAATCACGCAGGCTGTAGAGGCGGTCATCGTTTTCCACCACCAGGCGGGCTTTCACTTCTTCGGGCAATAGGTTTTGGTAGGTGTGAATAAAGCGTTTTAGGGCCGCGGGTTTGTCGCCGTACACGCCACCGGCGTGAATCTGCAGCTTGGCCGTGGCGTCCAGCCCCATCAGATCCATGACGCTGCCCTGGTAGACCAGTTCGGCTATACTGCTGCGCACAATGCGCTCGTCTGGCGAGTTGAGCACCACAAACTGGTCTGGGTGCATAGAGATGCGCATGCCGTGCTTCTTTATGAAATCGCCCAGCCGCCTGAAGGTTAGCTTGAAATGTTCCTGCCAGTTGTAGGTGTTCACGGCATGGCTGGCAAACGGCACCAGCCCAGAGCTCATCCGGAAGAACAGAAACCCGT
Organism: Rufibacter ruber; assembly: GCF_014138425.1. NCBI lineage: Bacteria > Pseudomonadati > Bacteroidota > Cytophagia > Cytophagales > Hymenobacteraceae > Rufibacter > Rufibacter ruber. The sequence goes on from NZ_JACJIQ010000004.1 coordinate 220,667, forward strand.
GCTGCAGGTTGTACTCCAGAATACGGCGCAGGCAGGCCAGGTTCTTCTCTACCGTTTCTACCAGCCGTTCTTCAGAATACGAGGCCAGCCGGAACGTGCCAGACGAGCTGCAGTCCAATGACTCATTCACGCAAGGATATCCAATCTTCATGTTCCAGAGGTTTACGTACAGGTAACCATTGCCCACGGCAGATGTTTCTGGTTAGTAAACGGCGGGGGAGAAGATGGGTTCTGCGCCGGGGGAATGGTGTTTTTGGCCTGTTTTTCTGAAAACAAGCCAAAAACAGAAATGGGCGAGCCCGGGCTATATCTCAAATTCTCCGTTTGCAAGCGCGGCAAAAAAGCCTATTTTTGCGTACAGTTTAACAGAGAGCGTACATCTTTCACATAATCCACTACACATGAGTGTTTTAGTAAATAAAGATTCCAAAGTGATTGTGCAGGGCTTTACCGGCTCAGAGGGTTCTTTCCACGCACAGCAGATGATTGAGTATGGCACCAACGTGGTAGGCGGCGTAACCCCGGGCAAAGGCGGTTCCACGCACTTAGACCGTCCGGTGTTCAACACCGTGGCCGAGGCCGTACAGAAAGCAGGCGCCAACGTGTCCATCATTTTCGTGCCACCCGCATTTGCCGCTGATGCCATCATGGAAGCCGCCGATGCCGGGATTGAAGTGATTGTGTGCATCACCGAAGGAATTCCGGTGAAAGACATGGTAGCCGCTAAGAACTACATCAAAAACAAGCCGGTGACCTTGATTGGCCCCAACTGCCCAGGTGTGATCACGCCAGGCGAAGCCAAAGTAGGCATTATGCCCGGTTTCGTGTTCAAGCCAGGTAGAATCGGGATTGTGTCTAAATCCGGTACGTTGACCTATGAGGCCGCCGACCAGATTGTGAAAGCCGGTTTGGGTATTTCTACCGCTATTGGGATTGGGGGTGACCCCATCATTGGCACGCCTACCAAAAATGCGGTGGAGCTGTTGATGGAAGACCCAGAGACCGATGCCATTGTGATGATTGGTGAGATTGGCGGGAACTACGAGGCCGTGGCAGCGGAGTACATCAGGTCAACCGGTAACAAAAAACCAGTGGTTGGTTTCATTGCGGGCCAGACTGCTCCGGCCGGACGCAGAATGGGCCACGCCGGTGCCATCATTGGCGGTGCCGATGACACTGCCGCCGCTAAAATGCGCATCATGCGCGAGAACGGCATTCACGTAGTGGATTCTCCCGCTGAAATTGGCGAGACCATGGTACGTGTGCTGAAAGGCGAAGCTGCCAACGCATAAGCACAATATCAATCAGATATAAAAAAGGCTGTCCTGCAAAGGACAGCCTTTTCTGTTTTGGGGCTGTTTTTGAGAAAACAGCCCCAAAACAGAACCTAGACGTGACGGTATGCCAAACGTGTTGCTTCGGCCATTGGCACTTTACTTAGAATTGGCCTGGCTCACTGAGGCAGCGGCTGGTTGGTTTTGGTGATAGGTGGAGTAGTTGACCTGCAGAGCGTCTAGGTGCTTCAGGTTCTGCCCCAGCCTCTGGGTGAAGTCAGCGTAATCTTTGGCTGCTACCGGTGTCCAGGCTACCTCGGCCAGGGCGCAGGCGCGCGGGAACGCCATGTGCTCCACGTGCTCCTTGGTGGGGATGTATTCGGTCCAGAGGTTGGCTTGTACGCCCAGCACGTGCTTGGCCTCTTCCGGAGTAAGCACTGCCGGCACCGGATTGTACGAGTACACTTTCTCCAGCGGGGAGAACCCGCCAATAGCCAGCGGTTCGGCCTTGCGGCCCTCCTTGGTCTGGTAGTGGTCAAAGTACAGGTGGGAGTTGGGAGTCATAATCACATCATGGCGTTCCTTGGCCGCGGCAATACCGCCTTTCTCACCGCGCCAGCTCATAACGGTGGCGTTGGGAGCCAGACCACCCTCCAGAATTTCGTCCCAACCAATAATGGCGCGGCCTTTGGAGTTCAGGAATTTCTCCATGCGCCTGATAAAGTAACTCTGCAGCCCGTGCTCGTCTTTGAGCCCGTGGTAGGAGATAAGCCCTTGCGCATACGCTGACTTTTTCCAGGCGTCTTTGGGAGCCTCATCGCCGCCAATGTGAATGTACTTGCTGGGGAAAATGGCCATCACCTCGGTCAGGACGTCTTCCAGAAACGTGAAGGTGTTCTCATTGGGGCAGTAAATGTCTTTAAACACGCCCCAAGTAGTGGCTACGGTGTAGGTGCTGTCTTTGCAGCCCAGCTCAGGGTAAGCGGCCAGCGCGGCGCGGGAGTGGCCGGGCATTTCAATCTCTGGAATAATGGTGATGAACCGGTCCTGGGCGTATTTTACCAGGTCTTTCAGTTCTTCCTGGGTGTAGTAGCCGCCGTGGCGCTTGCCGTCAAAATTCTTCTCTTTGTCGCGGGAGTGGCCCACCAGGGTCTCGTTCCGCCAGGCGGCAATCTCCTGCAGTTTAGGGTATTTCTTGATTTCAATGCGCCAGCCCTGGTCTTCAGTGAGGTGGAAATGGAAGGTGTTGATTTTGTAGAAGGCCAGCAAATCTATGTAGCGTTTCACGAAGTCAATGGGCTGGAAATGGCGGGCCACGTCCAGCATCATGCCGCGGTAGGCAAAACGCGGCGCGTCTTCAATAGAAACAGCGGGCACCTCTATTTTCTTTAGGCCAGCGTTCTTTTGCTCAATGGCGGCAGGCATGAGCTGGCGCAGCGTCTGGATGGCCAGAAACGCGCCTTTGGCCGTCTTGGAAGTCACTTTGATTCCTTTTTTGGTGACGTCCAGTTTGTAGCCTTCGTCATTGGTAATGCTGTTGTCCAGGGCAAAGGTGATGGTATTCTTCTTCGCGCCTGCGCTGTAGTTTAGCTTGTAACCCGCTGAATTCTCCACCAGGTTCACCAGAAAATCAGTGGCGGTTTTCAGGTCTGGCGCAGAAGAACCTAGTACAATCTGAGTCTTGGCATCTAGCTTGAACTGGCCTTTGGCAGGCGTGAGTTTCACGGGCTTGGGAATGATGGCGTACCGGCTGGCGTCCTGGGCGTACGCGGCCCCGGCCAGCACCAAGCAAGCCGTGAGCAGGAGGAAAAATTTAGACAAGGTTTGTTGCATAGTTTGGTAGTTCTTTTTTCAATATTCAATTTAAGTAACTGGCGGTGAAAGCACTGTGCCTAATTTATCAAATAATTGATGAGTTGGGCAAAAAGAGAAACAAGTGAACAGCGGAAGCTCCAGGGAAAAACAAATTTCTGTTTCCGGGCTGTTTTGAGAAAAACAGCCCGGAAACAGAAAAACTTCTCATTGGAATTGTGAAACCCAAGTTGCGGTTTTCACCTCTCTTAAGTGAAACCTACCCCTGCTAGGAAAGGAATTAGCTGCTTAAGTAGAAAAAGTAAAGGTTCAAGGTCCGCTAATGCTCTCCTTAACGCTCTTCCGGATTGCAAATCCGGAAGCAGGTACTTCGGGGATTTGCAATCCCCGTGCCTGCGCTTTTGAACAGCACGCCCCGCGGATTGCAAATCCGCAGGTAACAGATTCGGGATTGCAAATCCCGAATAGCAGAAAGGAGCTAATGGAATGATAGCACACCATTCTGCCTTGGTACGACAGGAAAAGTGTCCACGGCTTCTCTAAAGCACAACGAGGGTGACGTTTCTACTTCAGGTAATTGCCTTTTTTCAGGACCTCAACCCACTTCTGGTAGCCGGCCACGGTGAGGTGCAGGCCGTCATGGGTGTATTCTTTGACCAGACGCTTCTCACTGTCCAGAAAGTGCGGGTGTAAGTCAATCACCTCAATCTTCTCTTTCTTGGCCAGGTCTTTAATGCCTTGGTTCACGGCGGCAATATGCTCGTCTTTGTTGTAGTGGTTCTTGAACTTGTCAAAGGTATTGTTCACCGGCATGAGCGTCTGGAAGTAAATCCTGGTCTTGGGTGAACCGGCTTTGATGCGCGCCACCATTTTGCGGTGGTTGGCGGTAATTACGTGGTCCGGAATGTTGCGCGAGATGTCATTGATGCCAATCAGGATGAACACTTTGGCGGGTTTGCCTTCAATGACTTCGTCCAGGCGCTCCAGCACGCCAAACGTGATGTCCCCCGAGATGCCGCGGTTTTTCACGTTAGACATACCCAGCAGCTCAGCCCAGTCAGTGTTGGCGGTAATGCTGTTGCCCAAAAACACAATGTCATTGGCCGCGTTTGGGTATGACTTGAATTGGGCCACCTTCAGCTCATAGGCCGCTGGGCGGTAGGTGCTGTCCCACTTGGCAGCAGTGGTTTGGGCCTGGGCCTGAAAACCCAGCAAGAGCGCGCACAGCGCGGAAAGGAAAGTGCGTTTCAGTTTCATATATTTTGTTTGCGTGAGAGAAATGAATATGAATTTCTGTTTTCGGGCTGTTTTCAGAAAAACAGCCCGAAAACAGAAACTTTGCTACTACTGGAAAAACAGGTTAGGGTAATCAGAAATGATGCCATCAACGCCCAACGCTTTCATGCGGGCAATGTCTTCCGGCGTATTCGCCGTCCAGGGAATCACTTTCATGCCCAGGGCATGGCATTGCTTCACCAGCTCGGCGGTTACCAGCTTGCGGTGCGGACTGTACACCACCGGCGTGAAGCCCAGGTCTTTGATGTTCTCCTCTACAGATTTTTGGTTGTCAATGAGCAAAGACGTGCGCACCTGCGGGTGTTTCTGGTGCAGCACCTGCAACGTGCGCGGGTCAAATGACTGAATGATCACGTACGGGGTAATCTTCTTGTCTTCAATCACCTGCATGAGCGCCTTCACAAACGCTTCCGGGGCCGGGTGCAGTTTGTTGTCTCCCGTGGCCTTAGACTTGGTCTCAATGTTGTAAAACACCTGCGGTTTGCCCGTGGCTTTCAGGTAATTCTGTACTGAGTCAATCAGCTCCGCTAACCGCGGAATATAGGTTTTCACCAGCTGTTGCTCCGGAAAAAGGGCGTACGCTTTGGTCCCCAGTTCAAACGCCCGCACCTGGTCATAGTTCATCTGGTAGACCACGTACTTTTTGGCGTCTTCCTTGGGTATGTCTTCGCCTTTAGGCGTACGGGCATACGCCGGATTGATGTGCGGGTCATGCGTTACCACCACCTGGCCGTCTTTGGTGATGTGGCAGTCCATCTCCAGGGTGGTCACGCCCAAATCAAGGGCTTTGCGCATGGCCGGAATGGAGTTCTCCGGGGATAAGCCGCGGGCGCCGCGGTGGCCTTCGGTACCGAAAGTCGGCAACGGCGGTAAGTTCTGGGTCACAGATTGAGAGCTTTTGCAACCGGCCAACAAGGTGGCACCGAGTAAGAGGGCAGAAAATGTTTTGTTCATGGTGTGCTCAAGATAGCAGGTAAGAATTCAGTTCTAAAGGTTAATCTGGAGATATATAAACTAAGGTTTTTCAGTGATTTCAAACACGGCGCTGGTAATGGCAGTGTTGGGCGACACGGCAATGCCCACTTTCATGAGGTAATCGCCGGAGTAGGTTTTGCCATTGGCCGAAAAAGAGGATTTGGTATCTGGCATGAGGTTGATTTCCTGCACCTGGTACTTCTTCTGCGGGTCCAGCCCTTGCAAACGTACCGGCGTGAAGCGGTCACGGTTACGGGTTTGCAGGTTGTAGGCGAACAGCACTGATTTGCTTTTTGCTTCGTTCACGTACATGAGCACCGCGCGCTTCTCTTCATACGGAGACACCAGCCGGTACTGGTCGCCAAACCAAATCACGTCACTCAGTCGCTTATAGTTAGCCACGGCTTGCTTGCAGTACTGCAGTTCCTTCTCATTGAACTCACTCACCTGAATGTCAAAGCCCAGCTTGCCCATCATGGCCACATCTGTGCGGTATTTCACCGGTTGCTTGCCCCAGCTGGTCACGTGCGCCGACATGGCCACCGCCGGGAAAAAGTTAGAGTAGCTCCATTGAATAAGCACGCGCTCCAGCCCGTCTGTATTGTCGCTGGGCCAGAACTCGGTGAAGTACGGCAGCGCGCCGTAGTCTACCCTGCCGCCGCCACCGGAGCAGAGCATGATGGGCAGGTGCGGGTATTTCTTGCGTATTCTGGCCAGCGTTTTGTACAAGCTATTCACGTAGTCAATAGGCAAATGCGACTGCACCTTAAGGTTGGGTGAAAACGCGTTGGTGAACGTGCGGTTGCAGTCCCATTTAATGTACGCCAGCCGCGGGTTCTTGGTGAGCAAATCATCAACCAGGTTAAACACGAAGTCCTGCACCTTGGGGTTGGTGAGGTCCAGCACCAGCTGGTTGCGTTGGTAATGCTCGTCGCGGTTGGGCAGTTTCAAGACCCAGTCCGGGTGCTTTTCATAGAGTTCGCTTTTGGGGTTCACCATTTCGGGCTCCAGCCAGATGCCAAACTTCACGCCTTTTTGTTCGGCCTGTTCCACCAGGTAGCCAATGCCGCTGGGCAGCTTGGTTTTGTTTTCCTGCCAGTCGCCCAGCCCGGCGTTGGCCGCGTTGCGCGGATATTTGTTCCCGAACCAGCCATCGTCCAGCAGAAATAAATCCACCCCCAGTTTTGCGGCGCCGTCAAACAGCTCCACCAGCTTCTTCTCATCAAAGTCAAAGTAGGTGGCTTCCCAGTTGTTGAGCAGCGTGAGGCGCGGTTTGTTGCCGTCCAGAATACCGTAGTTGCGGGCCCAACGGTGGAAGTTGCGGCTGGCCTCGCCTTTGCCTTGCTGGCTGTAGGTGAAGATAAACGCCGGGGTCACAAACGGTTGGTTAGGCGCCAAATGGTATTCAGACGCGTGCGGATTCATACCCGCAATCACGCGCAAAGAGTTCTTCTCGTCCAGCTCAAACGCGAACTGGAAATTACCCGACCATGCCAACGTACCCGCAATGACCTCGCCGTGGTTTTCGCCGGAAGGCTTGTCCAGGGAAAGCAGGAACGTGGGGCTTTGAAACTTGTGGGCGCGGGTGCCCAGTTTACTGTCAATGATTTTAATGCCGCTGGTAAGCTGGTGCTCCTGCAGCTGCATCTCCCCGGCCCAATCGCCGTGGAACTGTGAGAGCCAGTAGTTGGGCGCGTCAAAGTGCAGCATCGCCGAGGCGAAGTTGCCCAGCACCACCGGCTTCTTCTCCTTGTGTTTGATTTCGGTCCAGGCCTTGATGATGTTTTCTTTCTGGAACGTATGGAAATGCAGCACCACCTCAACCGGATATTTAGGGTCTTTCAGGTGAATGGCTGTTGCCGTCACGTTGGCCTCGGGTTGCTGCGTGGTGTGCCGGTCATACTTCAGCTCCAAAGACGGGTTGCCGTCATTGTGCAGCACCCTGATAGCCGGTTCGAACAGATTGTCAGTGCCCGAAGGAATGTACGCCTCATGCGCCGTGGAACTCAGCTGACCGTTGTCTTGCGCGTTGGTGAGTTTTGGCCCCAGGTAACTTTGGTACAGCTTCTGGTTTTTGCCCACGGTAAACGCCAGCGAGACTTTATCAGTCTGTACCAGGATTTGTTTTGTGGTTGGCTGCGCCTGCGCAAGTAGTCCAGAAGGCAACAGAAGCAGCAACGACCACAGGAGTAGTTTGTAGTTCATGTTTGGGTGAGACATTGAAAAATTCCGCCCGCGGGCGATGCATTATCAGGTAACAGAGGCACGCTTTGCGGTGCATCAATTAGATAGGCAGATTTGCCCGCATTTCCTGTTTTTGGGCTGTTTTCTGAAAAACAGGCCAGAAACAGGAACTAAGCACAAAGACAGATCCAACCATAAGTATTTTATTGTCCTCCTGAAAGGATCTTGTGGGCGAACTAGAAAGGCATTTGTGAACTGCATTTACCGTTCGCTACCAAGATCCATTTCAGGAGGACAAAAGGGAAAGTTATGGCGCAAGCGTCCGCTTGTGCCTACGGATGCTGATTCATGATGCGTGCAGTCACAAGCGGACGCTTGCGCCATGTAATGCCAGCAGCAACGTGAAAAGTAATTACGCCGTAGCGGCCGTGGCCTCGTACTGGTTCCCGAAGCGGTCAGTGGCCACCACCCGCACTTGTTTCACCTCTGGCCCCACGTGGCTCATGAAGAGGTGCTCGGTTCTGGCGGGCTCAGCGAAGGCGCGGCGGGCAGGGAGTTTGTCCCCCTTCATGGTGCGCACGGCTTCTGGGTCATAGCCTTTGGTGTTTTGCAGCGCGCCCATGGGTTTGCCGTCGGCGTACCACTCCACTTTCCAGGCGGGGTCCCAGTTCCAGACGTTGGCAATAAAGCGGTTCTGGCCGGTGAGTTTCTCCATGTCCAGGCTGATCTGGTGCGACTTGTCTTTGCCGGTTGACTTATAGAACCACTGCAGCTGATTGCCGTTGACCTCATACACGCCGTAGCCGTTGGGCGTACCGTCTGTGCAGATAGCCCCTGACCACCAGGCGCCGCACACGGTGCCGTGCACGTGCTCATGCACGCCTTCGCGCAGCATGTGGTAGTTGGTGTGCGTGTGGCCGGTCATGATGTGCACCTGATAGCCCTGCAGCAGCGCAAACAGCTCTTCGCGGTTTTTCACGGCGTTAGAAATGGGAATGTGCGCGTTGATGATCACCAGATGGTCTTTGGGCACATGGCTCAAATCCTGCTTGATCCAGGCCAGTTGCTGTTCATTGAGGTGGCCGTCATACTCGCGCTCCTTGCCCAGGTACCGCACGTCATCCAGCACAATGTAATGCGCCTTGCCGCGGTTGAACGAGTAATACGTAGGGCCAAAGATTTTCTGGAACGTTACGTCAGAGGTCTCGTCGCCGCCCTGGCGGTAGTCCATGTCATGGTTGCCCAGCGCCTGGAAAAACGGAATGCCAATGGCCCCCACGGCTTTGCTGTAGTCCGGGAAAAGTTTGTGGTTGTCCCAGACCAGATCGCCCACGCCAATGCCGTGCACCAGCGCGTCTTTGCCCAGGCTCTGTACCAGTTTCTGGGCATCGGGCACCGAGTCCTGCATCATGAGTTTCACGTCTGTGGCGTCTTTCACCTGCGGGTCTGCCCAGATAATGAACGAGTGTTTGCTGTCATCCCGGCCCAACGGCTGCAGCTCAAAATCATACTTTTTGCCTTTGCCGCCAGAAATGGGCAGGTAATGCCGGGCCAGGCCTTTCTCCTGCGGGAACTCGTACCCCGCCGGAATGGAGACAAACACAAAGCGGGCCTGCGGGTTGGCCGGCAGCTCAAACTGCCCGCGTTTGTCGGTCTTTGCCACGGTAAAACCGTCTGATACCACTACATCGGCCAATTTCTTGCCGCGGGCTTTCACCGTGCCGGTAAGAGTTTGCTTGGCTTTTCTGGTTCTGGCAAAGACATCTGGGCCAGCCAACACCAGGCCTCCGGAGAACAGGGCGAGGGTCTGGAGAAAGGTTCTTCTTTTCATGGGGTTGCGGAAGGTACTCTTTGTTAATGATTGATTGTCTTGTTTCTGTTTCTGGCCTGTTTTTCAAAAAACAGGCCAGAAACAGAATATAATTTTATCTCCGCCCAAAGGCGGAAGTGTTTCTTTATGCAATCTGTTTCTTTTAAGTAAATCGCCGTTTTTACTTATAAACCTAGGTTTGTGGCTTGTGCAAACTATTTGCGATTTTCGGGAAACCCCTCCCAAAAGGGGAACATCAGATAAAGTAAAATCTGCCTTCTACTGCTATTCGGGATTTGCAATCCGCGGCGCGTGCTGATGAAACGTGCAGAGACGGGGATTGCAAATCCCCGAAGGATTTGATTCCAGATTACAAATCTGGAAGAGCTTCACTTTGAGCCTTTGCCTTATCTTACACATTTTCAGCTGAACGGTACAGCTTGCCGCCCCAAATAGAAATTTCCCTGAGCCAATTGTTGCAGATACTCCCCTCCTGGAAGAAATTGGAGTGGCTTCTCGCATAGCTTCCTCATTTTCTGTTTTGGGGCTGTTTTTCTGAAAACAGCCCCAAAACAGAAAATTACACGCTCATGTTGATGTCCATGATTTTGCCTTTCTTGCGGCTCTCCTCGGCCATGAAGCCCATGAGGTGCGCCTCAATAGACTCATCTATGGTAGACGTGAGCAGCTTGGGGTTCTGCTGGCCCACCGCCTGCACAAAGTCGCGCACCAGGAGCCAGTCGCCGCCGCCGTGGCCGCTGTTCTTGTAGCCGTCCACGTCTTCGGCCTTGGGCACCAGTTTCAATTCCTTACGGGTGCGGAAATCAGTCACCACCAGCTCAGTCATGTCGCCCACCATGTCGCCCATGGTCCCCATGATGCGGGTGCGGCGGCCGTGGTACGAGGTAAAGGCCTCCATGGAGAAGCTGGCCGTCACGCTTTCTGCAAACTGGATGCTGGCCACGTAATGGTCGGGCTGGTCGTTTTCCATGCGGTACACGCAGCGGCCGTAGTTGGTGGTTTTGAGTTTTTCCATGATCACCTCGGGGTGCTTGGTTTTGTCAGCGGGAAGATCCAGCACGGCCAGGCGGCGGCGGTCTTCATAGTAATGCTTGATGGCCGAGTATGGGCACTCACGCTCCACTTTGCAGCCGTCTGTGCAGCGGGCGGTGCTGCCGGCGGGGGCATTTTCCTTCCGGAACCATTTCAAATCGCCCATGGCGGCTACCTTTAGGCTGGGCTTGCCCACTACCCACCGCATGATGTCCAGGTCATGGCAAGACTTGGCCAGAATGATTGGGGTGGTCTCTTTGGAGTTGTGCCAGTTGCCGCGCACGTAACTGTGGGCCATGTGCAGGTGCTCAATGGGCTCAAAATGCTGTACACTCACAATGTCGCCAATGGCGCCCTGCTGAATGAGTTCGCGCATCTTCACGAAGTACGGGGCGTAGCGCAGCACGTGGCAAACGGCCACAATGCGGTTGTTCTTCTTGGCCAGTTTTAAGATATCACGGCATTCCTTCTCAGTAGGCGCAATGGGTTTCTCCAGCAGAATGTCATAGCCCATGGCCAGCGCTTTCATGCACGGCGCGTAGTGCAGGTTGTCTGGGGTGGAGATGATGACCGCATCTGCAAACTTGGGACGCTTGAAGACGTCTTCCCAGGTATTGAAGCGGTTCTCGTCTTTGATGTTGTGCTGCTTGGCGTATTTGTCGTTCCGGAACTGGTTGGGTTCGGCTACGCCGATGATGTCTAATTGCTCCGGGAATTTGGCGGCGTAGTTGCCGTATACCGTTCCCCGGCTGCCTGCGCCAATGGTGATGGCGGTGACGGCTTTGTTGAGCGGCTTGTGCTCCGGGTTGGGCGGAATGGAATAGGAGTATTTGTTTTCTCCCAGTTTGGCCAGCGCCTCTGTGCTGATGACGGCGGCACCAATGCTCGGGCCCAGTGATTTGAGAAGTCTGCGGCGGTTCATGCGGTTTGTTTGTTAAGGGGGTGAGAAAGATAAGGTAAGGTTAGTCTGTGTCTGCGTCTTGCCCCGGGCTGTTGGTTTTCTTGTTTCCGGGAACGGTAGTCAGTTTGAATTCTGTCTGCAGCGGCTCCTCTGGGGCTACCAGAATGTTGTCAACGGTGCATTTTACCAGCAGGGGGGCGGGGTATTCCCAGACCGCACCCAGTGTCACTTTGGTCACGGCTTCTGGTTTCAAGGTGACCGCGCCCAGCGGGTGTTTCTCCAGGTTGTAGTCTGACTTGAGTTTCACCTGGAACGGGATAGTAGAATTGTTCTTGATGTTCAGGACAATGATGGGTTCGCCTTTGCGGTTTTCCTGCACGGCCGTAATGGTGACGGCTGCTTTGAAAAACGGCTCCATCTCAGATGCACGGCCAATCACGTAGTCATCAAAATAGACGGCGGTGCGGCGGGCGTTCATGGCTTCTTTCAGGGCCGCCGGGGTTTTGCTCTGGGCAAACACCAGCGTGACCGGCCGGTGGGTCTCTTTGGTAGAGGCTGGCAGCCCGCGGTGCTCATCTGAGTTGGCGAACATGGCCAGGTTGTATTTAGCGGCTAGTTTGTGGGCTATCACGTTGTAGCCGCCGCGGTTGGCCACCTCAACGCCTTTGAGAATGCCTTTGTCCAGCAGTTCCTGGTGGAAGTCTGTGAACAGCTCTTTACTTTTTTTGTCCCACCAGGAGTAGTTGGGGTGGTTGTAGAACACAAAGGCGTCTTGCTTTTTGGCTTCCAGGAACGGGGCCATGAGTTCTGCCCGGGTGGGGTTGTCCTTCATCTTGAACGACTCTGTGGTTTGCTTCATGTATTTCACCGGCACCTTGTTGCCGTCTTGCATAAAGATGGCATTACAGTGGTACGGCGGTACGCGCGGCGAAATCTCCAGCCCGTTGATCACCAACAGCCCTGAAGTACCGGCAGCTTTCCTGGCGATTTCATAAGACCGGTTCATGTCTCGCTTAATGTCGTTGGGGTACCGTTCAAAGTCTACATGCTCGGTTACTGAGATCACGTCTAACCCGTCACGTATGGCTTCCTGCGCCCGCAACGCCGGCCACACGTACCCGTCAGAAAGGACAGTGTGCATGTGAAAATCGCCTTTGAGTGTGAGGTAGCCGGGAAGGTTGGGCAGCTTGAAAAAAGAGTTGTTGGTGCTGTCTTTCTGGGCAAGGGTAGAAAGACTGTTTAAGAGTAGAAAGCAAGCCCATAAGAAGAGAGTGAACCATTGCCTGTAAAGGGAAATGATGTTGCCAATTAAATTCACTGCTTGATATTTGCTCCCATTCATGGGCTTTGGTTGAAAGAATGACAAAATTTTTAGTGATTTCATTGCCGTTTTGGTCTTGTTTTTTGGAAATTAGACTAAAAACGTCAGAAACAAAACTAGAGAAGCTTAAACCCTTTATGAACTGGGGATCTTCTTCATGTCACTATAGTAGTTGAGATAGGTATTGAAGAGCGTGGGGTGGTTCTTGAGCAGAATCATGGCTTCATTGTTGTTCCGGAGGGCATTGACTGTGAAATTATGCGAGCCGGTGACCAGCAGGTTTACTTGCGCCCCTTTCCATTGACCGGTTATGAGCATGAACTTGGAGTGGTTGTTGGTTTGCGCCATGCTGTAGATTTTCACTAGCGCCCCTTTGCTCTTTAACCGCTGCAGTCCCGTTAGAATCTCTGGGTCTACCTTGTCTTTGGCAATAACCTCAATGGTGGCCCCTTGCTCCCTTAGCTGGATAAGTTTATCTACCACATTCAGGCGGGTGGCGGTCCAATCAGACATGGAGACACGCACAGTGGCGGTGGCGGGTTCAGTTAAGCCTTCCAGAATCTCAATGGCAGTATCAGCCCCATAGGAAGTACCATTGCGGCGTTTTGGAAAAAAGAGTGCTGAAATACCAGCGGCTTCATCATGGTACTCGCGGTAAAAGAAGTTTTTCATGCCGCTGCCCGCTTTCTCTTTCATGTCAGTCCAGTACGAGAGATAGGCACCGTATAACCCGGCATTGGGGAAAATGAGGGCATCTTGAATTTTTTTAGAGTCACTTAAAGTAAAATTATGCGACGTCTGGAATACTACATTTTGCTGTTTGCCAGTAGCAGTAGTAATTTCTGAAAACAGCACAAATTTGTTATGGTTGATAGAAGATCCACTGGCATCACTGGTGATAAGAACCAATTCAGACGTTGGCTTTAAAAAGCCCCTGAGCTGTGAGATTGTGGCTGGGTTGTCTGCGAGAGACTCATCCCGGCTAAAGTCCAGCATGAGGTGCAGTTTTACTCCGCGGTCACTGGCTCTTTTGAGCGCGTCTGTGAGCGCCTGGTAATTAAATATAAATATGCTGAGGTGAATGTTAGCGTTTGCCGGGGCGGCGTCAACCAGGGCTATGAGCTGGTTCATGATATCTGGCGAGGCAAGTCCGCTCCCCACTTTAGACAAGTTGGTGAAAGCGGCGGCAGGTAACTCAATGGTGAAGGGTTTGCCCGCCCCGGGGTCAACGGGCTCTGGGGAGGCATCTTCGCTGCTACTGCAGCCAGTGCATAACAAAAAGATAATGTATAGAAGCGTTATTCTTTTCATGGGGAACAGGTAAATATTCTAACGATCTGTTTGCATTCTGCGCTTCTGGGTATACTGGGTTTAACAGACGGCAGCGTGTGGAATTTTAATTTGAAAGCTAGTCCTATAGTTTGATGATTTTATTTCTTGGAGGTGAGGTTTGCTACAGGTACACCGGTGTGCGAAGCTCTTGGGGTTAATGTTAGGTTAGAGAAGAACAGTTTAATGACAAAAATTAGTCATTTTTCCACGAGTGAAAGTAGTATTAAAGAAAATGGACATTCTTTAAATACTACCATTCCTGTTTTAGGGCTGTTTTGAGAAAAACAGCCCTAAAACAGGAATGGTAGTATTGGTTAAAGCTAGAGGGGCAAGGGATTAGTAGCTTTTGTAAACAGCGAAATCATCCATTCCCAAACGGCCATTGAAAACATTGGGCGGGCTACTTGCTCCCAAGCCAAGCTTCTTAATCCTGAAACGTACCGGACCTTTGATGTCCATCAGGAAAACTGCTTGTTTGGCCTGAAGGCTTTGGTTAGTTGGGTGGGCATCTGATCTTCGGCCAATCTCGGTCCAGGTGGCGCCTTGGTCAGTTGAGTACTCCAGGGCGAAGGTAGAGGAAACGTCTGTGTAATAGGAGCCATACCAAAGGGTTACCTTACTGGCGCCGTCTGCCAGGTCATAGTTCATTTGTAAATAAGCAGGGGTGGTAAGCCCCTGTTGGAAGCGAACTGCTTGTGCTCCTGAAACAATTCTATCTCTATTAGCGGTGTTGCCTAAGATAGCTTGGTTAAAGGTCCAGTTGCCAGTACGCAAGTCAATGGCCTTTGTAGCATACGTGTTCTTTACAGATTGATCAGGGTAGTCAAAATTTTCAGGGTAACCAGGGTAAAGTGGGCCGCTTGGATCAATGATATCTGATTCAAATCTAAGACGCAACTGCTTTTCATTTTGCACCAGCATTGGGATGCCAATATAGGTAGCATTTGGGGCAATACGGAAAGAGGCAAACGAAGCCTGTGGGTCAGTGAAGAGGGTGAAGCTATTACCAGCGCCGTCATCTAGCGTCTTGGCACCCGCCATGGTCTCGCCACTTACAGGGTAGGGTTTAGCATCAGCGGTAAGGCTCACCAGTGTGCTTTCATACTCCTGGAATTTTGAATTCAGTTGAGTAATTGAGACTGGTCTTGCGATCACAGGCCGCCCTGAGGCGACTTTATTTATCTTGTCTGCGGTTAAACCGGTAATCTGTAAAGGACCGGTATTCCTGGTTAACGTGGCTCCTGAAAGGTCTATTACCAAAGAGTCTCCCGGTATATAGGTTGCGGCAGTAGCGGCGTCTAATGCCAAGACAACGCCCCGCATTAGCCCACGCCAACTACCCTGTATGACTACGTAACCGGCTGGCAAATTGCCTCCAGACGGGTTGGAAATCACGGTCCCAGCAGTTTTAAAGGCTCCTGTTAGCACCTCTGGCCCCAATTTCACATCAGTATCTCTGTAGACTTCCCGTACCACATGTAATGAGGCCATTGAGTTAGGTCTTCCTATTGATGGGTTCCCATCATCTTCCAGGCAAGACGTGAATGCCAGGGCAGCCAATGCAACTGCCACTGAACCCATTAGTTTTTTCATTCTGAAGTTTTTCATGACAGTTTAATTATTGGTCCCACCAAACTTTGGTATTGATATCATCTGGACCACCCATGGCGGCCACGGCGGCTTGGTAATTAGCTGCGTTTAACGCTTGTACATTAATAGGGTAGCGCAGACGTGAAGGCATTTGGCCATTATTCATCAAACCAGACCCAGTTGGTAGTATTGGGTGGCCTGTACGGCGATACTCATACCATTGCTGGAAATCTGTAAAGAAGAGCGTGTAATATTTTTGTAGATGAATAGCTTCCAGCTTTTGCTCAAACGTTTCATTCTCATTCCATTTAACATCTTCTTTCTCTAAGTGACCTGCTGGCAGAGCTAATCCCCAGAAAGTAATTGCATTTTCTACCCCTTTATCATAGTAGGTTTTTGCTGGAGTAGTAACGTAGCCCCGCAATGCTGCCTCAGCTAATATAAACTGCACCTCAGCATAATTTAAGATATTACCCAAAAGAGGCTCGTTCTTCAACTCAATTTTAGGATAGGATTGCCTTTCTGGTGTTTGCCCTATCGGGTAACCACTCTGGATACCCATGTATGTACCTCCCGCCAAGGTGGCCCATTTCTCTCTACGTGGGTCAGTCCATGCATTAAGGTTGTTAATGAAGAAATCTGTATAGCCTTTGTCTCCATTGAAATCAAGATCACGGTAGTTGAAGAATTCTGAGGTCAAGGGCGGTGTGGTGGTAAACCGTAAGACAGCAGATTCAGCGTTGCTCTCCATGATTGGGTATTTCGCCTTGCTGGTTTCTACTATGTCTTTAATCTTATCTCCCACATTCATTTCTGGTCTGCCAGACACCCTCATGAGGAGACGCAGATACATTGAATTTCCAAATTTCCGCCAGGCCAGCATTGACCCGTTATATAATGGATCTAGAGGTTTGACCTCATCTGGTAAATCAGTGGTTTCAGAAAGTAGCTTGTTTGCTTCTTCCAGTTTCCGGAAAAGGTCTGTGTAGATAGCCTGCTGTTTATCAAACTTAGGGGTAAGGATGCCCTCTTTGCCTTTGTTCGCTTCAAAGTAGGGAACATCACCGTACATATCTGTGATAAGTGAGGTTACCCAGGCGTCTAAGATGAGAGACATACCCATGTAAGTTTTATAGGCTGGCTGTTGGGTAAAGGCTGCACTCTCATACATATCCCTAAAGTTGGTGAGTTGCAGGTACCAGTTACGCCACATAAAATCTGACTCACTGGGTCTGATGTTGTACCGGTGAAACTCTCTGGAGTTATTGGTGGTTACATGCACCTGCATGAGCTCATTGCCTATTCTGAGCGCCCGGTCTAAGTTGTTAACCACCACATTGTGCAGGGCAGGAGCCAACAGTGATTCTGGAGTGGCTGCCCTTGATGTATTGGGGTTAACGTTCATTTCATCAAAGTCCTGGTTACAGGACGGGGTGCCAGCTGCTACCGCTAGAAAGGTAGCAAAGGCTAAAATCTTTATCTTGTTCATAAGAATCTGCTAATTAAAAACTTACATTTAAGCTTACACCCATGGTTCTGGTAGAAGGGAATTGGGCAATCTCAGAACCAGAAGAGATATCCCCATCACCTAACGTACCAAACTCAGGGTCAAATGCTGGCCAGTTGGAAAATACCAAAAGGTCACGGCCATAGATGCCTATGCTGGCATTCTGCATCTTGAGTTTCTTAGTAAGAGAAGAAGGTAAATTGTAATCTAATCTTAATTCTCTCAGTTTAATAAAGTCTGTGCTGAAGGTGTTGGCTTCTAAGTTATCTCGGTTAAAGTGTGCATAGTAGTAGTCTCTGATAACAGTGGCTACCACATCATTGGGTCTGTAGGTACCATCGCTATTGGCAATGACTCCATCACCAATTATACCGTTGTAGCGGCCAGGCAAAGTTTTTTTCAGCTTACCCTCCTCCATCAACACGGCGTGTGTCAAAGAATACCCAACCCCGCCGAACTGGGCATCAAACAAGATGTTTAATTTAAAGCGCTTGTATCTGAATTCGTTTCCTAAACTGGCTCGCCATTTTGGAGCATAGTTTCCTAAATATATAAGGGAGTCTCCTAATACTGGATACCCATTTTCGTAGATAATCTGCCCGTCTGGAGAGCGTTCATATCCGAAGCCGTACATGTCTCCCAGGCGTCCGCCTACGCGAGCTTCTACAGTTCCTCTGCTGCCGTACACAGTGGTGAGCACTTGAGCGTTGGTAGAGTCAGATAAGCTGACTACAGTGTTTCTGTTGGCTGCATAGGTGCCAAAGACATTCCAGGTAAAGCCTTTCAAGTTTTTGATAGGGGTTCCATTTACCTGAATCTCAATTCCTTTGTTTTCTACCTCGCCAGAGTTGGTGACAATGGATGAGTAACCCGAGGCTGGGTCAATTGGTCGGTTGAAGATCTGGTCAAAGGTGTTGTTTTTGTAAACGGCTACATCTAGGTTAAGGCGGCTCTTAAATAGTCTTAGATCTAGTCCGAACTCAAGGCTTTGTGTGCGCAGTGGCCGTAAGTCTGGATTGGGAAGTGTAGTGGGGTTGCCTAAACCTGAGGCGAAATTAACTTTTGGATTGTACGTGTAGCTGGTTAGGTAAGGCTCAACTCCTCCGCTTCCAACTTCAGCCCAGGAACCTCTCAGTTTTAGTAAGGAAATTTGACTTGGCAATACAAATGCTTCTGATAAAACGGCACTTAAGTTAAATGATGGGTAGAAAAAAGATGGAACAGAGCGTTTCTCTTCTGTAACTGAAGTTGGAGTCACAGGGGTAACTAACGTGCTGGTCCAGTCATTTCTACCAGTAATATCTAAAAACAAGAAGTCTTTGTAGCCCACGGTAAACAATCCATATAAGCTGTTCACTCCAAACTCCTCTCTTCTTTTAATGGGTATCAAATTTACTTTACTGTTTGCGAGTGTATAAATACCGGGATAGAGTAATTTCTCTGCTCTGTATTCATTCATGCTATACTTGTTGTTCATGGTGCTACCCCCAAACGAAACCGTGAATTCAAAGTCACTCAACTTGTTATTCTCATAACGTAACAGGAAGTCGCTATTCTGCTCATGCGTATTGATTTCCTGTTCCCGGTACATGCCATCAATGTACTTATTGGTGTTCTTTGGTCTTTGCTGAGACCTTGCTTCAGACATAAAGTCTATAGAAGATCTTACCATAAGGCTTAGTTCTTTTGTGAAGCTGTACGTAGCAGATACATTGCCTACAAAGTTGTGACGGTTAGATTTGTTAAGCATCTCATAAGCCTGTAGATAAGGATTGTCCAGAAGGTTGCTAAAGGGTTTCCATTGCTCAATTTGCTCTTTGCCTGGTACCCAATAGTTTTTGAACCAGTTGATATCCATGTTAGGGGTAAGCCCCCTAATAAAATACATAATGGTTTGGTTGTTATATCCAGTGGTAGGCAAGTTGTCACTCCAGCGGTTGGTGTAGTTGATTTTGCTGTCTAGCTTCAGCTTGTCATTAACTTTATGGCTAACTTGAAGTGCAACGGTGTTGCGGTCATACCCGGTATTGGGCACAATCCAACTGTTCTGTGAGTTTGTGAAAGAGAGACGGGCAGAGGTATTGGTTGTTCCCCCTGATACACTTACACTATTGGTGAAAGTCTTGGCCGTCTCAAAGAAGTCTTTGCGATTATCTGGATAAGCTCGCCATAATGTCCTTCCTGTTGGTATTTGTCTATAGGTGGCGGGATCATACTGGTAGTACATTTGCCCATTGAACTTTGGCCCCCAGGCCGAACTAGTGCTAAATGTGCTAGGGCCGTCTTCTGTGGCCCCATACGAGTAGTGCAGGTCTTGCGCGGTGGCTCCTTGCCCGTACTCGTTCTGATAATCTGGCCAGCGGTTAATGGTTGCGAAGGTAGTATTGGAGCTAAAGGTGATGCCCATTCCTTTTTGAATGGAAGAGCCTTTCTTGGTGGTGATGATGATAGCACCGTTTGCTCCCCGGGCACCGTAGAGTGCAGAGGCCCCTGGGCCTTTTAGTACAGACACGCTTTCAATGTCTTCCGGATTTATATCTGCTAAACTGCTTCCAAAATCTACTGGAGAGTCATCTGATAAGTAGGCTGAACTACCGTTTCCCGTTCTTCTACCACCACTGGAACTTGTTACAACCCCATCTACAACTATCAAAGCTTCATTATTGCCATCCAGTGAGGTTTCGCCGCGCAGAATAATTTTATTAGAGCCGGCTGGGCCACCATTAGATTTAACAAGATTTACACCCGCAACCTTGCCAGACAATGCGTCTGTCCAGTTATTAGGCATGGTTTCAGCAATTTCGTTTCCTTGCACTGTAGTCACTGAGTAGCCTAGTGCTTTCTCCTCCCGTTCAATCCCTAGGGCAGTGACTACTACTTCATTCAGTTGTTTTGCATCTGTAGCCAACTTAATGATGAGGTTGTCTTCTGGCTTGGTGATGACTAGTTTCTGCTGCTGATACCCTATAAATGTAAAAGAAATGGTGGCACCTCTTGCTACACTCATTTGAAAGGTACCGTCTGCATTAGACATACCAATGGCTTGGTCATTCACAAAAATGGTAACACCTGGCATAGCGGAGCCATCCAGGGGGTCAACAATTTTTCCCTTTACGGGTACTTTGTCAGTTTGGGGGGACTGTTGAAAATAACCAGCCGCCGCGGCTGGAGTTGGCAACAAGTTGGTACCCATCATGAGAAGGCAGGTGCCCAATAGAATTCCCTTGCCCAGGCTTTTTCTGGAAAAAGGTGGTGGCTGTAAAAATGTTGTCATATAAGTAGTTTGTTGCTGTTGAAGATTTGTACTCTATTGAAGATTAAGGTGAAGCTTTTCTCTTTTCCAGGTGAAGGCGGTGAATAGGATGGAAAGCACGCAGGCAGCTACCAGCATGGTAAACCCTCCATCCCAGCCCCAGTGGTCAACAATGAAGCCCATGGCAATATTGGCGAACAGCGCACCTCCCAGGTAGCCGAATAAACCCGTGAGACCGGCTGCAGTGCCGGCTGCTTTTTTGGGTACCAGGTCCAGGGCCTGAACCCCTATCAGCATCACGGGGCCGTAGATCAGGAAACCAATGGAGATCAAGGCCACATTGTCTATCCAGAGATTGCCTGCCGGGTTCTTCCAATACACCAGTACTGCAATTAAAACCAGAACCATGTAGATGATGGTGGCAGGGGCCCGGCGGCCTTTGAAAACTTTGTCACTGATCCAGCCGCAAAGCAGGGTGCCGGGAATTCCTGCGTATTCATAGGCGAAGTAGGCCCAGCCGGTCTCTTTTACTGAGAACCCTTTGGCTTCTTCCAGATATGTGGGAGCCCAGTCCAGAATGCCGTAGCGCACTAAATACACAAACGCATTCGCGAAGGCGATGTACCAAAGCACCCGGTTGTTGAAAACATACTCAAAGAAGATCTGCCTGGCCGTTAGTTCCTGCTCTTGGGCAGCAGAGTAATTGGCAGGATAATCGTTCTTATAAGCTTCAATGGTGGGCAAGCCACAAGACTGGGGCGTGTCCCGCACCAGCATATAAGCAATGGCGGCAAATACCAGGGCTACCAAACCAGGGAAATAGAACTTGCTTTCCCAGGTGCCAAAGATGGCAACTGCCGCAATAGCAATAGGGCCTACCAAACCGCCGCCTACGTTGTGGGCCACGTTCCAGATAGACATTTTGGTGCCACGTTCCTTCGTGGAAAACCAATGGACCATGACCCGGCCGCATGGAGGCCAGCCCATGCCCTGGAACCAGCCGTTCAGGAACAGTAGAATGAACATGATGGTGATGGAACTGGTGGCGATAGGCGCTACCCCCATGAAGACCATGGTCAGCGCCGAAAGCAGAAGACCCACGCTCAGAAAGGTGCGGGCATTGCTTCGGTCAGAGACATTTCCCATCAGAAACTTACTCAGGCCGTAGGCAATAGACACGCCTGACAGGGCAAAGCCTAAGTCAGATTTGGAATACCCCTGTTCAATCAGGTCTGGCATAACCAGTGAAAAATTCTTGCGCACTAAATAATAGCCCGCATAGCCTAGAAAGATACCCAGGAAGACCTGAAGCCGCAATTGCTTGTAAACGGGGTCAATGCGTTGCAGGGGTAACGGTTCTGCATGCGGAGCAGGGGCAAATAGTCCCTTTCGGGGTGGAGTGGCGGTTGCCTCAGAATGGTATTTGTCCAACGTTTTAATTTGTTAATTTCTTTTAAGTGAAGCTTCAGGAAATCGGCTATGGAAGAGCGGTAGAAATCAATTTAGCTTCAAAATTACACTGGTTTTCCTTCATGAAAGCACAAAGGGTATAACTTAACAAAAGGTTAACATGGCAGCCAGATTTATTCCCAATCATAGCTACTCTAACAACAGGTACAACAGGGCAGCTGCCGTTGCTCCTGCTATTGGGCCAAGAATTGGAACCCAGGCATAGCGCCAGTCACTGTGGCATTTGTTCTTGATAGGCAGAAGCGCATGCACAATGCGGGGGCCTAAATCACGTGCCGGATTAATAGCATAGCCAGTAGTCCCACCTAGTGAAAGTCCAATTGCCCAGACCAGAAAGGTGACAGGCAGTGCCCCCAGAGAGCCCATGCCAATAGGTGTTTTCTGATCACCCATCTCAGGGGTGGTGATGTACAGGATCACGTAAATCAAAACAAAGGTGCCTACTGCCTCGCTGAACAGGTTAGAAACCGGATGCCTGATGGCCGGACCAGTACTGAATACCGCTAACTGAGCCAATGGGTCTTCAGTGGAGTCAAAATGGGGTTTGTATAAGAGCCACACCAGAAAAGCACCCAGAATAGCCCCTAGCATCTGAGCGGCAATGTATGGCGCCACCAGACTCCATGAAAATTTACCAACTATGGCCAGGCCAATACTAACCGCCGGATTCAGGTGCGCGCCGCTGTAGGGACCCGCTATGACCACCCCGGCAAACACAGAAAGCGCCCAGCCGGTGGTAATGACCATCCAGCCGCTGTTATTGCCTTTGGTGCCTTTCAGGACCACATTGGCTACAACGCCCCCTCCCAGGAGTATCAGGAACATAGTGCCAATCACTTCTGCCGTGAATGCTGACATGGTTTTTAGGTTAAGGGGGAAACTGTTTCTACCGGAGTATCCTGCGCCCAGGCCTTGGCTGCCCGTACTGCCCGGTGCCAACCCTGTATCAAGTGCTTTGTTTCTGTGCCGGGATTGGCGTCAAAGCTATCTTTCACCTGCCACTGCTCCTGAATATCTTCCAGGCTGTCCCAGAAACCAACCGCCAGCCCTGCCAGGTAGGCGGCGCCAATTGCGGTTACCTCGGTGATGGCTGGCTTAACCACCCGGGCATTCAGAATATCTGCCTGTAATTGCATGAGCAGGCTGTTTTCCGTTGCCCCGCCGTCTACCCGTAATTCTTTGATGGCGATCTCGGCATCAGCCTCCATCGCTTTCAAGACTTCCATGGTCTGGTAGCAGATGCTCTCCAGGGCGGCATGTGCAATGTGCGCGGAGGTGGTGCCTCTGGTCATACCCACAATGGTACCTCTGGCGTGTTGGTCCCAATGCGGGGCACCCAGACCCGCAAAGGCAGGTACCAGGTAGACACCGTCGCTGCCAGAGACTTTTTTGGCAAGTTCTTCCACTTCAGCAGAGCTGGAGATGACGCCTAGCCCATCACGTAGCCACTGGACCACTGCACCGGCAATAAAAATGCTGCCCTCCAGGGCGTAGTGCACCTGGTCCTTGATTTTCCAGGCTACGGTAGTGACCAGCTTGTGCTTTGACAGAATGGGTTTCTCGCCAATGTTCATCAACATAAAGCAGCCGGTGCCATAGGTGTTTTTCACCATGCCGGGTTTGGTACACATCTGGCCAAAAAGGGCGGCCTGCTGGTCGCCGGCTATACCCGCTATGGGAATGCGGGTGGCGAACAGGGAAGAGGAGGTTTCCCCCACCACTTCACTAGATGATGCCACCGTAGGCAGCATACTGGCCGGGATGTCAAAGAGGGCGAGTAAATCCTGGTCCCAGGTAAGGGTGTGTATATTAAAGAGAAGCGTGCGGGATGCGTTGGTCACGTCTGTGACGTGTACCTTGCCGCCCGTCAGGTTCCAGATAAGCCAGGAGTCTACCGTCCCGAAGGCCAGGTGACCGGCTTCGGCGTCTTCTCTGGCGTTGGGCACTGTTTCCAGGATCCACTTTACTTTGGTGGCTGAAAAATAGGCATCAATCACCAGGCCGGTTTTTTCCCGGATCATCTCCTCCAGGCCCTGCTCGTTCAGGCTGTCACAGTAAGCCGCGGTGCGCCTGTCTTGCCACACAATGGCGTTGCAGACGGCTGCCCCGGTTCTGCGGTCCCAGACCACGGTGGTCTCCCGCTGGTTAGTGATACCAATGGCTGCTATGTCTTCCGCCTTCAGCCCCGCTTTAGAGATAGCTTCTGCGGCCACCCCCAGCTGGGTTGACCAAATCTCATTGGCATCATGCTCCACCCACCCCGGGTTGGGGTAGATCTGGGTGAATTCTTTCTGAGCCAAAGAGACAATACTTCCCTGCTGGTTAAAGACAATGGCGCGGGAGCTGGTAGTGCCTTGGTCAAAAGAGAGTATATAGTTTGCCATAGTAGTTAGTTGGTTTTATAGCTCATAGCCGGGGCGGTCATTGCCTCAGCCGGGGTATAAGGCTCCAGTAGATAGTTAGACGCCAGGGAGGTGAAATCTTGTACCTGTTGCCGTTCCCATGCCGCATCCTGGCCAAGCTCCTCCGCCATGAGGCGGGCGGTTTTGGGTGCCATGTCTATGGCGGCGCGGGCGTCCAGAAACAGGATGCGCATTCTGCGGGCCAGTACATCTTCAATGGTTCTGGCCATTTCATTCTTGGTTGCCCATACCACCTCTGCGGCCGTGTTGGGGAACCGCTCGTGCAAAGGGGCCGCCAGTTCTGGGCGTTCTGCCATCATGTCCTGAATCAGGCTCTTATCTGATCCATAGATAGAGAGGTGACCTGAGGCGGCCTTACCTGTGGCATGGCCATGTATTTTCAAGGAAGAAGTCACGCATGCCTTTTGCGGGAGGGTGCCTACTTCCATGGCTTTGTCTACAGTGTCCTGGGCCATTCTGCGGTAGGTAGTCCATTTCCCGCCGGTAATGGTAATCAGGCCAGAAGGGGCAACCAGTAGTTTGTGGCTTCTGGAGATCTCTTTGGTGCTGTTGGTGTTCTTGGTAGGCGCCGCCAAAGGCCTGAGGCCGGCAAAGACACTCAGTACATCTGCTCTGGTAGGCTTGCGCACCAGGTACTTTCCGGCAGTTTCCAGAATAAAGTCTATTTCCTGGTCAAGGGCCTGGGGCTCCAGGCTGTTTTTGTCTAAGGGCGTATCTGTTGTGCCCACCAGCAGGTGATTGTGCCACGGAACCGCGAACAGTACCCGCCCGTCTGGGGTTTTGGGGATCATCAGGGCGTTTTCCCCTGGCAGGAATGTACTGTCAAGTACCACGTGCACACCTTGGCTGGGTCTTACCAGGGGCTGTTGGGTGGGGGCGTTCATCTGCAATACTTCGTTCACAAATACACCCGTGGCGTTTACCACCGTTTTTGCTTTCAGCAGGTATTCCTGGCCAGACTCCAGGTCTTTTGCTTTTACCCCTGCCACTTTGCCGGAGCTGTCTTTGAGGAGCTGTACCACCTGCACGTAATTTAGCAAAACCCCGCCTTGCTCGGCGCAGGTTTGGGCAAGGTTGAGGGCGAGGCGGGCGTCATCAAACTGACCGTCAAAATACTGCACGCCGCCTTTCAGGCCGTTGGGCTGAATGTTGGAGAGCAGGTTGGTTACTTTTTTGCCCGAGAGGAGCCGGGTCTTGTTGAACCGGTAGCGGCCGGCCATGAGGTCATACACGGTTAGGCCCACGCCATATAGCATCTCATTCCACCAGCTGTAGTTGGGGATGACAAACGACTGAATGTTGACCAGGTGCGGGGCGTTCTGCAGGAGCAGGCCGCGCTCATACAGCGCCTCGTACACCAGCTTCACGTCACCCTGTGCCAGATACCGCACCCCGCCGTGTACCAGTTTGGTGCTTCTGCTGGAAGTTCCTTTTGCAAAGTCAGATTGCTCTAACAGTAAGGTTTTGAAACCACGCGAGGCCGCGTCTAAGGCTACTCCCAAACCAGTGGCTCCCCCTCCAATAACAATCATATCCCACTCTGTAGCCGTATTTTGCGCTTTTTTTAAAAACTGTTCTCGCTTGAAAAACTGGCCAGCTGATTCTTTCTCTTTCACGTGGGTTGTAATTAGTAAGTTAAGGTTGCTTTTACTTTCGTTTTAAAATTATGTCACTCAAATAACAAAAGCAAATGAAATGAATTAAAATATTTAACTGAAGCGATGTAGTTTTTGTAAAAATGCCAATAGCACCTTGTGAGGGAAAGGAAGACTGTAAGAATACAGGAGGGGCCAGGGGGAAAGATAGGTTTAGTTTACCTCAGGCGAAGCCGGGCTTGTAGGGTGGTGCAAGGCAGTGGTAGAGTAAAAGTGAATGAAAAGCTAGCAATAGTTAGCTTTCTAACTGCGTGTATTTTATCTTGAGGTGAAGCTTTTAAAGGTAGAGAGAAGGGAGGCCTTCTAAGATGAGGGAGCTTGCCAGGCATGCAGCTGGCGCTGCTGCTGTTGGTTCAGATGGTGAATTCCTCTACATTTGTTAAGGGCAATGCCAGGGGTAGATACTTTCGTTTTATTTTGTTAGCGCTACTATGATTAGTATAACTGAAAGACATCAACATATAATTAATAAACTACAGCAGGAGGGGCAGGTGAATGTATTAGACCTTTGTGACCAGCTGAGCGTCTCATCTGTCACCATTAGAAAAGACCTCAAGCTGCTGGAAGACAAAGGGCTGCTGTTCAGGACCCACGGGGGAGCCACTCAGAACAACCCCTATACCATTGACAGGCCGGTAAATGAAAAGGAGCATCTGCAGATCAGTGAAAAGACCCGGATAGGCATTGCCGCGGCCAAACTGATTGAACCCAATGACTCCATCCTGATTGCCTCTGGCACCACGGTCATGGCGCTGGCCAAAAGCATTCAGCCGCATGCCCTGAAAAACCTGACCGTAATCACCTCAGCCCTGAACGTGGCGCTGGAACTGCTGCGGCACCCCGAGGTGGAGGTGATGCAGCTGGGCGGGCTGTTAAGGCGCAGCTCCTCTTCTGTCACCGGGCCCTACTCAGAGAGCATTCTGGCAGATTTCTCCTGCAGCAAGCTGTTTCTGGGGGTAGACGGGATTGACCTGGAGTTTGGCCTGACCACCACCAATGTCATGGAGGCGCACCTGAACCGGCAGATGATCAACATTTCCCAGAAGGCCATTGTGCTGGCAGACTCCTCTAAATTTGGGAAGCGCGGTTTTGGGCGCATCTGCGGCTTTGAAGACATTGACCAGATCATTACAGACAAAGGCATTTCTGAGCACACCCTCAACTCCCTGCAGGGAATGGGGGTGAAGGTGACAATCGTATAGCTGTTTCAGATTCCTGTTTTTGGGCTGTTTTCTGAAAAACAGCCCGAAAACAGCCCTATTTAATTTTGACTACCCGCACCGGGTGCCGCTCCAGAAGGTCTTTGGGAACGTGGGCCACTATTTCGTCCCGCAGAGACTCAATCATCTTCTTCTTCAGGAAACTGCGGTGCACCACCAGGCTCACCTCGCGCAGCGGCTGCGGCTCAGCAAACGGCCGCACCATGGCTTTGCGGTCTTGCGGGAGTTCCTGCACAGACAGCTCGGGCAGCAGGGTCATGCCGCTCTGGGTCTCCACAATGCGCTTGAGGGTTTCCAGGGAGCCGCTCTCATAGTCCAGGTGTACGTTACGGGTGTTTTTGGCGCGGTTGCAGAGCTGCAGCACCTGGCTCCTGAAGCAGTGGCCGTCATTGAGCAGCCACAGGTCACTGGGGTCAATTGACTCTGAGGTGATCTTCTCCTGCCTGGACAGCGGGTGGTCTGGGTGCAGGTACCCCACAAACGCCTCATAGAACAGCGGAATCTCCAGAATGGTCTTGTCATGCAGCGGCGTCACCAGCAGCCCCACGTCCAGCAGCTCCAGCTTGAGTTTCTCCACAATGCTGGTGGTCACCATCTCCTGGATAGACACGTGCACCTTGGGGTATTTCTGAATGAAGTCAGTGATGAAGAGCGGCACCAGGTACGGCGCCAGCGTAGGGATCACCCCCAGGCGCAGCTCCCCGGCAATGCCGTCGCGCTGCACCTGCACCAGCTCCTCAATCTTCTTAAACTCGGCCACGGCTATGCGCGCCTGCGCAATCACATCTTTGCCCAGCTCAGTGGGGCGCACCGGCACACGGCTGCGGTCAAAGACCTGCACGCCCAGTTCGTCTTCCAGCTTCTGCAGCTGCATGCTCAGGGTGGGCTGGGTGACAAAACATTTCTCAGCCGCGGTGGCGAAGTGGCGGTACGTGTCAACGGCCAGCAGATATTCCAGTTGGGTCAGGGTCATAGGTTCAATGAGTGAAGGGGTAAGTGGTGTTTTCTGTTTTGGGCCTGTTTTCCCAAAAACAGGCCCAAAACAGAAAACACCTGATAGGCGGTGTGGGAAATGAGGGGGAAAGTGTGGCCATTTTACTGAACGTGGTCAATGTTTTCGTTTATCGCTCCGGCGCAGGCGTCTGCTGGTGCCTTTGGGTTTGGTGGGCTCCTGTTGAAAGCTGTTTCCTAAAAAGGAGCCCTAAAACGCCGCACCTGGCCCGCACTTCATGAAAAGGGAAACTGAAAGTTATTAGCAGCCTCCATTCTTGTTCGGCTTTGCCGAAAGGGAAATGCAGCGATTTTACCATCTGTTTTGACGGGCTAACTGGTTAAGGGGCAAGAAACTGAACAAAGGTAATAGTTTATGTTGATAAGGTGATAGCTATTATCAATTTGAACAATAAAATCACTTCGTGCACCTTTGTCGTATGGTAAGGCAGAGAAACTTGTAAGACCTAACCAAACACAAGACTATGGAATCACAAAACGAATTAGGATTGGAACGCAAAGACACCAAAGAACTGGCCGTAAAGCTAAACGAACTGCTGGCCAATTACCACGTGTACTACCAGAATTTGCGCGCTTTCCACTGGAACATCAAGGGGGGGAACTTCTTCGCGCTGCACGCCAAGTTTGAGGAGCTTTACACCGCCGCCTTTGAAACCATTGACGAGATAGCCGAGCGCATCCTTACCCTTCGGCACACGCCGCTGCACAGCTTCTCAGACTTTCTGGCCACCTCTACGGTGCAGGAGCGCAAGAACCTGTCAACCGACGTAGACACCGTGGCCGCCACCGTGGAGAACATTGGCCAGATTATACAGCTGGAGCGCCAGGTGCTGGCCCTGGCCGCCGAGCATGACGACGAGGGTACCCAGGGGCTCATCTCAGATGACCTCAACACCCTGGAGAAAACCCTCTGGATGCTCAACGCCTTCCAGGCCTCCTAAGGCCGCGCCACTAAACCCTTTATTTTCTTTTAACTTCCTATAACCATGTACCAAAACCGAGTTTTATCTGTTGGGGCGGAGTTCCCTGCGTTTTCTAAAAAAGCTGTTGTCTCTTTAGAGAAAGACCAGGAGTTCAGAACCATCACTGAGCAGGAGCACCGCGCCAATGACCAGTGGCTGGTGATGTTCTGGTGGCCCAAAGACTTCACGTTTGTGTGCCCCACAGAAATTGCCGAATTCAACAAAAACTATGACGAGTTCCGGGACCGCGACTGCCAACTGATTGGTGCCTCCACTGACTCTGAGTTTGTGCACGCCGCCTGGCGCCGCGACCACGACGACCTGCGCGGCCTGCGTTTCCCCATGCTGGCAGACACCTCCAAATCCCTGGCCGAAGAACTGGGCATCTTAGATGCCGAGGAAAAAGTAGCCTACCGCGTAACCTACATTGTAGACCCCCAGGGTATTATTCAGTGGGTGAGCGTGAACGGCCTGAGCGTGGGCCGCAACGTGGCCGAGGTGCTGCGCGTGCTGGACGCCCTGCAAACCGATGAACTTTGCCCCTGTAACTGGAAAAAAGGCGAAGCCACCCTTACCGTTTAATTGTTTTAAAGGGGAAGTCTGCGGGAAAGCCGGAAGTTAATGTCTGTCGCTTACCGGCCCCGCAGACAAATTAGAGGTTCGTTCTCAGTGTAGTTATTGGTTCTTAGTTTTTAGTTAGTAGGGGATAGCTTTTTCACGCAAACGGCAGATACAATGTGGGTAAAAAGCAGGTTTTCAGCGCGGTGAATTCTGCAAAGTATTTTTGCCGGTAACGCAGGAAAACGCTATTCCCGTTTCTGGCCTGTTTTCCGGAAAGTAGGCCAGAAACAGAAAAGAGCAACTAACTGAAGCAGTTTCTGAACGTTTCCAACTCCTAATTCCCCATTTAAAGTTCCTAATTCTTTGGGCGTGCCCCTGCGGGCCGGGCTATGCGCTGCAAGTCCTTGGGCGTCGTGCCTTGCCCTGCGGGCTTTCCGCTGCTATCCCTCACGCGGGGGTATTGCCTGAGGAAAGGGAGAGGTCAGAGAAGGCAGGTAAGCAAGATTTGTTTAAATACTCTTTAGCAGAGTTCCCTTTTTCAACAGCCTGCCATCTTCCTCTCTGTCATCCTGAAAGGAACTTGTGGGTGAACTAGAAAAGTAGTGATGTGCAGGTATTACCGTTCGCTACCAGGATTCTTTCAGAATGACAAGAGAGCGCCTATGTCTAAAGCAATCAACACGTCCTACAAGTTAAACAGCAACAAAACAATCAGCACACCACTTCCCTGTCAGAATTATTCAACCATCATCCATTAACCATCAGCAATTAAAATGCTTTCCGTCATACAAGAAACCCAACAAGATTTCCTGAAAGACCTGGGCCTGTCTGGCCAGGAATTTGCCCGCCTGGACCAACTGGTGCAAGGTGATTCCAAGTACCTCAAAGACCTGCGCATCAACCTGAAAACCGCGCTGCAGTCTGAGAACGTGACCAGCAAAGAAGCCTATCTCATTGCCCTGTCGGCGGCGGTGAATGAAGAAAACAACACCTTGTCTGAGGCGTTCAAGGCGTTGGCGGCTTCTCACGGCGCTACTGACGCTGAACTGGCTGAGGCCGTGGCCGTGACCTCGTTGCTGAGCACCAACAACATTCTCTACCGCTTCAAGCACTTCATGCACACAGACTTCTATGAGTCTGCGCCGGCTAAGGTGAAAATGAACATCATGATGAACCCGGTGGGCGGCAAAGAGTTCTTTGAGCTGGTGAGTCTGGCAATCTCGGCCATTAACGGCTGTGAGCGCTGCGTGACCTCGCATGAGGAAAGCGTACGCAAATTGGGCGCCTCTGAGCAGCGCATTTTTGATGCCGTGCGCATTGCCGCCGTGGTGGTGGGCGTGAGTAAGGTGATTAAGTAGTACTTCCACTCTTATATAATATACCCCATTCGCCGCAAGGCAATGGGCCAGGAGAACCGCGGTGACAGAAGTCATTTGCGGTTCTCTTTTTATGTAAATACCAAAGCTGGTTTAGGGTTCTGCTGTTCCTGTGGGGGTGTCTGGTCACGCGCCTGCTTGTCTGACCGTTTTGGGGCTACTTTTCTAAAAACAGGCCAGAAACAGAAAACTCAGCGGCGCAGGCAGACCCTTGCGCCAGAATTCAGGAACATTCAAAACAGCTTTATCTCTTTTAAAGACGCAAACAAACTTTAAGTTCATCTTTAAGAGCATGTGTACAGTTTGGTTTTTGCAAGTGAAAACGGGGAGCGAAAGGTTCTACTATTCCGTTGTTTGAGCAGCGTAGCAGGGCTTTGGTGCGAGGTAACCGCCAGGTCAGTTTCTTTTGATGCCCGTTAGCAGCGCAAAAGGCAAATGTAAACAGGTTCTAAATTGGATTATATGAATTGATATGTTGATTCTAATTAGGATATAATTGTGAACCAGATCCCTTTTAGTTAATTTGTTCTGCTATTCCCCCTGTGAAGATAAAGTTTGGAAGAAGACAGAATGCAGGAAAATATATTTTTCTCCCTGGTGGTGGCTACGGTGGGGAGAACAAAGGAACTACAACAGTTTCTCTTGTCTGTGGCAGAATTGCCCTCTAAGAATTTTGAGGTAATTCTGGTAGACCAAAACAGTGATGACAGAGTAGCTGACCTTGTGCCGCTATTCACAGATAAGCTCCACCTGGTGCACTGCAAAATTGAGCAGAAGAATGCCAGCAAGGCCAGAAATGCGGGCGCTGCCCTGGCCACCGGAAGCTGGATTGGTTTTCCAGACGATGACTGTGAGTATACCCCTGATACCATGCAGAAAGTACAGGGGGTGATCACTGAACATGCCCCTGACGTTGTGACCGGAACCGTGCTTGATTTTGATGGCAGGCCCCTGAACCGGTTTCTGTTGAACCGCTGTAAGGTAAGTCTCCTGAATTTTATTGGCAAAGTGTCTGAACCGGCTTTATTTATCAGGAAAGAGATTTTTGAGCAGTTGGGTGGGTTTAATGAAGATTTTGGACCCGGTGGCAAATATTTTTCCTCTGAGTCTTATGAACTGGCGGTAAGGGCCCTCACCCAAAAAATAGACATACAGTTTGATGCCGGTATCCATATTCTACATCCGCGGGTAATGCCACCGTTTCCAGATTCTTACCTGAAACGGGAATACGGCTATTCCTACGGATTTGGGATGGTTCTCAGAAAGCATTTTGGCTGGTGGGCCGCAGTCTATCTGTCAAAGTATGCGCTTGTCTTCACTACAAAGCTATTCAGGTTCACGGGTACCAGGAGAGCGCATGCGTATGTGACGGCCTCTGGCCTCTGGGACGGTCTTTGGCACCGGAAACCCAAGACGGCTGGCTGTGCCAGTTTGACACCTCCGGTTTTGGCGCCGTTGGCCCCGGCGTTTAACCTGCCAAAGCCTGCGGCAGATGCTATCCCTCAAACACAGGAGGCGGGAAGATGAGCAATATGGTTTCAGACGAAAGCCCGGAGGGGACTTGTCTCCATTATGTTGGGTTTGGCGAAACAACCGGATATGGGGTGGCGGCAAAGACCTTGGTGCAGGCGTTGAGAAAAACCGGGACAACCGTCTTTTTTACACAAGTACAAGCTGGCCCCCCTGAAGATGGTGGGGTGGTACTAACCTCAGATTTGCCCCCCGCTGCCCGTTGCCGGTATACAATTGTGCATACGGTTCCTGAATATTATCCTTATTGGGTCCGCAAAGAAAAAGAAGCTACCCCTCCTCAATCGGTGTGGGGATATACCACCTGGGAGACAGACCGGTTGCCGTCACATTGGCCAGCGCTGTTAAACCAGATGGACGGCATTATGGTCACCAGCCACTGGAACCGGCAAGTCTTTGCCCAATGCGGGGTCACAGTGCCTATTCTGGTGCTGCCCCATGTGTCTGAGTTTGAGGGTAAGGCGGGCAGTGACTCAGAACCTTCCCAGACCCTGCACAGTCTCTTCAGAGCTGCCAAAGGGCATTTCCTGTTCTACAGCATAGGTGTCTGGAATGAGCGGAAGGCCCCCTGGGTATTAATCAAAGCGTTTCAGGAAGAATTTAAACCTGATGAGAAGGTGGCGCTGCTCCTGAAGACCGGAGTAGAAGACTGGACCAGCCCCTGCAAAAGAAGGTGGGATAGGCTGTTCAGGAAAAGATTTGGGAGGGCAGCGGTGGCCTTGAGAAAGTGTAGTGAGAAAGGTGGGGCTAAGGTGTTCCATCTGGATCAGGAACTCTCTAACCAAGCCATGGCGCGGCTGCACACCAGAGGTGATTGCTTTGTGTCACTTACCCGGGGGGAAGGGTGGGGAATGGGAGCCTATGAAGCTGCCTGGTTTGGCAAGCCAGTGATCATGACCGCATACGGTGGGGCTTTAGATTATCTGCCGGAAGAACATGCGTATCTAGTACCTTATGAGTTAGTAGCGGTAAAGACCTCATTTGGGCAGGAATCTTACAGCTCTAATCAACGGTGGGCTGAGGTGGAGGTGCAAAAGGCCAGAGAGGTTCTGCGTGATGTCTTCGAGAACCGGCAGAAAGCTTCTGAAAAGGGGGCCAAGCTACAAAGGCATCTGCAGGAGAATTTCAGTGCAACGGCCATTGCCCATAGATGCCTTCAGATTCTGAGTGGGGCAGAGCAACACGCGGTTGGGTACGCAGAGGGAGAAAAGTCTAATAACAGCAGAGAGTAGAGAAGAAACCGCCATGAGTAGAGTGCCTAAAATATACCACTTCGTGTTCGGTCTAAGACCGCAGACAGAACCTTTTCATCTTTTGTACTATCTGTGCCTGGCTTCCTGTCTGGAGGTCAACAAGCCAGATGCTATTTACTTTCACTATAAAAACCTGCCGTACGGGCCTTGGTGGGACCTTATAAAGCCCTTCCTGACGCTGCATCAGGTAGAAGAGAATGATT
This sequence comes from Rufibacter ruber, assembly GCF_014138425.1. Classification (NCBI taxonomy): domain Bacteria; kingdom Pseudomonadati; phylum Bacteroidota; class Cytophagia; order Cytophagales; family Hymenobacteraceae; genus Rufibacter; species Rufibacter ruber. Next base: position 254,639 of record NZ_JACJIQ010000004.1, read on the forward strand.
TTATACGGTCGTTCCAGTATGAAGACAAACAGATAGAAACGTTTAGGTATGCCCATCTGGCTGATATAGTAAGGCTGGAGGTGCTCCTGAAACACGGGGGGGTATATGCTGACATGGATACTCTCTTTGTCCATGAGCTTCCCGCAGAATTTTATGAGAAGCCCTGTGTAATGGGCCGGGAAAAGGTGAACTGGCAGGAACCGGCAGCCGCCAAGGCCGGAGGGTCTCTGTGCAATGCCTGGATACTGGCAGAAAAAGACTCTTCCTTTATCAAACTATGGCTGGAAAGAACCTACCAGGAATTTGATGGCAGCTGGAGCGCACATTCTACTTTCTTGCCTTATAGGTTAAGCCAGGAGAATCCTGCGTTGATTCATGTGGAACCTGAGCGGTCGTTCTTCTTCTTTGACTGGAGCAAGAAAGGAATCAGAGATTTGTTTGAGCGCAAGGAGACAAAGCTGGAAGGGATTTACAGCATGCATCTCTGGAACCACCTCTGGTGGAGCCCCTCCAGAACAGATTTTACCTATTTCAACCATCTGCGGCTTACGCCTAATTACGTAGCGTTTGCCCCCACCACCTTTGCCTCTATTGCAAAACGGTTTTTACCCAGGCAAGTGCCTGTCTCTGTTTCTGAATATAGAAAAGAAGAACTGCGGGGCAGATTAAGAAACATAAGGCAGTACTTACAGAATAAATTTTAACCTGCGCTACATGGCTATTGCAGTTTCATCTTTACTGGGACTTAAGGAGAAGGTAGCACTGGTATTAAACGCGGCACCAAAGGTGCTCAAACCTAAATTTTACCTTTCTACCCTGTACGTTATCCTTATCCCGCTGCTTGATCTGGCAGTGGCTTTCTGGATGTACGCGTTACTCATGGTCCTGCAGGGGGAGGCGGTGCATGTGCTGGGCACCACGCTTAGGGCCGGTGAAATCAGCTGGGTGATTGGGGCCTTTGTAATGATCACGGTGGTGCGGCAGGGGGTGGAGTACCTGTCTATCAGAGTGTCCAGAACACTTTCGCAGGAGATTTTCCAGTCTTTTTCAATCAGGTTGCTGGAGAAGTACCTGTCACTGCCCTGGCTCCAGTACACCCAGGAAAACAAAGCGGTAAGGGTGAAGCATTGTACGGTGACCGCGTTAGACGGTGCCTATTCTTTTCAGGTGGTGCTCAACTTGATAGGGGCCGCCATTTCCCTTCTGGTGCTAGGGATTGCTGCTTTGGTGAAAATGCCGGTGGTGGCCTTGTCAGGAGCTGGTCTTCTGGCGTTGTTTTCAGTTATCTCTAAAAAGCTGATCAAGTCTAAATTGCAGGAGGCCGTGACTGACCATGATACGTATCAGCGCAGATTCTACCAGCGAATGCACGAGAGCCTCAGCCTGCCCAGGGAAATCAATGTGTTCGGGGCCAAAGATTATTTTCAGGGGGCGGTCTTTGCAGAGCTAAAAAGGCTTAACCATGCCAAAATAGATATGTCTGTATTGCCGCATATCCCCAGAATTGTGCTGGAGGCAATCCTTACCCTGGTATTGGCCGCCACTCTCTTGATTGTGACCTGGGTAGAGACGTACAGTTCTGGTGAACTCATTGCCAACCTGGCTACCATTGTAGTGTTGGCCCGGCGCATCATTCCCGCTATGGCGGCTTTCCTGTCTGCCTTCTCTGAATTAGATGGGAGTGTCTTCAATATAGAGGTGATAGAAAAAGAGCTTGCCCAAAAAGGCCGGCCGGAGACTTATTTGCAAGGGAGCAATTCTTTGAATGCAGAAGAGCTGTTGCAACTCCGGCAGATCTCATTCCAATATACAGCCGGGCAGCCCGTTCTGCAGGATGTTTCGCTCTCTATCTGCCAGGGAGATAGAATTGCCCTGCTGGGGGAAACCGGGCGGGGCAAGAGTACCCTGCTCATGATTTCAGCGGGGTTGATAGAGCCCACTGCTGGGGAAGTGATCATTAGCAGTACTGGGGGGCATACTCCTAAAAGAGCTTACGTGCCGCAGGAAGTGGTTCTGCTGAGCGGCAGTGTACTGGAGAACATCTCGTTTGGCGAAGCAGCGATTGATGAGGCCTGGGCGTGGCAGGTACTGGAGGCCGTGATGTTGAAAGAGTTGGTGTCACAGCTCCCGCAGGGTATTCTTTCGCCCATTGGAGACAACGGGGTCATGTTCTCAGGGGGGCAGCGCCAGCGGCTGGGAATTGCCCGTGCCCTGTACAAACGCCCAGACCTGCTGTTCTTAGATGAAGCAACCTCTGCCTTAGATGAGGAAACCGAGCAGGTAGTGATGGCCAACATAAACACATGCCTTCAAAAAGGCGCGGTGCTGTTCATTACCCACCGCAAGTCTACCGCTGAACTGTTTGCCACTTATACCGTGCATTTAACTTAGCAGAAGCGGTATGGCAAAGGATTCACTTCTCTTTCTTAGCCCTGTTCTCCCCAATGCCAACGGCAGCGGGCGGGAAAAGAGAGCCCACCAGTGGCTGATGCTGCTGTCACAGAAATATACGGTGCAGTGGTTGGTCATTACCTATAGCCAGGAGTTGGCAGACGCGGCGCAACTACTACCCCACACCCAGGCTGTGCTGCTGCAATACCCCAGATGGAAACGGTGGGCGCAACTGCTGCAAACGGTGTTATCTTTTCTAGTGGGGCCGGTGAAGGGGGCCTTTCTGCTGGAATGGATGCCCCTGCGGCAGCCACAGAAAGATGCGCTGCGCCCAATCTATCAGGATCAGGATTTTGCCAAAATACTGGCATTCAGGCTATACATCAGTGAGTATGCCTTCTTTCTGCAACAGCTGACCAATACCCCTTTAGTGGAGCTGGATTTAGATGACATTGAGTCTTCTACCTTTTTGAAAACCAGCCGGATCTTGTTAAAGGGGAAATTATACAAGAAGGCTTTTCTGAAATTTGTGGCGTCTCGCCAGTTTCGCCTGTTTGAAAACCAATACCTGAAGAAATTTGACAAAGTGTACCTCTGCTCCCGGGAGGACCGGAAACTGCTGGAGCAACGGCTGCCAGCGGCGACGGGTGCAGTTTTCCCCAACCGGATGTATGGGAAGACCAATAGTTTTGGGAAACCTGATCAGGTGCAGCGGCTGCTCTTTGTAGGAAGCCTGGACCACTATCCTAATGAGGAGGCCGTCAGGTGGTTTATTGAACAGGTATTGATCCCGCTACGGGAGCAGGACAGAAAGTGGGAGTTGCAGGTAGTGGGCTATGGTGCCTCAGAAAAATTGGAAGAACATTTAGTAAACCAGCCAGGCGTGCTGTTTTCAGGGCCTGTTCCAGATCTGGGGCCTGTGTATGCGCAGGCAGGTATTGTGGTTGCTCCCTTGCACGCCGGTGGCGGTACTAAGCTAAAGGTTCTGGAGGCTATGTGGCACGGCCGTCCGGTGGTAGCAACGCAGGAAGCTGCCTATGGCCTGGGAATTGCAACCGGCACGCATTATCTATTGGCAGAGACTCCGGCAGAGTATATTCAACAATGTGTCAAACTGGCGACAGATTCAGTCGTTTACAGCCAGATAATAGCGGCCGCGGCAAAAGTGGCCAAAGAAAAATTCAGTTATCACGCTGAACATCTCCCGGAAATCTGGGAATAGTGTAGGTTAAATCTTTACGTAATGAGAATTCTGGTAGACCCTGAAATATTCTTCTTTGGTCGTTGCGGCATGGTGCGGTACTACAGCCGTCTTTGTGAGGAATTAGAGAAAAAAGGCCATCAAGTAATTGTACCTTTGGTGCGGTCTAACAGTGATTTCATAAGTGGCAAATGGCAGAAAACCAGTGTCCTGGGAGCCTTGCCTTTTGGCCGTAAATTCCTTGACAAGGTAGATGTCCTTTCTAAGAAGTGGTATTATAGGGCCATAAAGGCCCTGGAGTATGACGTAATCCTGCTTACCTCCCCCGTGTTTGAAGATGGGTTTCTGCAACACCTGCCTCCGGGGAAGCCTTTTGTGATGGTAGTGCATGACACCATGCGCTGCGTTCTGGGTCCAGACGGGTTGTTTGATCCCGCCGGCAGCAATGCTGATAGATTATCTTACCTCATCAGGAGGGCTGCTAAGGTCATCTGTATCTCTGAGACTACCCGGCAGGATACCCTGCGCCTTTCATTGGTAAACAGTACTAGCTTATGCACCATCTATACAGGAAACCTGTTGCAAGCGGGGCCTGAAGAAGCCCCGGCGGTGCCGTTGCCTGCTAAATTTCTCTTGTTTGTGGGAGACCGGACCGGGCGTAAAAATTTCAGGTTTTTCATTATGTCAGTGGCCCCGTACCTGAAGGGCCAACCAGACCTTTACCTGGTGTGCACAGGCAATGTCACTGTGTGGGAGGAAGACCTGCTGGTAAGCCTTGGCCTGAAGGGGCAGGTTCTCTTTGTAAATGCCCCTGATTCAGTGTTGCGGCAACTTTACCAGCGGGCGCTCGCCCTTGTCTATCCTTCTTTGTATGAAGGTTTCGGGCTACCTGTTTTAGAGGCTATGGCACTGGGATGCCCGGTGGTGACCTCTACCTGCGGGGCGTTGGTAGAGGTTGCAGGAGAGGCAGCGCTTTACGTTGACCCAGCCTCCAGTGATTCTATCTTGCAGGCCGTGCGGCAAGTGGTAGAGCAAGCAGATGTACGTGCCCAGTTGCGCCAAAAAGGGCTCCGGCAAGCCGAAATTTTCACGGTAGAAAAAATGGTCTTGGGTTTTGAGGCTGTTTTTCAGAAAATAAGCCAAAACTAACCTGCTTCCAGTTTGCAATTGTTTCACCTTATGAAATGTCTGCCAAAGAAAGTCTCCTGTTTTTGGCCTGTTTTTCAGAAAGTAGCCCGAAAACAGGACGCTTTCTTTATTGCACGTTTTATAGACTCCTCACCTTAAAAGATCCATACCCTGCCATCCTTATGACCGCATGCTCAAAAGACCTCGCAGCGTCTTTCAGACCTGCGAGTGTCTGTGCCGATAGCCTTTGCTTTATAAATCATTTACAGTTAAGGTAAACAGTAAGCAGTAACTTATTAACCCACCGCAACCCCTCCCTGGAGGGGCTGGTTCTATATGTCTGCTCCCTCCGCAGTTCGGGATATACAATCCCGAATTGAAGTATCCCTCAGATTTGCCATCCGCGCTACAGGAACCAAGAGAGAAGGGGATTGGGGATTTCAAATCCCCTCAGTATCTGCTTCCGAATTGCAAATCCGGAAGAGCGGCCTCTTTTCTAGTAGAACTTAACGGCCCTGCCTCCCAGGAGGGGAGGAACAGTTAAGCGCAGGGGGCATACGCGATACGCCCGCACCAGCAATGCGTTTTCTCCTGTGTCAACATCCCCTTCGCCCCTTTCAAAGGGGAGTATCTTGAATGCGTGCGGACACAAGCGGACGCTTGCGCCCGGAGAAGTAGATGTGCTGCAATTACTCTTTATGGAAGGCTAATAATTTTCCTTCCATTTAAAAAACAAAAACGCCTCCCGTTTTTCAACAGAAGGCGTTTTTGGCCTGTTTTCCAGAAATCAGCCCCAAAACGCAGCAAGCGGGGTTCCCCTCTCCGTGGGAGAGGGGCTGGGGGTGAGGTCTCCTACTTCGCGTAAGAAACAGAGCGCATTTCCCTGATCACGGTAATCTTGATTTGACCCGGGTACTGCATCTCTTTCTCAATCTTCTGCGAAATGTCAAAAGACAGCTGGGCAGCGCGTTCGTCGGTCACGTTGTCGGCGTCTACCATTACGCGCAGTTCGCGGCCGGCCTGAATGGCGTAGCACTGGTTCACGCCGTCAAAGGAGTGGGCGGTTTCTTCCAGTTCTTTCAGGCGCTTGATGTACGACTCCATGATTTCGCGGCGGGCACCTGGGCGGGAGCCGGAGATGGCGTCACAAGACTGGATGATAGGCGAAATCATGGCCGTCATCTCAATCTCATCATGGTGCGCGCCAATGGCGTTGCACACGTCTGGGTGCTCTTTGTACTTCTGGGCCAGCTGCATACCAATGATGGCGTGCGGCAGCTCCGGCTCCTCGGTGGTTACTTTTCCAATGTCATGGAGCAAACCAGCGCGTTTGGCGTGTTTTACGTTCAAGCCCAATTCTGCGGCCATGGTGGCGCAAAGGTTGGCAACCTCTCTAGAGTGCTGCAGCAAGTTCTGGCCGTAAGATGACCGGAAACGCATGCGGCCCACCATCTTAATCAGTTCTGGGTGCAGCCCGTGAATGCCCAGGTCAATGGCGGTACGTTCACCAATCTCCACAATCTCCTCTTCAATGCTTTTCTTAGTCTTGGTCACCACTTCCTCAATGCGTGCCGGGTGAATACGTCCGTCGGCAACCAGGCGGTGCAGGGAAAGGCGGGCAATCTCGCGGCGTACCGGGTCAAAGCCTGAGATAATAATCGCCTCTGGCGTGTCATCTACAATGATCTCCACACCCGTAGCGGCTTCTAGGGCTCTGATGTTACGTCCTTCCCGACCAATGATTTTGCCTTTGATATCATCAGACTCAATATTGAAGATAGAAACGCAGTTCTCAATGGCATGCTCGGCGGCGGTGCGCTGAATGGTCTCAATCACTACCTTTTTGGCTTCTTTGGTAGCGGTGAGCTTGGCCTCGGCTACAATGTCTTTGATGTAAGAAGAGGCACGGGTAGAGGCTTCAGATTTCAGGTTCTCCACCAGTTGCTCGCGGGCTTCGTCGGCGCTCAGGTTGGCGATGCGCTCCAGGCGGCTCAGAATTTCGTGGTGGTCCTGCTCCACTTTGGCCAGCTTGTCTTTGTACTGGGTCTCCAGGTCTTCTTTGCGCTTGTTGAAGCCCTCTAGCTGCTGGTTCAGTTTGTTCTGGAGAACGTCTGTATCTTGCTCTTTTTTCTTGAGGTCTTCCAGCTGCTTGTTAATCTGCTGCTCACGCTGCTTAACCTTCGCCTCGTTCTGGATGATGATGTTTTTCTTGTGGTTGGCCTGCTCCTCGTGCTCGGCTTTCAGCTTCAGGAAATGCTCCTTGGCTTCCAGCATCTTGTCTTTCTTCTGGGTCTCGGCTTTGGCTTCCGCTTCGCGGATGATGAGGCTGGCGCGTTCTTTGGCCTGTTCTTCCTGCTCTTTGAAGAGCTTCATGAGCAGCACGCGGCCGGCGTAGAACCCTACGCCCAAGCCCACAATGGCTGCTAAAATGATATAAATAGTCATGACTACAACGTTAAAGGGTTACGTTATAGCAAGGAGACAAATCCAGTTTTCGGCTTAGCCGAGCTGCAGAGAAGAGAGCAGTTGGTTTAAGGACGAGAGTTTCTGTTCCAACGTGTGTTGGGTTTCCAGCGCGGCGTCCTCCGTCTTTATCTTGTCGGCGGCGGTTTCCAGGGCAATCATGGCCAGCAAATCCTGCTTGTCATGAATCCCGAACTGCTCCCTAAACATCTTCAGGCGCTCATTCAGGTATTTGCCGGCCAGCCGTAGCCGTTCTTCCTCGTCCTCGTTTACCCGCATCGGATACTCGCGGTCGGCTATCTTGATTCTAATAGATAACTCACTCATGTCCAGATGCTTTTATGTGCTGCCGTGGTGCGTTTGTTTGTTAGAAGGTGCAAAGTGCGCGTAGTGAAAAATGGCCGCATTCTGTTCCTTTAGGTTCTCTCAACTGTATTCTAGCGCGCCGGAGCGCGGCAAGGTGAAATTATCTATAACGCAACCAGGCAAGCCGTTTTCTATTCTCTTAAATAAGCAATGCACTTGTCAATTTCGCGCAAATACTCGTTTATTTTCAGCTTCAGCTCCGTTGAACTGGCAGTGTCTACTGCTATGGTTTGTACAATTTTACTAATATTATCTTGATTCTGAAAATTTTTTATCTCCTCGTCCCGTTCCTGAATCACCTGTTGCAACCGCTCAATTTCCTGGTGCGCGGCCCGCAGCCGTTCCTGCCCCGCCTGGTACTGCTGTACCAGCTGGTGCACTTTGCCCTCAATACTCTGTATCTGCTGTAGGTAGCTTGGGTTGGCCATTTTACTTCCTGATTACGGCTCCTAACTGGTGCTCAAACTGTTGCATGAGGCGGCTCATGGTAGCATCAATCACTTTATCAGTCAGGGTCTGGTTCTTGTCCTGCAGGGTGAAGCTGATGGCGATGGCTTTTTTACCGGCCTCAATCTTGTCACCCTCATACACGTCAAACACGTTCACGTCCTGCAGAAGTTTCCGCTCCACGCGCTGGGCCACCTGCTTCATCTGGTCAAAAGTCACGGCTTTGTCTACCACCAAGCTCAGGTCACGGCGCACCTCCGGGAATTTGGAGAGTTCCTCAAACACCAGTTTGTCTTTATAGTTGCGCAACAGGTAATCCCAGTTCAGTTCAGCGTACCACACTTGCTCTTTCACGTCAATCTGCTTGCAGACGCTGTCTTTCAGCAAGCCAATGTGGCCCAACGTCACATCCCCTTTTTGATAAGTCACGCCCCCGGCGAGGTACGGGTGCTCGGTAGGTTTGGTCGTGTAATTCGGCTGACGGCAAAGCGTAAGCACCTGCTGCACCTGCCCCGCCAAATCATGGAAATTGGCTTTGGCCGTAGCCTGTTGCCAGCTCTCAGCGGCTTTGTTGCCGGTCTGAAACAGCGCCAAATAGTTATTCTCTTTGAACTTCTCGCCGTCTTTGCGGTACACTTTGCCTATCTCAAACACCTTCAGGTCGCGCTGACGGCGGTTGATGTTGTGGCGCAATACTTCCAGTCCTGAATACACCAAGGTAAGGCGCATGGCGTCTAAATCTTCTGAATTGTAGTTCAGGATAGGCACCAGTTCGGCGGGCGTGTTGCCCTCAGCGTCTTGGTAGTAGTTGGAGTTGGTAAGCGAGTTGGTGATGATTTCCAGGAAACCGTTGGCGGCCAAGGCATCAGCAATGCGCTTGGTAATCACCTCCGGGTCTGGGTTCGGGAACTGCGCCAGGTAGCTGGTCGCCAGGTTCTCGCTGAGCGTGATGTTGTTATAGCCGTAGATGCGCAATACTTCCTCCACCACATCGGCTTCTCGCGTCACGTCTACTTTAAATGGTGGAATAGTTAACAGCAACTCCTCTGCCGTTTCCTCGGCTATCTCAATACCCAAGTCCGTCAGGATTTCTTTGATTCTGGCTTCGCCGACGTGTTGGCCAATGAGTTGGTGCACCTTCGCGTAGCTCACCCTGATTTGCGTAGGCTGCACCGGCGTTGGGTACACATCTACAATCTCTGAAGAAATTTCGCCGCCGGCCACTTCCTGAATCAACAGTGCCGCGCGTTCCAACGCGGTGATGACCATGTTCGGGTCCGTGCCGCGCTCAAACCGGAACGATGAATCAGTTTTAATCCCATGTATTTGACTAGTCTTTCTAATGCCAGCAGGGGAGAAGTAAGCGCTCTCTAAGAAGATGTTCTTTGTCTCAGCAGTCACACCCGAGTTCAACCCACCGAACACACCCGCCAGTACCATCGGTTCCTCGGCGTTGCTGATGGTTAGGTCTTCGGCGCGAAGCGTGCGCTCCACGCTATCTAACGTGGTGAACTTGGTTCCTTCTGTGGCATTTTTTACAATGATTTTTCCGCCTTTAATGGTAGCGGCGTCAAAGGCGTGCAGCGGCTGGCCCAGTTCATGCAGCACGTAGTTGGTCACGTCTACCACATTATTAATAGGCGACAAACCAATGGAGCGCAACCGCTGCTGCAACCACTTAGGCGACTCCTGCACGGCCACGCCCGAGATGGTCACGCCGGCGTAGCGCGGACACGCCACCGTATTTTCAATCTCAATGGAAATAGGCAGGCTGGTATTGGCAACTTTGAAACCGCTCAGGTCTGGCAGTTGGTAAGGCGTTTTGAGCAGCGCCTGCAAGTCACGGGCCACGCCCAAATGTGAAGCGGCATCAGCGCGGTTAGGGGTTAGGCCAATCTCAAACACCTCATCAGACGCCAGTCCAAAATAGTCAGCCGCCGGCGTTCCGTTGGGTAAATCCGTGTCCAGCACCAGAATGCCCGCGTGGTCGGTGCCCAGGCCAATCTCGTCTTCGGCGCAAATCATACCTTCAGACAAGGCCCCGCGTATTTTTGATTTCTTGATTTGGAACGGCTCGCCGCCCGCTGGGTATAACGTGGCACCCACAGTGGCAATCACCACCTTCTGCCCCGCCGCCACATTAGGCGCACCGCAGACAATGTGCTTGGGCTCGGCCTCGCCGATATCCACGGTGGTCACGCTCAGTTTATCGGCGTCTGGGTGTTTGGCGCAGGTGAGCACTTCGCCAATGACCATGCCTTTGAGGCCGCCGGGCACCACCTCTACGGTGTCAATGCCTTCTACTTCCAGGCCGGCATCGGTGAGGAGTTTGCCCACTTCCTGGGCAGGTTTATCTATAGAGATTAAAGTCTTGAGCCAATCAAGGGATATACGCATGGTGTTCTGTGGTTACGGGCGCAGCTTGCGCCGCACTTTGTGCCGTTTCTGGGCTACAATTTTCAAAATTACCAAAAACTGGTAAACATGGATAGTGGAGGGGCGTTATTTTGTGACCTCACCCCCGGCCCCTCTCCCACGGAGAGGGGAGTAGATTTTGCGTTTTCGGCCTGTTTTGGCCAAAACAGGCCGAAAACGCAAAATCAACTGGCGCGAGACTTCAGTCTCGTGACTTGTAGTGGTGCGAGTCTGGAGACTCGCCGGGAACCACATAAATAAAAATGGAGTCTGGAGACTCCACTCATCCATCGGCACGAGTCTGGAGACTCGCGCCAGCGGCGGCGGCCTTCTCAGTTTATTTAAGAGCGAATTCTTTTTCGCCCGCGGGGATCTTCACTTTCAAACGGTTTTCGGCCGGAGGCATGGGGCAGGCAAATTCAGGGTTGTAGGCGCAGAACGGGTTGTAGGCTTTGTTGAAGTCCAGCACAATGGTTTTGCCGTTGGGAATGGCATCCAGGTAACGGCCGCCGCCGTAGGTCTCAAAGCCGTTGGTCTGGTCAGTAAACGGAATGAAAAGCGTGTCTGCCGTGGAACCGGCTTTCTGGAACAGGGTGAGCGTATGCGTCTGGCCGTCCAGCTCAAATTCGGCTTTGCCTTTCACGTAATAGGGTTCCTGCGTGCCGGTGGTCATGGGCATGGCAACGGGTTCTGGACGTTCCTCTGCCATAAAATCAGCGGTGATTTCATAGTCGCGGGTGGGGGCGTAGTAGGTGAGCTTGTCAAACCGGCGGCGTACCGAGTCGGGCAGCGGTGAATTGGTGACGCTCCGGAAGTTAAGGTCTTTGTTTTCACGGTACTTCAAGACGGCTTGGCTGTAGCTCTCATCATTGTAGAACAGGTCTGAGACCCAGTAGCCAATAATCAGCAATACGCCCAGGATGATGATGTATTTGAATCCTTTCATGGAGGCAGGTGGTTGAGCCCGCAAAGTTCGGAAAGAAATTGACAGCTTGTTCAGTTGATTTTTGCAAGAGGTGGAAATGTGGTTTTGGGCCTGTTTTGGGAAAAGTAGGCCGGAAACGCAGTTGGCGCAGACGCTTGCAGGTCCTCCGGACGCTACGAAGTCTTGGGAGCAGGCGGTATTGCGGTGTAAGATGCAAGGAATCTACCCGTACCCCTCTGAGGAGGGGAATATTGTTGAATAGTGGTTGACAACGTGTTTTGCAACAGCAACCCTTCTTACAATTATTACTTCTACCAATACTCCCCTTTGAAGGGTAGGGGCGTTAAGTTCTCCGCTGTTCGGGATTTGCCATCCTGAATGATAATATCCTGAAGTTTTGCAATCTGTTACAGTAGCCAAGAGAGAAGGGAACGGGGATTTCAAATCCCCTCTGTACCTGCTTCCGGATTGCAAATTCGGAAGAGCGACCTCTTTTAGTAGAACTTAACGGTAAGGGGGCGAAGAGGGATGTTTACACCAGCGGGTCTACGTTTCCCAGATAACTCCCCTCCTCGGAGGGGGAGGTTCAATTCGTTTGCCCCCGAAACACTGCCTGCTCAAAAGACCTCACAGGTTTTGGAAACCTGTGAGGTCTATGCCAGGAACTCCTGCCTTTTCCCTCTAAACCCCCTCATCCTACCCTTCTCCTGTGGGGAGAAGGAAGGGCGTCTTTGCGTTTTCAGGCTGTTTTTCAGGAAACAGGCAAAAAACAGGAACCTAGACCCCCGCAATACCGCCTGCTCCCAAGACCTCGTAGCGTCCGGAGGACCTGCGAGCGTCTGCGCCAATTTCCGTTTCCGGCCTACTTTTCCCAAAACAGGCCTAAAACAGAAAAGGCAGCCACTTGTCAGCAACTGCCTTCCTTTATGAAAGAACTACCGGCCATTCCTAAAGCAAATCCTCATCGGCGAAGCTGTAGTAACTGCTATCGGTGAAAATCAAGTGGTCCAGGATGGGCAGGTCTAAAACTTTTCCGGCTTCCTGCAGTTTTTTGGTCAGCGAGATGTCAGCGGCGCTGGGTTTGAGTTGGCCCGAGGGGTGGTTGTGCACCAGGATAAGGGCGCTGGCCAGGTTCTCCAGGGCGTGCTTGAAGATGAGCTTGGGATCAGCCACGGTGCCGGCCACGCCGCCGCTGCTGATCTGGATTTTCTTCATAATCACATTGGCGCGGTTTAAAAGGATGATCCAGAACTCCTCATGCGGCAGGTCCAGCAGGTGCGGGCGTATGTACTCATAAATGTCAGTGGAGCAGGTGATGCGGGTTTTCACCGCGGGCGCGGCTTCCTTGCGTCTTCGGCCAAGCTCCAGCGCGGCCACAATAGAGATGGCCTTGGCTTCACCTATGCCTTTGTGCTTCTGCAGTTCCTTGACGGTGAGTCTTGCCAGGGCGTTCAAGTCATTGTCTACGGCGTTCAGAATGAGTTTGGCTACGTCTACGGCGCTGAGGCTGGGCGTGCCGGAGCCAATGAGAATGCCAATGAGCTCGGCGTCTGAGAGGGCGGCGCGGCCTTTGAGCAGGAGTTTCTCGCGGGGGCGGTCTTCTTCGGCCCAGGATTTGATGGAGAGCGGGGCGGCGGCAACGTAGACGGTAGACATGCGTTTCTGGGCTGTTTTTCTGAAATCAGGTCAAAATTGACTCTACAAGCCTAACCCGTTAGAAATAGTTCACCGCGGCGTTACAATTTCACGTACATCCTTCGTTGTTGCAACATAGATTTGCCGCTTTGCTTCAGGATTTAAAGAAATATGACCAGACTGATCATTACGTTAATACTCGTTTTACTGATAGATATCTATGTTTTTCAGGCGGTGCGCACAGTTACCGACACGTGGGCGCCGGGGCTGAGAAAGGCCATGTACATTGGCTATTGGGCGGTGAGCCTCTTTACCCTGGGCACCCTGTTGCTGGCGCTGCTCTCGCGCGGCACCGCGCCCAACCCTATGCGCATGCAGGTGGCCAACGTGCTGTTCATTCTCTTCATCTCTAAACTGGTGGTGGTGCTGTTCCTGCTCATTGATGATTTGGTGCGGCTTACCCAATTCTTGTCCAACACCTTCCGGGGGCCGGAGAAGCCCCAGTTTGACCTGTCGCGCCACAAGTTCCTGAACCAGCTGGCCCTGGTCATGGGGGCGCTTCCGCTGGCGACCTTGATCTGGGGCATGGTGAAAGGGGCGTACTCGTACCAGGTGAAGCGGGTGACGCTCCAGTTCCCCAACCTGCCGGCGGCCTTTGACGGGTTTAGGCTGCTGCAGATCACAGACATGCACGCGGGCAGTTTCTCCTCAGGTGAACCGCTGGAGGAAGCCGTGGCGCTCATTAATCAGCAGGCCGCAGATGTGGTGGTGTTTACCGGTGACAGTGTAAACAACGTAGCCACAGAACTAGAGCCGTACGTGCCCATTTTAGCCAAGATAAAAGCACCCAGCGGTGTCTATTCCATTCTGGGGAACCATGACTACGGGGACTACGTGCAGTGGAGCAGCCGGGAGGCGAAGCTGGAGAACCTTACAGCGCTTAAACAGCACCAGCGCCGCGCCGGCTGGGACCTGCTTCTGAACGAGCACCGCGTCTTTGAGCGCAACGGGCAGCGCATTGCCCTGCTGGGCGTAGAAAACTGGAGCACGCGCATGCACTTCCCCCGCTACGGCAGCCTGGCCCGCGCCCATTCCGGCACAGAAGACATTCCGTTCAAGGTGTTGCTCTCGCATGATCCCTCGCACTGGGACGGTGAGGTGAACACCAAATACCAGGATATTGACCTTACCCTTTCTGGCCACACCCACGGCATGCAGTTTGGGGTCAACATTCCCGGGTTTAGATGGAGCCCCGTGCAATACGTGTACAAGCAGTGGGCGGGACTCTATAAAAGAGGCAAACAGCACCTGTATGTGAACGTGGGGCTGGGTTTTCTGGGCTACCATGGCCGCGTGGGCTTTCTGCCGGAGATCACGGTTTTTGAATTCAAACGGGCGGGAGCATAGACCCGCTTCGCGGAATTATGTAAGGTTTTTTTAGTTGGAAGTGCAACCGCTGTTTTTGGCCTGTTTTTATGAAAACAGGCCAAAAACAGCGGTTTTTGCTTTTGTAAACCTGTAGAAGGCGCAAGGATGATAGCTGGGGATTATTTAAATAGTGCAATTGGGTAAAAACCTGACCAGGGCGCTGCCGTATCAATGGGGGAAACCAGGGCACTTCTTTGTGCCGGTTTCCTGAAAACTGATACAACTGTTATGAAAAAGCTATTATTCATGTGGATGGCGGTAGGGGCCTTGTCTTTCACCGCATGCCGCGAAGACGCCGGCACCTCCAGAGAAACCAATGAAAACGACAGCCAGACGCCAGACCGCGCCGCTGGCGAAAGCAAAGAGACTTCTTCGCTCAACTATGATTATGACTCTGAGTACCGGGAGCGGGCCAACCGCATGGCCACCCGGGTCTCACAGGACCTGTCATTAGACACCGCTGCCCAGGCCCGCCTGCGTACCCTGTTCTATAACCGTGCCCGCCAGATGGACGAGCTGGAGATGCGGTTCAGTGGCAATAACCAAAGCGCGGGGCTTGCCTCAGACAGCGGTGGTATGATGATGGACGATCAAATGATGTCTGATGACATGGCCACTGACAGCGGTATGTCCGGTAGCAGCAGCGGCGGCAGCAATATGCAGTCCAGTGCCTCCTACTCAAGTGACTACCCCAGCCAGTATTATGACGAGCTGGAGTCTATCAACAGCAATGTAGATGTAGAGGTGAAAGGCTTTTTAACGCCCCAGCAGTTCAAGCTCTATGAGACCAACCGCACCAAGTACTATGACATGGACATGAAGTACAAGACTGACAGCGGAGCCAAGATGAAGGTAGACGGTGACGAGGCCAAGATCAAAGCCGGTGACACCAAAATCAAGCGGGACGGTGATGAGTTCAAGTATGAGTCTGGTGATACCAAACTGAAACGTGACGGTGACGAAGTGAAATATAAATCTGGAGACACCAAAATCAAAAAAGACGGTAACGAGTCTAAAATCAAAACCGAAAACACTAAAATAAAAATGGAGAACTAACCGTTCTCTCGTTAACTTTGAAAGGCTTGCCCACAAAAGGGCAAGCCTTTCCTTTTTAGCATTGCCTTCCTTTCTATGATGAAGCGCCTGAGCTTTCTTGTTTTCTTGTTCTGCAGCCTCCTACCCCTGCTTGCCCTGCAAGCGCAAACCAACCGGCACAACGTGTGGGTAAGTGGCCAGGTGCTGCAGGCAAAAGATAAAACCCCTGTTGCAGGCGCCTCTGTGTACCAGAAGAGCAACGGCGCGGGCGTAGCCACAGATGACCAAGGTAGGTTCAGGGTGCAGATGCCGGCCTCAGATACGCTCGTCTTCAAGGCTTTGGGCTACAAGCAGAAAGTCTATGTGCCGGCCCTGCGCAGCGTAACTGAACTCAGAACCAATATTCTGCTGGAGGAGGAGAGCGTGCAACTGCAGGAGGTGCGGGTGTCACAGCTGAGCCAGGAGAAGGTAGACCGCGTGCTCCGGAACATGAAGCCCCGTCCGCCAGCGCCTAAGCCGCGCATGAACCCCATGGTGCCCCGCATCATCATTCCGCCCAGCCCGCCAGAAGACCCTGCTATTTTCTCCAGCCCGCTCAGTTTCCTCTATGACCAATTCTCAAAAGAAGGCAAGCAGCGGCGGCGGCTCTCCCAGCTCAAAGAGGAGCGCGACCGGCAGAAGGCCGCTGAGAGAGCCATTCTCCGGCAGGACTCCCTCCGGCAGGCCCGGCTGCGGTACAACCGGCTGTTCAAAGACACCACCAGTTTCTATGACCCGCGGTGGTAGTACCCCCTTGTCCGGCAGGTATGAATTTTTTGGTTACTTTTGTGGTTGACTCTGAGTAATAGACTAAAACACGCATAGATGTATCTCAATAATATAGTTGAAGCCATAGGCAACACACCGCTGGTTAAGCTGAACAAGGTAACCGAGGGGGTGAAAGCCACCGTGCTCGCCAAGGTTGAATACTTCAACCCGGGCAACTCTGTAAAAGACCGCATGGCCCTGCGCATGATAGAAGACGCTGAGAAAGCGGGCATCATCAAACCGGGGGGGACCATTATAGAAGGAACCTCTGGAAACACAGGCATGGGCCTGGCGCTGGCCGCCATTGCCAAGGGGTACAAGTGCATCTTCACCATGTCTGACAAGCAGAGCCCAGAGAAGATCAACATCTTGAAAGCGGTGGGTGCTGAAGTGGTGGTATGCCCCACCAATGTGGCCCCAGAGCACCCAGATTCCTATTATTCAGTAGCCAAGCGCCTGAACCAGGAGATTACCAACTCGTTCTACCCCAACCAGTATGACAACCTCTCTAACACCGCTGCCCATTATGACACCAGCGGCCCGGAGATCTGGCAGCAGACAGACGGTAAAATTACCTGCTTTGCGGCGGGCGTGGGCACGGGAGGTACTATCTGCGGCATCTCCAAATACCTGAAAGAGCAAAACGCAGACCTCAAGGTGGTGGGCATTGACACGTATGGCTCGGTGTTCAAAAAATACAAGGAGACCGGCGTCTTTGACGAAAACGAAATCTACCCGTACGCGACAGAAGGAATTGGCGAAGACATTCTCCCCAAGAACGTTGACTTCAGCCTCATAGACACCTTTATTAAGGTAACTGACAAAGACGGGGCGCTCATGACCCGCCGTCTGGCCAAAGAAGAAGGGCTGTTTGTAGGCTGGTCCTGCGGATCTGCCGTGTACGGAGCCCTGGAATATGCCAAAGAGCACCTCACTGAGCAAGACACGCTGGTGGTGGTTTTGCCAGACCACGGCACCCGCTACCTGGGCAAAATCTACAATGATGACTGGATGCGTGCCCAAGGGTACCTGGACTAGCCCGTCTGTTTCCGGCTACTTTTTTGAAAACAACCCCAAAACGGCCAGCCGGAAGCAAATCCGGCTGGCCGTTTTGCTTCATGCCCGCCGGTATTTTCCATTGAAATAGTCTTTCAGGAATTTTATAAACAACTTTACCCCAATGGGCACCGTTTTACTTAAGTTGAACCTCTTATGACTCATCTGGTGCTATTGTTTCAGTTACAAGCGCAGATTTCGCCCAATGCCGCTGCCTCTGAGGTAGGATGGGTGTTTTGGGTGAGTGAACTGCTGGCGGCGGTGGCGTATCTGTGTGTGGCGCCCTTGCTCTTCTACCTTACTGTAAAGCGTGATGACCTGCAACGGCGCATTGTGCTGCTGTTGTTTGGGGTAATGGCGCTGCTGGCGGCATCTGTGCACGTGATCAACCTGGTGGGGACCCGGGAGTGGCTGCCGGTTCTTCTCATTGTGAAGCTGGTGCTGGGGGTGGCGGCGGTGGTCACAGCGTTTCTGCTGTACAAGGCCATACCCGGCCTGCTGGCCATTCCCAGCCAGATCCGGTTACAGAGAGCCAACCAGGAGCTGCTGGAGCAGGTGCAGGAACGGGAAAAAGCCCAGGCGGCGCTCAGGGAAACCCAGGAGGAGCTGGAACGCCGGGTGCAGCAGCGCAGCCGGCAGCTGAATGCCGCCAACAAAGACCTGGAGCGGGAGATAGACACCCGCAAACGCACAGAGAAGCAGTTGATCTCCAAAAACTATGAACTGGTGCGCCTCAACGCTGACCTGGATGATTTTGTCTACTACGCCTCCCGTGATCTAAAAGGGCCGGTGCTGAACGTGGCCGGGCTGGTGCAGGTGATCAAAGAGGAGCTGCCGCCCAACAACCCGGCGCTTGGCGACCTTTTCACGCGGCTTGACAATTCTGTGTCGCAGATCAACCGCAAGCTGAACAACCTGGCCGAAGTCAGTAGAATTCAACGTCCGGTAGACCAGGGGCGGCTGGAGATGGTGTCCTTCTCAGAGGTGCTGGCTGCGGTGAAAACCCAATTGCAAGCGTTGATCCAGACGGCCAACGCTGAGATAACGGCAGATTTTTCCGGGGCACCGGCGGTGTATTTTTCCAGAGAGAACCTGCACAGCCTGCTGTACCACCTGCTCACCAATGCCTTAAAGTACCGGGAGCCGTCAAGGCCTACCCGCGTTGCCCTCACTTCTCAACTGCAGGAGCGTTCCATAGTCCTTGCGGTGCGGGACAACGGCATAGGCATGGACCTGGAGCGGCACGGGCCGCAGCTTTTCTCACTCTTCCGGCGGTTTCATGATCACGTTGAAGGAAGCGGGCTGGGGCTATACATCATAAAACGGATCATGGATAACCACCGTGGGAAAGTGAAAGTGCAGAGCACGCTGGGCGAAGGAACCACCTTCTCTCTTTATTTCGTTCCCCATGTGAAAGACACCTCAAATAAGGCATGAAAAAATTAAAGGGCATTTTGCTCATAGATGACGACGATACCAACAATTTCCTGAACAACCGCCTGCTCAGCAGGATGGAGCTGACTGATAGAATTAAGGAGTTCCGCAACGGGAAACAGGCTTTTGATTACTTATACAACATCAGCCAGGGGCACTATGATGCCTCAGCCCCAGAGTATTTCAAGCCGTCTCTGATCCTGCTGGACATCAACATGCCCGTCATGGACGGGTTTGAGTTCCTGGAGCTTTTCAACCGTCTGAATGAAGACTTCAGGCGCGATGTGGTCCTGGCCCTGCTCACCACCTCAGAACACAGCCAGGATACTGAGCGGGCCTCTGCCAGCGGCGTGGCTTACCTAACCAAGCCCTTGACGGCAGAGAAAGTGCAGGAACTGCTGGAAACATACTTCCCGGAGTAGCTACGCAATTGGGAACAGGAAGCACAGGGGGGGGGTTTGGGGGGGTTTTTTTTAAAAAAAAACCCAAAACACCCACACCGGAAAAAGGCGGGCGCGCCCGCGCAAGAATATTATTTAAATATTTGTGAACCCCCCACAAGCCCCCCCCCCCCGCCCCCCCCCCCCCCCCCCCCCCCCCCCCCCCCCCCCCCCCCCCCCCCCCCCCCCCCCCCCCCCCCCCCCCCGTAGATGTTTTCTTATCCAAGAACCTACCCCTGAAGATGACGCTATCAGGATGTCCATTAGAAAAAACTGAAACTTTGATTTGGCCATATTCGTTAGGGAACCTTTTACTCCCTAGGTAACTGTTTTGCACACATGAAAAACACAGAAATATGACAAGGCATGAATTATAATAAAACAATTTATTCATAACTTGAGGAGTTCACATCTTTAATATAGGGTATAACAAAAGACAAAGTGATTAATTGATACTTAAAGAAGTAAACTAACAGAAAAATGAATATTGTTAAAAAATATATCTCTCCACAATGCAGTATTTTTTTTAAGAGGATATATTCTATCATATTAAAAAACACAAACCATCACAACATCCTATCACTGAATATACAATCAAAGACTTTCACCTTTTCATCACTATACTTATTCGGCACTTTAACATCTGAAACCTCTGAAAAAACAAAACGATGATCAAGAAGTTGGTGATAAGGAAAGTATTGAGAAACCTGTCCTACTATTTTGTGATAGCTGCCTGATTCAAATTCTTCCGGGTTATAAATTTTAATATTCTTCATTATGGGTTCTCTTTCTACCCTTTGGAAATAGATATAAAAACCTTTAACAAGTACACTAATTTGAATATTAAAAACCTCTACAACCTCAGTTTCATTAAGATTCTTAATTGCACACCTATAGCAGGGCTCTTTAAGTATCAGCAATGTGTTATCAGTAACTTGTTCTTCACCATAGTACTTTTTTAGGTAATCTAAAAAAGAAATCCATATTCCATTATTAGCTTCGGCAAGGTTACATATTTTTGAAAGTTCAGGCAGACTTGAATTGGTAGGGTACTTATCAAAACTATATTCCTGCAAACTTGGATAGGCCTCTTTTATTACACTAATTATTTGATTTGCTTCATTTTTCATAATATTACTTACAACCTCCCCAACCAAGAAACACAGGACTAGAAGCTTGATTTGAAGATAAGAAATTAAGGCCGACATTAATTCTACTAACATTTCCTCCTTCCAGTTTATCCATTTATGTTTTAATTTTACTTGAAAATAATTGGTAATAAAAATTTAATGCACCTGGCAAAAAAAAACCGCCCCATAGGTAGTAGCTATATGCTTTTTGCCTTATTTAGTTGCTGTCGTAGTATATTCGAGCCCCATGCCTGGTTTAACTATAGTAGAAAGCCTTATTAATTCGGATTTATTAATGCCATAGAAATACTATTACATAAGCAAGGCTTTTCTATAGCATTATAGAACTAAGTGCAGCTAAAGCAAATCCTTGTAGCGTTGTAGCTTAAGAAGCTGAAATAGTTTAGCTCCATTCATTTCATTTTGATTCAGTTTGAAAGAAAGCTCTTTCAAAATCATTGATTCTAATATTTCAAGTTCTGCTGGAGTAATTATTGTAGTCTTAGGAAGAATGAACTCTAACTCTAATATCTTGCCTAAGTCATTAACATAAAAGGTAATCAACATACTGTAATCTGACGTAGACAGTTGTTCAAGCCTTTTCGTGCCTAGTGCTGATAAAAATATATTATTTAATTTAAGTTCAGAAATCAGTTCAATATTAGTCAAATGGGGTGGGGGATTCTTTTTTAACTTTTCATTAATAATATTTTTGCCATTTGCGACAGCAATAGCTTCCTTATAATTATTTGAAGAGCCGGTTATTTTATAAGTGGTACTTTTTCCCTTTGCATTGCTGCGTTCAAATGCGTTTTGCCCGAGGCAGATGCCCAGTTGTAGGGACAGCACGACGATGGCGGATAACATGATTAATGCTTTCATAAAATTTTATTTACAGTTTGAAGAATTGTACACATTGAATATCGCGCCTGGCTCCAAATCGCTCGCAATTGTATTGGCATAGTCCGGAAAGGCATTCTTAAAGGCAGGTATAAACTTATAATAATCAAGACCAAATTGAGAAAAGGAACTTGGCAAAGTTCTTCCATCATTGGTTACTGTATAAACCCAAGCATTGAAATCAGCATCTGTAATCATTTAGGCAAGCATTCCAGATTGGTATAGTTCATTTATCATGCTAAACAGTTTAGCCTCGAACTCAATGTTGGCGCTGCCGGGCTTACCCAGGTATTGGGCAGTGCCTACTTGATGGTACTTGTCTTGGTAGGCATGGAAGAGTTCCTCTTGGAGCGTGCCGAAGTTCATAGAATTTACGCCTTTGAAAGTTATGCTCTTTTCAATCGGGCTGTAGCTGCCTAATCCGTTCAGGTTTGGATTTGTCTTGAAGTCAAATTTTAAATTATTTGAATGTAATGCATTTAATAATGCGGCTCCGGTACAATTCTCAAAGATTTTATTCAGAATACTCTCCAGTTTGGCTCTCTCAGCATCTGTAAGAGTGGAGGTATTTATTAAATTGTCCAACCTTGGAGATAAGACTTTAGGAATATCAATTACTACTATATTTCCACCACCATACCCGCCACCATCCCAACCATCAGCTGGCTCAAGTTGCTCTGTATAGAAAGTTTGACAAAGAGGTACAGACTCATATCCAACCAGATAGGGCTCAGAACAATAGTCAGGGCCTTCTAGTCTGACTGTACAAGTTCTCTCCCATATCTTACATAACCATAGTCATTACAATAGCTGCGAGCAGATTGCTTTTGTTCAATGACAGACTCTTTTACCGAGGCAACAAGTTTACCTTTCTCATAAGAATAACCGTTTACAAAAACACCCTCTAAGGTTGTGTAGAAGATTAAACCGCTGAAGTCTTTTGGCTTTGTCTTGTATTCAATTTTAGTCAACTCAACACCAGTAGTTGAGTATGCATGCATTAGTGCTGCAATCAGTTCTCCTGTTCTTTTATCCTTTAAAACTAGAAGTTTAGAATTGCCGTTTGGCTTTACAGTTGATCCCTCTAATTTAAACGCTAAACTTTTTTCCATCTTAACTGGTACCTCCACTACGTGATACCGCATATCTTCCACAATTTTAGCCTTTTGCCATTGCGGCATTACATTAGGGTAAACCCTCTTAGTCTTTTTCTTGTTTTCACTACCAGTTTTACCTTTTGAGTTTGCAATTTCAGAAGAATAAAATTCTTGAGCCTGCAAAACAGTTAGATTTTGAGGATCAGATTGTTGGCCTAGTACACTATCATCTTCTTGGCAACTTCCTAAGAAAAGAACAACCGCAAGGGCGAAGAGAGGAAATAATACTTTTTCATGAATTTCAAGTATAGTTAATAAAAATTATTTAGTTAGATACTTAATGAAATAGAAGATGAATAATACTAAACTATTGAAATATCAGATTTGGTACAAATATTAATTTAGTTCTTTTTCACTGGAAGTTACTTTACTGAACAAGCCCTGAAAATTTTAAAAAAATTTAGAAATTGTTTAAAGTTGTCTTTCGGTCTGCAAAGGGGTATCAAAAGAACCTGACTTCGTCTTTTTCTCTCTCCATAGCGCTCTTATGCTGCTCAAAGAATGCATTGCCAGATCCTTTCGCTCCCCATTTTCGCCTGCAAAATCAAAATTTAATCAAGCTCTTAAAAGCTTCTCACAACCAATGCATTACATCCTCGTAAACAGAAGCTTACGAAAAAATTTATGCATTACGCCATCTACTCCCGAAACGGTACCCCCGCCTTTTTAGAAGAGGAAACACTGGTACTTGCCAAGACCACCCTGAAGGTGCTGCCTGAGGTCAGCCCTATTGCTGTACTAGATGAAGAAGGCTGTTTATACCCCATCAGAAAAGAGGGGCATAAGCATTTAGAAGAGGCCTTGTCTGCTGCGAATTATTTGGACCTGGATTTCAAGAAGGTGTCAAACCCCATTGGGCTCAACTAAACAAATCAACACCAGCACCTAAGGCCACTCTACTAAAGAGTGGCTTTTTTTTCGGCCCTGCCGAAAACCCTTTTCCTGTTTTTGGCCTGTTTTTCCTAAAACAGCCCCAAAACGCAACCGCCCTCCCCCTATGGCTTTTTTGATTAACCCGCAGTGTGCGCAGGTCTTCCCACAGAACCGTTGTAACTTGCGGCCTCAAAAAAGTACCTGCATGGATTTTGTCACCCTTGATTTTGAAACCGCCACCCCTGAGCGGGACAGCCCCTGTGAGATTGGATTAACCTTTGTCAGGAACGGGCAGATCACCAACACCCAGGCGTGGCTCATCAAGCCCAAATCTTACCCGTACTTCAACAGCTTTAACATGGCCGTGCACGGTATCCAGCCAAAGGAAGTGGCCCACGCCCCGGAGTTTCACCACCTCTGGCACGAGCTGAAGCCGCTGCTGCAGAACCAACTGGTCATTGCCCATAACGCCAGCTTTGACATGAGCGTTTTGCGCGCCACCCTCAACACCTACCAACTCCCCTTCCCTGAGCTGCAGTACGCCTGCAGCGTGCAGTTCTCCAAACAAGTATGGCAGGGGCTGCCGCAGTATGATCTCAAGTCGCTCTGCAACCGGCACGGCATCCAGTTCAAGCACCACCGGGCCGCGGCAGATTCTTACGCCTGCGCAGAACTGACCCTGCGTGCGCTGAGACAGGTAAACTGCAGCAACCTGGTGGAGTTCCCTGAGAAACTGAAAATCAACTTCGGCCGGCTCTATGACGGGGGCTACACCGCCTCTTCTGTGAAAAAAGCGCCCAAACCCAGAAAAAGCTTTCCCTATTAAAAATAGCGGTGTCTGTTTTCGGCCTGATTTCTGAAAAACAGGCCGAAAATAGACACCGCCCGTGAAGTGTCGCCTTACAGGCTTACCGGTGCAGCCCGCGCCGGCGGAGGTACGCCAGTAGTTCCCTTGGCCGGTCTGTCTGGATGATGTTGGCTCCCTTTTCCAGAACCCAGCCCCAGCTTTCATCAGGCTTTTGTCCTTCCACGGCCAAATCATCATGATGCCGGGCGTTGAGGCTTGGCCACAGCGTGTTCACCCACACCCGGGCCCCGCCCTTTTTAATGGCCTGAAACTCCTGGAGCACGGCAGAGGTATCGGTTTTGAAGACAATCTCAAATGCCGCGGGCTTCAGCTCCCGCTGGTAGTCTGCCATAATCTGGCGGGTCTCCTTCTTCTCCAGCCACACCACCGGCATAAAGGGGACTTTTTGCAAGACCTCCCCATTTTCCCGGGCCACTTTGCCGTAAGGGTGACCGCTTTTCAGAATGGTCTGCTGCCGCGTGCCGGTGGCTTCCAGTACCGCGTAGGCCTCTCTAAAATAATCATAGCCTTTGTCAAGGTTCACCATCACTTTGCCTTTCATGAGCAGCAGGGCCTCCTGCAGGGTGGGAACGCGGTGCTCTGTGACAACGCCGTGCCCGCCTTTGAGGTACAGCTTTTTGACCTGGGCCAGCGTATGGTCAGCCACTTTGCCCTTACCGTTGGTGGTGCGGTCCAGGGTTTGGTCATGCAGGAGCACCAAATGGCCGTCCTGGGTTTTCTGGATGTCTATTTCCAGAATGTCTACGCCCATGTCTATGGCATTCTGAATGGCCTGCAAGGAGTTCTCAGGGGCATTACGCCAGTCGCCGCGGTGCGCCACCACCAGCACCTGTTTTCCCTGGGGAGAATGGAATTCCTTTAAAATTGTGTCTAAAGGATTTCTGGGGACCGGGGCGTGCATTTGCTGGGAGGGGCTGCAGCTTAGCAGCAGCAGCAAGGCCGGAACAACCGTAAATTGCGTGAGTCGCATAGAACGTGCGGGTTAGTTGGCAGCCAATATATTTATTTGTTTCAATCCCCCAAAGCCTGAAGGGGACTCTTCTTAAAATGCCTGAAGCGGTAACAAGTTGATCTGCCTCCCCTGGAGTACCAGGCCCCGCAGGTGGCAGCGTAACAGTTTCTGTTTTCGGCCTGTTTTTGAGAAAACAGGCCTGAAACGCTACTCGCGCCCTAGTTGGGTAACGCCTACGTAGCCGCGCCCACCGTTCACCAGCACTTCCCATTGCTTTTTAACCAGGGCCCGTTTGATAAACTCGTTCACAAAACCGTGGGCCACCAGCACCGCCACGCCCTTCGCCCCCGCCTCCTGGGCTAACTGCTCTGCCGCCAGCGCGGCCCGCACTTTGGCTTTCCTGAAACTTTCCATGCCTTTCTGGTGAAGCCCCAAAAACCATAGAACCCTAGACGGAACCTGCCACCAGCTTAACGGGAACCTCCCCATCGGCAGCCCCCAGATGCTGCTTTCAAACTCCCTGAACACCGGGTCTACCACCAGTTCGGCCTCCGGCCCGAACAGCATGTGCGCAGTGGCCATGGCCCGGGGCAGCGGACTGCAGTAGACTTTTTTAACCGGAGGAAGTACCGGAGGTAGTTGCGGGGATAAGATCTCCTCCACCTCTGCCACCTGGTAGTCCTGCAAAAACTGCTGCGCTTGGGTTTTGCTGAACCAGCCGCGGCGGTCAACCAGAGGCCTGGCGTGCCGAATGAGGAAGATTTGTTGTTTTCTGCCGGAGTCCATACTGGAGCATAGCGTATTTGGCACAAAACTGTTTCCTGCGTTTTAGGTCTATTTTCAGAAAAACAGGTCTAAAACAGGAAGTGCTACTGAACAGCGTCAGCACCTCAGGCTTCCGGCGTTCCTTACTTCCTTTGAAGGCTGCACAAATTTTGCCGCCTATGCCTGTGTTCCAGTAATTGTCTTAGTTTTGTCTCCCAGCCATTCTACATGAAAAAACTGCTCCTCCCCTGCCTGCTCCTGCTGTTGTTTCCATCTGCCTTTGCGCAACGTAATTTCAAACCAGGGTACATTCTCCAGCGGCAGGACACGGTACACGGGCTGGTAGACCAAAGGGGCGACCGCAGAAGCGCGGCCAAAGTTGTCTTTAAAAGGTCACCGGAAGCCGCGGCGGAAATCTATTCTCCTACTGAGATTGAGGGCTATGGTTTGCAGGCGGGCTATCATTTTGAAACTAAGAGGCTGGGAACCGGTGACACGGCCCGTTTCCATTTCTTCACCGTGCTGGTGAAAGGGAACGCCAGTCTCTATTTGTTCCGGGACGCAGATTCTAAAGACCACTTTTACCTCCAGCAAAACGACTCGTTGCGGGAGCTGGTGGAGTACAAAGCCGTTGAAATGGTGCAAGGCAAGCGGGTGTCTGTGCCCTACAATCTATTCAGAGGCACATTGCAGGAAGCCTTCAGCCATTGCCCAGCATTGGCTGCCAGAGCCAAACCATTGCAGTTCAGAGAAAAAGAACTCATCAAATACGTGTCTGACTATAACAGCCAGTGCGGCACTCCCCCGGGCCAGAGCTATGTGGCCCAACCCAAAAAGACGGTTTCTTCCTGGGGAGTTTTAACGGGCGCCACCCACACTACCCTCAAAGTAGAGGCCAGCTCTGTGCGGCCCCGGTATAACCAGACGTTTACCTCTTTTCAGCCTACGGCCAGCCTGTTCTACCAACTCACGCTCCCCTGGCTGAACTACAAACTTGCCCTGCAGTTTGAGCTGCAGTACCAACCCCACAAGTACTCTAAAACGGTCACAGAATCTGAACCTGCAGTACGGTATGACTATGATATTCTGTTGGAGTTTCACTACCTCAAACTCCCCCTGGTACTGCGGTACTCTTTTCCGGTAGGCAAACTTACCCCTTTTGTGAACGTTGGTTTTGCCAATGCCTACGCAGTATCTGTTCAAGATGAGACAGAAATGACCAGAACCCTTATTCATCAAAGCAGCAGTACAACCGAGCAGGCACCTTACCTGAAAGACTACCGGAAGTATGCCCAGAGCTACCTTGCGGGCGTTGGACTAATCCTGCCGGCCTGGCCAAAGCACCAGATAACGCTGGAAGCAAGGTATGAAGGGGGCAACGGGTTCTCTGAGTATATGGGCATCCTTACCAAAACGCAACAAATTTCCGTTGCAGTGGGCTTTGCCTTTTGAGGGCATGTTTGAATATAGACGGTTGTGCGGAAAAGGCTATGACAGAAACCTGCCTTTGCGCATTCTTCGCCGTCAAGGCACCATTATGGGCCTCCAATACAATTTTGGCCAGCGCTTTGCATGGCCGTTCTCGCAGACGAGTCAACTATTTAACTCAAGTTGCGTAATACTCCAGGAGGGTTAAAATAAAAAAATCTGTTCTGCCAGAGGCTCTGGTACGTTTTAAAGTTTGAGAACCTTTTAAACCGTAAAAGCCATGACAGAACAGACCATTACAATATACTGCTTTATCGACGATTTCTTCCATGCCATCGGCAGGAAAGATGACATTCACTGCAAGTTAAGCGATGCCGAGGTGCTGACCACGGCGCTGCTCTCGGCGCGCTTCTTTTACGGCAACCTCCACTCGGCCTGCTCTTACATGCAAAACCACCATGGGGTGCGCATGATCGATAAGTCGGGCTTCGTGCGTCGCCTGCACCGCCTGCAGCCCCAGCTGCTGGCCCTCTTCTCGGCCCTGGCACGTAGCCTGAAGCAACTCAATACCTCCTGCAGCTACCTGATCGACTCTTTTCCCGTGGCCGTGTGCGACAACATCCGCATCGCCCGCTCGCACCTGCTGCAAGGGGAAGCTTACCGGGGCAAGTCGGTGAGCAAACGGCGCTACTTCTATGGCTTCCGGGTGCAAGTCATCACCACGCAGGAAGGGGTGCCAGTGGATTTTTTCATCCAGGCCGGATCCTTTGTCGATGTAACGGCGCTCCAGGCCATGCCCCTGGACCTGCCAGAAGGCAGCCGCATTTATGCAGACGCCGGCTACACCTGCTATGAGGTGGAGGACCTGCTAAATGAGTGCGAGCAGGTGGAGCTGCTCGCCTGCCGCAAGTCAAACAGCAAAAGACCAGATGAACCACACATCGCTTTCCTTAAAAACCACTACCGCAAGCGCATCGAAACCACCTTCTCCGGCATCACTAATTTCTTCCCCAAAAAAATACACGCCGTCACACCACAGGGATTCATCCTAAAGCTAATCCTGTTTATCTTCGCCTATACCTTAAATCAAATCATCGAGTAACTCGCAACTTAAGTTATTTAAGAAGATGCTCAACGTCTGTTTTTAGGGTGTTTTCTGAAAAGTAGCCCAACAACAGAAACTACACCTGGTACACGTTTCTGTACAGCTGCTCTTTCACCTTTTGAAAGGTAGTGGTAGAGAGTTTTTCAGGATAAGACATCAGGAGCAGCGGTACCCAGGGTTTATCCTGGGCGTACGGCGGCTGCCGGTAATCAAACCCATTCAGGCAGAAGCCGAGCCGCTCATAAAACTTGATGCGCCGGCGGTTGCTCTCTGTCTGCGGCGGCTCCACTTCCAGCACCATGGGCGTAGCCGAAGACTGCATGAACTGACGCAACGCTTGGCTCCCTATTCCCTGTCCCCTCAGGCCAGGCACTACGGCAAAGTGCTCAATGAAACAGAACCCCGGCAGCTGCCACACCCCAAGCAGACCTTTAAAAGTAGTATTATCCAGTAAGCTCAGAAAACAGTACTGCGGTTCCCCAAGCAACGCCTGCTGCTGTTCTGGGCTTCTGCGCTCCGCTTCTGGAAACGCCTCTTCATACAACTGCCACGCCTGAGCGAACCCGGGCGTGGCAGAATCTGTCAATTGAAGGAAGTGTATCAAAACGGGTGGTTAATCAACGTCAATGTCTCCGCGGTGCAGCTGCTCCACTGAGCGCATTACTTTCTCGCGCTGGGTGGTGCGGTATTTCTCAAGAGCATCTGCCACTACGGCATTGGTGGTGCCTAAAATCTGGGCCGCCAACAACCCGGCATTGGTGGCTCCGTTCAACGCCACGGTAGCCACCGGTACCCCGTTAGGCATCTGCAGGATAGACAGGATGGAATCCCAGCCGTCAATGGAGTTGCTGGACTTAACAGGTACACCAATGACCGGTAAAGTGGTCAGGGCGGCCACCATGCCCGGCAGGTGGGCGGCGCCACCGGCTCCGGCAATAATTGCTTTCAAGCCTTTTTTACGGGCACTTTCAGCGTACTCCACCATGCGGTGGGGCGTACGGTGGGCAGACACAATGGTCAACTCAAACGGGATCCCTAACTGCTCCAGGATATCGGCGGCGCCTGACATTACTTTCAGGTCAGACTGACTGCCCATAATGATGCCTACCTGCGGCGCACTTTTCTCTGCTTGGCTCATGCAATAATTTTTAGTATATTCTTTACGCGTTCTGCTTTCTGTTTTACTTCGTCAATGGTGGGGGCCAGCACGGTTAAATGGCCCATTTTGCGGTGCGGGCGGGTAAACTTTTTCCCATAGAGGTGAAGGTGCACGCCCGGCTCCTGCAGTGTTTCCCCCAGCCCTTCATACACGGCTTGGCCAGAATAGCCCGCTTCACCCAGAAGATTAAGCAAAACTGCGGGGCAGTGGGGTTCGGTGTCACCCAAAGGCAATCCTAAAATAGCCCGCAGGTGCTGTTCAAACTGGGAGGTGGCATTGGCTTTCATGGTATGGTGCCCGCTGTTATGGGGTCTTGGGGCCACCTCATTCACCAGAATCTGCCCGTCCTGGGTCACAAACATCTCTACCGCCAGCAGACCAACTATGTCAAGAGACGTAGTCACGTGCGTGGCAATCTCAATGGCCAGGCGTTGCAGTTTATAGGCAATCTGGGCGGGAGCCAGCAGAAAGTCTACCAGATTATGCTCTGGGTGCATGACCTGCTCCACCACCGGAAAGGCCTTCACTTCGCCTTTGGTGTTCCTGGCGCAGATCACAGAGATCTCCCTTTCAAAGGGCACCAGTTTCTCCAGTACTGTGGGGCCCTGGAAAGCTTTAGGCATGTCGCTGGCAGAAGAAAGCCGCACTACGCCATTGCCATCATACCCGCCGCGGCGGAGTTTCTGAAAAGCCGGCAGGAAATCTAAGTTCGCCTCCAGTGCTGCAGTGTCTTTCAGCAGCCTGTACTCTGCGGTGGGAATGGAGTTCTGCTGAAAGAATTCTTTCTGCAGGCCCTTGTCCTGGATGGTTTTCAGCGAGGCAGGCGTAGGATACACCTGTACGCCTTCCTTCTCCAGTTGGAACAGCGCCTCCACGTTCACGTGCTCAATCTCAATGGTCAGCACCTCACAGCCCTTCCCGAAGGCATACACCGTGTCATAGTCTTTGAAGTCACCGTGCACAAACTCCTCACAGAGGTAACGGCAGGGGGCATTCTCATCAGGGTCTAGCACCCGCACGTGTAGATTGAAGTCTAACCCCGCCTGAATAAGCATACGTCCCAGCTGACCGCCCCCCAGAATCCCCAATCTTAAATTTTTCATATTTTTTAAAAATATTACACTCTTGCTATATATCGGCAAGAAAATGTTTATCGCGTAAAAATACGGATTTAGCAATAATTAAAACCCATTTGGCTTATTTCCCGTAAATGCGCCTTGTTAACCTGCTACTTTTGAAGCAAATCTCCAAAAGCTATTTTCTTAAATGTCACATACATATCGACTCTTACTCTTAGAAGATGACAAAGCGTTTGCCGGGTCTTTGTGCGAAGCGTTAAATAAGCAAAACAATTATCTCAAACCAATTGAGATACGCTCTTTTTCTTATGAGGAGTATGAGCGGCAGTTTGACGAAGCCAGAAATTCAAGCCGTGAAATCATTGTGTTTGGCGGGCGTGAAGCACTGAATTTTGAACCAGATGTGGCGTTGGTGAAACTGCTTCTAGCCCAGCAGGACAGAACACACCTTTATGTGATGACCCCTTCTTTAGAAGGGAGAAACGTGTTGCACCTCTGGCACCCAGGCGTCTCTGGCATTATAGAGCGCAATGATTCTGCCAAGTCATGGCTTGTATTGGCTTTGCAGCGGTTACAGAACCGTCAGCAGCCCCGCAACAACCCTAAACAGGTGCCGGCAAGATCTTCTGCCCCGGGTTTCTTTGGGCAATTGCGCACAGCCTTGTTCAGCTTCTTTATGTAAGCAACAGAAATAGATTTAAAAGAGAAAGGGAAGGCCATGTGCCTTCCCTTTCTCTTTTAGGCCCCGCCCCAATTGTTATTCCTGCAGAATTCTCTATTTTAGACGCGATGGAAATTCTATTGGCAACCTTTTCGGCCCTTTTCTCGGTGGTAAACCCGTTTGGGGCCATGCCCGTGTTCTTAACGCTTACCCAGGATGACACTACCGCCCGCCGCAACCAGCAGGCGCTGCGGGCCTGTATGTACATGATCCTGATCCTGACGGTCTTTTTCATTGCCGGGCAGGCGGTGCTGGATTTCTTCGGGCTGCGCATTCACGACCTCCGTATTGCGGGCGGCATCATGATCATGCGGGCCGGGTTTGACCTGCTCAACCCCAAAGCCGAGGAAGGCAAGAAAATCTCCAAAGACGTGGTGGCCGAAGGGGTGGAGAAGGAAGACATTTCCTTCACACCGCTGGCCATGCCGCTGCTGTCCGGCCCCGGTTCTATTGCGGTGGTGATCAGCCTTTTCACCAAGTCTCTTACCATCATAGACATGGGGCTTACCGTGCTGGCCATTGTGCTGTTAGGCTTCATCACCTACGTGATCCTGTTCTTCTCGCCGCGCCTCATGATGTTCATGGGCAAAGCCGGGTTAGCCGCCCTGTCTAGGATCATGGGCTTTATTGTGCTGTCCCTGGGGGTGAGCTTTATCGTGACGGCTCTGTTGGCCCTGTTCAGGTAGCAGCCAAACGCCCCTATTTCCGATTTAGGGCTGTTTTTCAGAAAACAGCCCTAAAACGCAACACCTCCCCCTCCTTTTCCGGTAAGATTTACCAGACTCCAACCTCATTCCTTATCTTTGCGCTATGCAATTGAAGAACGATCTATTCTTGCGTGCCGCCTTAGGGCAGCCCACTGAAAGAACGCCCGTGTGGCTCATGCGCCAGGCCGGCCGAATCTTACCTGAGTACCGTGCCGTGCGCGAACGCCTCTCAGGTTTCAAGGAGTTGGTAGAAACCCCTGAACTGGCCGCCGAGGTCACCATTCAGCCGGTAGACCTGCTGGACGTAGATGCCGCCATTATCTTTTCTGATATTCTGGTGGTGCCAGAGGCCATGGGCTGCACCTATGAAATGATTGAGAAGCGGGGCCCGTTGTTCCCCAACACCATCAAAACAGCCGCAGACGTGGAGAATGTGCGCGTGGCAGACCCGCATGAGCACCTGAACTACGTGCTGGAGGCCATAAAAGTCACCAAGCGGGAACTGAACGGCCGCGTGCCCCTCATTGGGTTTGCCGGTGCCCCCTGGACCATCTTTGCCTATATGGTGGAAGGAAGCGGCTCCAAAACCTTCTCAAAGGCCAGGAAAATGCTGTACACGGAGCCGGAGCTGTCTCACAGGCTGCTGCAGAAAATCACCGACACCACCATTGCCTACCTCAAAGCGCAAGTGGCGGCGGGCGCCGATTTGATTCAGATCTTTGATTCCTGGGCGGGCATCCTGCCCCCGGCGCATTACCAGGAGTTCTCTTACCGGTACATTGACCAGATCTGCAAAGCCCTGACAGAGGTTCCGGTAACCGTCTTCGCCAAAGGCGCTTTCTTTGCCATGGCAGATTTTGCCCAACTGGACTGCCAGGTTATTGGCCTTGACTGGAACATGAACATTCAGGAAGCGCGCCAGGCCATTGGCGAAAACAAAACCCTGCAAGGCAACCTGGACCCGTGCGCCCTTTACAATTCTTTTGAAGGTGTGAAGCAGGAGACCAGAAAAATGCTGGATGCCTTTGGGCCGCACCGCCACATTGCCAACCTGGGCCATGGGGTTTACCCAGACACAGATCCGGAGAAAGTGAAGTGTTTTATCCAGACAGTGAAAGAATATAGCCAGCGGTAATATACCTCACCAACCAAAAGCCGTTTTTGGCCTGTTTTCTGAAAAACAGGCCAAAACGGCTTTTGGTTTAATTCTCTACTTCTTTGCTCAAGGGGCACTAAAACACTAACCCAGCCAATTCGCGCTGTAGCACCTGAGATTTTTGGGCCTCCTCCAGCAGTTGGTTTCTGTCTACCGGCACCACGCCCACATGTTCACAGACCAGACCGCCCCCCAGGTTCGCCAGTTCGGCCAGGGCTGGTAACGGTAAGCCCAGCGCCAGGCTCAAGGCGGCAATGCTCACCACGGTGTCTCCCGCGCCAGACACGTCTGAGATGGCTCTGATGTGGGCATCCAGGTAGGTTTTCTCCCCGTTCTTAGACTGGCAGTAAACCCCGCGCTCAGAGAGCGTCACCAACACGTTCTCTACCTGCATCTGCGCCTGCAGCTGTTGCACCGCCTCTTCAAATGCCTCCAGGTTGGCCTCTGCAAAGTCTACCTTCAGCCCCTCCTTCAGTTCTTTGAGATTGGGTTTGAAAAGGGTGCTGCCCACGTAAGACAGGAAATTCTTTTTCTTTGGGTCTACCACGGTGGGTACGCCTTTTTTCTTGGTCAGCTGAAGCAATTCCTGAATGACGGGGGTACTTAACACGCCTTTGTCATAATCTTCAAAGATGACCACATCTGCCTTCTCCAGCAGCTGCGAAAAGCGCTGCACCAGTGCCCGCCGCTCAAACTCGGTCAAATCAGTTTCCACCTCAGAGTCAATGCGCAGGAGCTGCTGGCCCCCTGAGATGATGCGTTGCTTCACCGTAGTGGGCCGCTCCGGGCTGAGCACAATGCCTTCTTCGGTCTGGCCCTGCTCTAAGAGCAATCTTACCAGGGCCGCCCCTTCCAGATCATCGCCCACCACTGAGCAGAGCATAGGCGTGGCGCCCAGGCTTTGCACGTTCAGCGCCACGTTGGCGGCCCCGCCTAACCGCTGCTCCACTTTCAGCCGGTTTACAATGGGCACCGGCGCCTCCGGCGACAAGCGGGAAGACTTTCCCCAGAGATAGGCATCAATCATCACGTCACCCACCACCAGCACATGCAACCGGCGGAAGCGCTCAAACAAGGTGGCAACAGTCTGCTGAATAGACATTCAGTAAGGGCTTTAAAGTAGAAATAAGACATCAGGCCATACTTCTGTGACGAAGCGAAGCCCAATGTCTTATCAGAAATTGACAGGCAAAAGTAAGAAACTTTCGCCTCTTGTTATGAAAGTTTCGCCAGGCTGGCTTTGATTCGGCCCAGGGCTTCGGTCAGTTTGGCATCTGAGGCGGCAAAGGAGAACCTGATACACTCTGGCGCCCCAAACGCGCCGCCTTCTACCAATGACACGTGCGCATCATTGAGCAGGTACATGGCCAGATCATTGGCATTCTCAATCACCCGTCCCTCCACAGATTTACCGAAGAAGGCGCTCACATCCGGGAAAATGTAGAACGCCCCCTGCGGCACATAGGTCTTGATGCCCGGGATTTCGTTCATCAGGCTCAGCACCAAGTCACGGCGGCGCAGGTAAGAGGCACTCATTTCTTCGGCCGAGCCTTTTCCTCCCTCTAAAGCGCCCTGGGCGGCTTTCTGGGCAATGGAGCAGGTGCCGCTGGTGATCTGGCTCTGCATTTTGTCACAGGCGCTGGCAATCTCTTTGCTGGCGGCAATGTACCCCACGCGCCAGCCGGTCATGGCATAGCCTTTGGAGAAGCCGTTCACGGTGACCACGCGGTCTTTGATGGCCTCAAAC
Organism: Rufibacter ruber; assembly: GCF_014138425.1. Classification (NCBI taxonomy): domain Bacteria; kingdom Pseudomonadati; phylum Bacteroidota; class Cytophagia; order Cytophagales; family Hymenobacteraceae; genus Rufibacter; species Rufibacter ruber. The sequence goes on from NZ_JACJIQ010000004.1 coordinate 289,557, forward strand.
CGGGCCAGGCTGTAGTGCTCCTCGGTGAAGTTGATGTACTCATAGATTTCATCTGCAATCACATGAATCTGCGGGTGCTTCTCCAGAATACGGGCAAACGCCTCCAACTCCTCTTTGGTGAAGACAGAGCCGGTTGGGTTACAGGGCGAAGAGTACATCACCAGTTTGGTATTGGGCGTAATGGCGGCTTCAAATTGCTCTGGCGTCACCTTAAAGTCGTTCTCCAGGGGACCCCGCACCTGCACGGGAATGCCTTCAGCCAGTTTCACTACTTCTTCATAGCTCACCCAGTAAGGGGAGAAGATGATCACCTCGTCTCCCGGGTTCACCAGGCACATCACCGCGTTGGCGATAGACTGCTTGGCCCCGGTAGAAACCACTATGTTCTCAATGCCATACTCCAGGCCGTTGTCACGCTTCAGCTTCTCTACTATGGCCTTGCGCAGCTCCGGATAGCCGGGCACGGGGGTATAAAAGGTGTAGCCGTCATCAATGGCTTTCTTGGCGGCGTCTTTGATGTATTGCGGGGTCTGGAAATCAGGCTCCCCAAAGCTTAGGTTTATCACATCTACGCCGCTGGCCGCCAGTTCGCGGGCTTTTTTGGCCATGGCAATGGTCTGTGACTCAGCCAAAGAGGTAATACGGTCAGATAAGGTAGGTTTTTGGGTAGTAATCATGCCTTTGCAAGTAGTAAGATGTGGCTCAAAATTAGGAGCTTTTATTCTTTTAACATTAATTTTACTGAAAATTAATTAATTCATCAGGCTTTCTATTGAATCACTGAAAATTTTAAGCCCAAAAGCCTGAAAACTTCTACAAATCAACCTGAATCAGCTATAAGGCAGGGCGGTTTCTGTTTTACGCCTGTTTTTCCAAAAGTAAGCCAAAAACAGAAGAATGTGGCAAACTTTTCCCCGGCACTGGCGGGAAGGGTTATTGCGTGGCAGGCCGTTTGTCTAACTGGCGAAGATTCTTGAGCACAATGGCCAGATCTGAAAAAGCGGTATATTCCTTGGCGTACACCACCTCCACCTGACGGGCCGCCGAGGAGCTGATTCTCTCTGCCGTAATTCTGTCAACGGGAGAAAACACGGCGGGTTTGGTCTCAGACGTGGCAGTAGCCTTGAGCCCCACCCACTGGTACAAGCCCACCAGGCTGGCGAACGCATTCTTGTAAAACTGTTTAGGGCTTTTCAGGCGCCAGATGAGCAACGGTGACAGCACCAGCAGCAGGCCTCCCATCAAGGTGTTCAAAATGGCTTTGTTGCGCCGGTGGTACGGGTTGAGCAGGTTTACCTCAATGTGCAGCGCATAATAATCACCGCGGGTGTTTTTAGACGAGCTCCCAATAATGTAGGCGCTGTTCTCCGGCAGTATCTTGAACTCAACGGCACTGTTATGGATCTGCACCATCCACTCAATGATCTGTGACACGGCCAGATCTTTTCCGCAGAAAATCAGCTCATTGATTTTGTAGATATCAATCACCTCCTTGATCTGCCTGAGGTCTGCCGCAGAATGCTGCGGGGCCAGCTGTGTCACCGGCTCCTGGGCCCCCGCCTGCCGCAGCAGCTGCGCAGCCCTTTTTACCTCCTTGGCGCTCCCAACTACCGCAATGCGTTTGGCTTTGGCCTCTCCAAAACGCCAGTGCCCGTACTGTTTGTAATGCCACAGCAGGCGCCAGAGCGTCATGCCTGCCAAGCCAATAAGCACGGCCGCCAGCAGGTGCTTCTTGTTTGTCTCCCCTATGAGGCTCACCACGCTGGAAAAAGCCATGAGCAATATACTGCCCCACAGCATGCCCCGCACCAGCCGGTACAGACTTGGCGGGGAATCATACGCGCCACTGAAAAACGCCGCCCCCAGCCATAGCCCAAAATAGACCAACCAGGTAGGTGATACTTCTAACGGAAGCGGAGCAGGCACCAGCCTGGCACCCAACCAGGCGCCTACCACCAGGCAGAGGCCGTCCAGGAGAACGGGCAGAAGCCAGGCCAGGCCCCTGCTCACAATGGCCAGCAGCGCCCGCAGGTAGATAGCCAGCCTGATCAAAAACGTGTAAAGCCTGCCCTGCCGCCCGCTAAAGTGCTTCTCGGCAAAAATCATCATGGCCCGGTAGAACATGAACACGTAGTTCACACTGGTTTTGCGGGTGCTTTCGCCTTTGTAGTGAATGATGCGCGTCTCCGGGAAATAATACACGCCATAGCCACCTTCTTTGATCCGGTAGGAAAGGTCTATGTCTTCGCCGTACATGAAGAACGTCTCATCCAGCAGCCCCACCTTCTGCAGCGCCTCAGCGCGCATAAACATGAACGCCCCGGCCAGGATATCAATCTGGCTCACCTCATCCTGCGGCAGATGCCCCAGATGGTACCGGTTGAACAGCGAAGATTTGGGAAACAGGGCGGCCAGGCCGAAAACTTTACAGAACGCCACCCACGGCGTGGGCAGGCCGCGTTTTGACTCAGGCAGGAACTGGCCTGTCCCGTCCATCATCTTTACACCCAGGGCCCCGGCGCCGGGCCGCTCTTCCATGAACTGGAAACATTTGCGAAACGTGTCTTCCTCCACCACGGTGTCTGGGTTCAGGAGCAGCACGTACTTGCCCTGGGCCTGCCGCATGGCCTGGTTGTTGGCCTTGGAGAACCCCAGGTTCTCCTTGTTGGCCAGCAGGAGTACCTCAGGGAACCGCCGCTGCACCATCTCCACAGATCCGTCTACTGAATTGTTGTCCACCACAAAAACCTCCACCTCCAGCCCTTGCACGGCTTTTCTCACTGACAGCAGACACTGCTCCAGGAAATAGCTCACGTTGTAGTTGACAATGATGACAGAAAGGTCTTTCAAGCAGATGGGCGGTTCTTAAGCGGATTCTCGCTTTATGGAAGATACTTTAAGGCAAAAACAAATTTAGGACACATTTATGGCCTTTCTTCAACAAAGAGGAATAAAAATAGAAAAGCAGGAACCAAAGCTCCTGCTTTTCTGCCGTTTTTGGCCTGTTTTCAGAAAAACAGGCCAAAAACGCAAACCATTAGCCTTGGGCGTAGGCGGTTCTGTCCTGTATGCTTCGGCCCAGAGTAATCTCATCTGTGTATTCCAGCTCCCCGCCCACCGGCACGCCCCGGGCGATGCTGGAGATGCGCAACGGCATATCCTTGAGCTTACGGGTAAGGTAGAAGGCGGTGGTGTCGCCTTCCATGGTAGGGCTAAGCGCTAAGATGATCTCTTTCACCCCAGAACTTGGCAGCCGCTCCACCAGTGACTGAATGTGCAGGTCTGAAGGGCCAATGCCTTCCAGCGGAGAGATCACGCCGCCCAGCACATGGTACACTCCTTTGTATTGGGCGGTGTTCTCAATGGCAATCACATCCCGCATGTCACTCACCACGCACAGAAGGGTACGGTCGCGCAGCGGGTTGGCGCAGATGCCGCAAACGTCAGTGTCTGAGATGTTATGGCAGGTGTTGCAGTACCTCACGCCCGTGCGCATGCGCACCAGGGCCTCTGAGAGCTGCTTGGTATCTTCGGTTTCGGCTTTGAGCAGGTGCAGGGCCAGGCGCAGGGCGGTTTTCTTGCCCACCCCCGGCAGCTTTGCCAGCTCTTCTACCGCATTCTCAATCAGTTTTGAAGGAAAATTCATCCAGTTGGGTCAGGGTTATACGATATCTGCTGAGATACCCCTGTCATGGATGGCGGTGCACATGCTCTGCAGCTCAGTGAAAGAACCCAGTTTTACGGTACATTTCCCTTTGTAATGGATCAACATGGTGCATTGCTCCGCCTGCTCCTGCGTATGGCGGCATACCTGTACCAGCGTGTTAATCACGTGTTCAAACGTATTCACGTCGTCATTGTACACTACCAGCTCGCGCATCTCGGTGGTGTCTTCCAACAACATTACGTCTTCCTGCTCCAGTATTTCAGTTAAGATGTCCATACCACAAAATTACGCAATTCAAACGAGTTTTAGAAGCGCCTCCCGCAGAGGTATCAGCAAAAGTAAAACAGTTAAAATATACGGGTTGTTCCTAAAAAAGCGTTCCTTTAAAGTTATTTTTGAAGGGAAATGGCAGACAAGCGACAGTCTCTTTCCCGCACGGCAGCTGCCCTTTCATATGCACCACACAACCAAACCAAATGCTACACCATCGTTTTACATTACTGGTCTTTCTCTGGCTTTCTTCTGCCTTAGCGGTTCCTGTTCTGGCCCAGCAAAAACAGCTGACCGTTGAAGACTCTTTCCTGAACCCCGGCCTCTCCCCTGCCAACCTGCGCCAGCTCACCTGGGTGCCCGGCACCAATGACTACAGCTACGTGAGCAGCAAAGGAGACCAGTTGCTGCGCGGCGGTGTTCGGGCGGAGGCCACGGCCGTTGTCACCACTGACCAACTGAGCGCTGCGCTGGAAAAAGCCGGCGGCGCCAAAGCCAACAACCTGAATGGCCTGCAGTGGCTTAACGCGCAGGAGCTCCTGATCAACCAGAAAGGGCAAGTGTACCGCTACCACGTGCAGAACAAATCGGCGCAGCCGTTCTATAAACTAGGGGCTGGCGCTGAAAACGTAGACTTCTCCCCCAACAAGCAGCGCGTGGCCTACACCAGGGGCAACAACCTGTTTCTCTCCCAGGCGGGTAGTGAGGACAAGCAGGTGACGCAGGAGCAGAACACTGAGATAGTCAACGGGCAGGCCGCCCACCGCTCTGAATTCGGCATTACCAAAGGCACCTTCTGGAGCCCCAGCGGCAACAGCCTGGCCTTTTACCGCATGGACCAGACCATGGTCACAGATTACCCGCTGGTAGACATTGATCCGCTTCCGGCTAAACTGAACAGCATCAAATACCCTATGGCGGGCGGCAAGAGCCACCATGTCACGGTTGGGGTGTACAAAGTGGCTTCGGGCAGAACCATTTTCCTGAAAACCGGGGAGCCTGCTGAGCAGTACCTGACCAATGTGACCTGGAGCCCAAACGAGAAGCATCTTTATGTGGCGGTGGTGAACCGGGCGCAGAATCATCTATGGCTGAACCAGTATGACGCCACCACCGGCGCCTTCGTGAAAACGCTTTTTGAGGAGCAGAATGACAAATGGGTGGAGCCGGAGCACGGGCTGTACTTTGTACCGGGCAAGCCCGACCAGTTTGTCTGGATCAGTGAGCGCGACGGCTATGACCACCTCTACCTTTACAACACCAACGGCCAACTGATTAGGCAGCTCACCAAAGGCGAATGGGTGGTGAAAGATCTGGTAGGCTTTAACCCCAACGGGCGCGAAGCCTATTTTACCTCCACCGCTGAAAGCCCGCTTGAGCGTCACTTCTACGCCGTAGAGCTGGCCACTGGCCGCACCGGCCGAATGACCCAGGGCAGCGGCGTGCACAACGTGCACCTCAGCCCTACCGGCCAATTTTTCATAGACAACTACAGCAGCCCCGTTACGCCCCGCACCATCCGGATTCTGGACACCGATGTAGCCAAAGTAGCCAAGACCCTGCTGGTGGCCAAAAACCCGCTGCAGGAGTACCAGTTGGGGGAAACTACCATTTTCCCCATCAAAGCCGAAGACGGCACCGACCTGTACTGCCGCATGATTACCCCGCCAAACTTTGATGAGAAGAAAAAGTACCCGGTGGTAGTGTACGTGTACGGTGGTCCGCACCTGCAGATGATCAACAGCAGCTGGCTGGGCGGCTCTAACCTCTGGATGCAGATGATGGCCCAGAAAGGCTACATTGTCTTCTCCCTGGACAACCGCGGCTCCGCCGATAGAGGCCGCGCCTTTGAGCAAGCCATCTTCCGCCAGGCCGGCACCGCCGAAGTTGCCGACCAGATGAAAGGCGTGGAATATTTAAAAGGGCTTCCGTACGTTGATGCCAACCGCATAGGCGTACACGGCTGGAGCTATGGGGGCTTTATGACTACTTCGCTCATGCTCAAGCAGCCGGGCGTCTTTAAAGTGGGTATTGCCGGGGGCCCCGTGATAGATTGGCGCTACTATGAGATCATGTACACAGAACGCTACATGGACACCCCGCAGGAGAACCCCGAAGGCTACGAAAAGGCCAACCTCCTCAACCACGTGAAAAACCTGCAGGGCAAACTGCTCATGATTCATGGCACCGTAGATGACGTGGTGGTGTGGCAGCACAGTCTGGCGTTCCTGAAAAAAGCGGTAGATGAAGGCGTTCTGCTGGACTATTTTGTGTACCCCGGCCACCCGCACAACGTGATCGGGAAAGACCGGGCGCACCTGTATAAAAAAGTGACCCAGTACTTTGACGAGAACCTGAAATAGGGAATTGCGTTTTCAGCCTGTTTTTCTGAAAATAGGTCAAAAACAGGAAGGGCTGCCTCAGACTAAGGCAGCTCTTCCTGTTTTTAGAACCAGCTCTTTCGCCTTGACTCCCATTATCAAGCAAGTGAACGAATTCCATGACACATTTTGTCATCCTGCAAGGATCTTGGTGGCGAACGGCAGTAGCGGCCAGCACTTGTTTATCTAGTTCGCCCCCGGGATCCTTTCAGGATGACAAGGAAGAAGAATATATGTTATTTCTATCTAAGCAACATACAGCTTCTCTCAATGAAAAAATAATCCCTATTTTTCTATTCATTAGAAGCTCAATTACACCAACAACTAATCATGCAGAAACCATCCTTCCTGTGGGCAGTGCCGTTCAGCTTAACCCTTTTCACCGCCTGCCATTCTACCAACCCCAAAGACGCCACCGCTAGCACCAGCCCGCTTTCAGCCCAGGTTACAGAGGAAAGCTACCGTGAATATGTGACCGCGCTGGCAGCAGATGACCTGGAGGGCCGCAAGCCCTTCACCAACGGTGAGAAGAAGACGCTGGCTTACCTGGAGAGAGAAGCCAAAGCGCTGGGGCTGGAGCCAGGCAACGGCAACAGCTACCTGCAGGAGGTGCCCATGGTAGAGATCACCTCTGCCCCCGCCCCCACCATGCAGGTGAAAGGCAAGCAGTCGTTTGAGCTGAAAGGGCTGGAGGAGTACGTGGTCTGGGCCAAACGCCCTGAAGTGAACAGCACCATTCAGGAAAGCGAACTGGTGTTTGCCGGCTTCGGGATTGTGGCCCCGGAGTATAACTGGAACGACTATGCCGGGCTGGACGTGAAAGACAAGGTGGCGGTGGTGCTGGTGAGTGACCCGGGTTTCTACTCGGCAGACCCAACCTTCTTCAAGGGCAGAACCATGACCTACTACGGCCGGTGGACCTACAAACTGGAGGAGGCAGCCCGCCAGGGAGCCAAAGGGTGCCTCATTGTGCACGCCACAGAGCCAGCCGGCTACGGCTTTCAGGTGGTGCAGAACAACTGGAACGCCTCCAGATTTTACCTGGACAACCGGAACAAGCCCACCTACAAATGCGCCATGGAAGGCTGGGTGACCACGCCCGTGGCCGAGCGCCTGTTTTCGGCCGCAGGCAAGAACTTTCAGGCTGAGCTGCAGCGGGCCGCCAAACCGGGGTTCAAAGGTATGCCGCTGGGCCTGACCGTGAGCACCTCCATTCAGGCCAAAGTGAAGTATGACAAATCCTACAACTTCATTGCCAAGATTTCGGGCAGCAAACGCCCAGATGAAGCCATTGTGTATTCAGCGCACTGGGACCACCTGGGCATTGGCAAGAAAAACGCCCAGAATGACAGCATCTACAACGGCGCCGCCGACAATGCCAGCGGCACGGCCGGTCTGCTGGCGGTAGCCAAAGCGTTTAAAGCCCTGCCTCAGAAGCCAGAGAGAAGTATTGTGTTCCTGTCGGTGACCGCTGAGGAGCAGGGGCTGCTGGGCTCGGCCCATTATGCTGAGAACCCGGTTTTCGCCAAAGAGAAAACGGTGGCCAACCTCAACATTGACATGCTCAACCCTTACGGTGCCACCAAAGACATGGTGTTGATTGGGCAGGGGCAGTCTGAACTGGAGGAAATCCTGGCGGAAGAAGCCAAGAAAGCGGGCCGCTACCTTGCCCCAGACCCCACCCCCGAAGCCGGCCTCTATTACCGGTCAGACCACTTCAACTTTGCCAAGACGGGCGTTCCGGCGCTGTTCACCGGCATGGGCACAGACCACGTGCAGCTCGGCCCCGCCGAAGGCAAAAAACTGCTGGCCAACTTCACCGCTAACATTTACCACAAGCAGAACGATGAGGTGAACGCTGCCTTCAAATTTGACGGAGCCGTGGCAGATCTGCAGCTGCTCTACCAGATGGGCAAACGCCTGGCGTTCTCCAACCAGTGGCCCCAATGGAAACCAGGTTCTGAGTTCAAAGCCGTGCGGGAGAAATACATGAAAAGATAACCCGTTGCGTTTTGGAGCAGTTTTGGCCAAAACAGGTCAAAAACAGGAAAGGCTGGCGTAACATGGTCAGCCTTTCCTGTTTTTGGCTTCTTTTCTGTAAAACAGGCCAAAAACGCAATACTTTCATTTCCTGCCGGAAAGCCGTAATTTTGAAGAGATTAATGGAGAGTGCTTTACCTAAGCTCAGCCCATTCTAAATTCTTAATGTCTAATTCCTCATTTCAAAATGCCCGTACCCTCCGCTGACTTCAAGCAGGCGTTGAAAAGATTATCTGAGAAGGAGAAGGAAGCCCTCATTCTGCGGCTGGTGCGCAAAGACGCCGAAGCCTATGACACCCTCAGCTTTGAGCTGCTGGAAGACGTGACGCTGGAATCGCTGCAGGAGCGCAGCCGCGAAGCCCTTCATGACATTCTCTTCACCGTCTCGGGCCGCAGCCTGAGCAAAGCCCTGAGCCGGGGCCTCAAGAAAGCCGCCCAGGAAATTGCCCGCTACCAGCGCGTCACCAAAGACCGTAAGGGTGAGATTGACCTGCACCTGTACCTGCTGCAACTCATCTTTGACAACTTCACGGGCCAGTTTGACAGCGTATATAAAACCTTTTACGTGGCCACGGCGCGGCTGGTGCTGCGCAGCATGACGCTCATTCAAAAGCACCTGCATGTAGATTACCACCTGGAGTACCAGGAAACCATCAACACGTTTCTCACAGATCTCAACGGCCGCAGCAAGCGCCGGCAGCTGCCGTTCAACCTTCCCTGGCAATTTGAACTGGAATAAGATGTGCGTCCGTATTTGGCCTATTTTTGGGAAAACAGCCCTAAAACAGCTTTTCCTCATCACGCTACTCTCCCTCACCTTGTACAGCTACGCCGGGGCACAGACTCAGCAGAAAGTGTACAAGAACCTGGCCCTGGAGGGCGGCGGCATTAGGGGCATTGCCTACGGCGGAGCTTTGGCTGAGCTGGAGCGGCGGGGCCAGCTGCAATCTATTGAGCGAATTGCCGGCACCTCGGCGGGAGCCATTCAGGCTTGTCTATTGGCTATGGGCTACACACCGCAGCAGATCACAGAAATTACCTTTAAAACCCCTATCCAGAAGTTTGCAGATGGCCGGTTCCTGTTTGTGGGGGGCATCGCAAGAATGTCTAGCCGCTACGGCTGGTACCGCGGGGAGAAATTCACCCAATGGCTTTCTGACCTCATTGCCCAGAAAACCGGCAACCCAAACCTCACCTTCGCAGAACTGCACGCGCTGGCGGGCAAAAACGGCTACCGGGATCTTTACATCACCGGCACCAACCTGAGCCGGCAACGCTCTGAAATCTTCTGCCACGAGACTTTCCCTCACATGAAGGTCAAAGACGCGGTGCGCATTTCCATGAGCGTGCCCATGTTCTTCCAGGCGGTGTTCATGGACAGCACTGGTCAGGTGTTCCCCAAGCCCCTGCCCAACAATGGTACAGACGTGCTGGTAGACGGTGGGTTGCTCATGAATTTCCCGCTCATGGTATTTGATCACCCTACATATTTTTCCGCCGCAGGCGCCACCGCCCCAGAGGGGAAGAGCCGTTTTATTAACCCAGAGACCATAGGCATACGTTTAGACTATGATGCCCAGATTGCCTATGACCTGGAGCGGAAAGGCTTGGCCCCTAACCCAATCAACGGCTTCGCCGATTACATTACTGGTTTTTACCGCATTATCATTGAAAACCTGAACCGCCATGAGCTCACCCCCGCCGACTGGGACAGAACCGTTTCTGTGAGCACCGCCGGCTACGGACCAAAGATCAAACGCCTCTCAGAGAAAGATAAGGAGACCCTGCTGGAAAGTGGGCGCATGGGCATGCTGCAGTTCTTTGCCGGGTGTGAGTAATTGGTCAGCAGAATCAATCATCAACCCTACATTAGCTCATAAAAACCAAAGCATTCTATTTCTGGCCTGTAATTGCTAAGCCAGGTCAGAAACAGAATGCTTGTTAAGCTTTCAGGTGGTGGCTGCTGCGGGAATAATCTTAGAGCATGATTAAATTTGTCTTTTCCGCTGCAAACGGGAATCAAAAGAACCTGACATCGCATTTTTCTCCCACCATAGTGGGGCGTATGCGGCTCAAAAAACGCTTCGTCAGAACCTTTCGCTCCCAATTTTCGCTCGCAAAACCAAAATTTAATCAAGCTCTTACTCAGAAATAACTTTACAAATTCTGGACAAATCGCTTGGATATCGGTCATTTATTGAGATAAAATACAGATTCCCATTCTTATCAAATGCAAAATCAATAGGTGTATCTACAGTTGCCTCCAGAGCTTTTCCGTCTTTGTATACTAAGGGGTTAGTTCCATCACCTGCAAGAGTAGATACCTGACCCTGTGTATCAATTTTTCTTATCCTATAATTCCCTGCTTCCCCCACAAATAAGTTCCAGTCTTTATCAAAGATAAGGGCACTTGGCCCGAAGAATTGCGCCTGTAGCGCTGCCCCATCTTTATAACCTGCCTGTCTGGTGCCAGCAACGGTACTAACTTGTCCCTGTGGGGTTACCATTCTGATACAGTTATTCTCTGAATCAGTCACAAACAAATTCCAGTTTTTATCAAAATCCATTTTGTAGAGGCCGGCAAATTGGGCTTGATTTCCGGCACCATCACGATATCCTTTCACGCCAGTGCCGGCAAAGGTACTTACCATACCCTGAGGGGTTATTTTACGAATCCGGTTGGCCTCCATCACAATTAAGTTACCGTTGTTATCAACATCCAGATCTGTGATGGCATTGAACTGTGCTTGATTGGCAGGCCCATCTTTATATCCAGATATTTGCCGAATCTCACTGTTGCTAATATAGCTACCTGCAAAAAGACTGACCTGCTTTTGAGGGGTTACCTTATAGATAAGGGAGTGATCAGCTAGAAAAAGGTTTCCTGATTGATCAAAAGTGCTTGCGGTTAAGAACATAAAAACTGCATCACTTAATGAACCGTTCGTGAAAATAGGTACAGTATACAATCTGCCTTTACTGAGCTCTGTCGCCTGTGACCTACCGGTAATTACTTTTAGCATACCGGGTGACAGCTGGGTCACATGCATGGCATTGTTTGCATCAAAATATAAACTGGTAAAGAAAAAGTGATCAAAATAGTTAACTGTAGAAATGGTATTGGTTAATTCATAGGTAAATGAATCCCAAGAAGCATCTTTACTGCCCACCACCACTTTTATAGGGCCGGAACCTGCCCCTTTAGGTACTTTCACTACAAGTTCCTTTCTAGCCGCAGAAACTACTATAGCCTTTTTATCATTAAAAGTGACAGTATTTTCAGTTGTGATTTCCGAGAAATTTACCCCCTTAATAGTTATTTCTGTATCAAACGCAGCTTTGAGAGGAGAAACAGATTCAATTTTAATACCATTGCTGGTACCGTTTTGGGGGGTGGGATCTTCCTCTTTTTCGTCCTTGGTGGCACAAGAGAGCAGGGCCAGGGCAAAAAAGTAAACAAGGAGTTGTTTGAACGTCTTCAAGCTTATATTTTTTGTAATGATTCAAGAATGTTGTTGATACAAAAATAGCTTTATGCAGACTCCTGAGTAATACCCACTTGTAGGTAAATAAGGATGTACTCTAACAACTTTACATTTTTAAATTTTATAAAATCTGGCCAGTTCCTTTTTCCTCTAACTTCCTTAGCTGTTTTCACGTTCATAACAGGTGAAAAACCAAAATGAAACTATGTCAGCGAACGAAAAATCTAAAGTCGTGCAGGTTCTGAAGGAACTGAACGAATTTGTACATGATGGCCGCGAAGGGTATGAGCGCGCCGCGAAAGAAAGCACAGACTCTTTAAGACAAGATGTATACCGCCGCTTCTCCCAGCAGCGTCTGGCGTTTGCCAATGAGTTGAACCAGATTATTCAGCAGCACGGCGGCAGCCCTGAACGTGACACCACTGCTAAAGGCAAATTGTACCGCCAGTGGATGGACTTTAAAGCCACCATCACCGGCAGCAACGAGGAAGCTATTCTGGGCTCCTGCATCTATGGGGAGGAGTGGGCGCAGAAAGCCTACCGTGATGCTCTGGACCATGAGCTGCCAGCTGAGGTACGCGGGGTCATCTTACGCCAGCGCGAAGCCTCTACAGATGTTCTGACCCACCTGCACCAGATTCACGAGGCAGCCGGCTACGCCCCGGCCCAAGGTGGCTTACCTGCCGCCATCGCCTCACCGGCGCTGAGCAAGCCGCTGCGTACCGCGTTGTATGCAGTAGCTGGCGCCGCAGGAGCAGTATTAATTTATGGCCTGGTTTCCAAGAAGATCCCAACCGCCAAATTAGTGGCCGGCCTCTCCTTCTTAACCAGAAAGCGAACCGCTGCTTAGATATTTCTCTTTCTTTTAATTGAGAGCCTGGTTTCTGTTTTTGGCTTGTTTTCTGAAAAACAGGCCAAAAACAGCCTGATTCTAAGAAAAAGCAGCGGCCAGAAACTGGGGCATCCCCAACAAAAAAAGCGGCGGACAATGTCCGCCGCTTTTTTAATCCTATAACACATTCACTATACAACTAAACTCTTTAGAACCTGAAACCAACAGAGGCTTTAAACCCGTGGTTGTATGATTTATAATCTGCCTTGTCATCTATGGTGGTAAGCCCCATGTCATAGCCCCCGCTCAAGCTCAGCCCGTTCTGGAACTGATACCCTAGCCCCGCAGACAGCCCCACGTCAACGGAGCGTTGCGCGGTCTTCCACTCAAAGTCATTGTTGTAGGCAGAGAAGCCTAGCGCCCCGGCATTCACATTCACGTTATTAGACAGCAGGAAAGACACCTGCGGGCCGGCAAACAGGTTAAATCCTTCGCCCACGTATACTTTGGCTAAGAGCGGTATGTCAATGTATTCTGCTTTATTGGTAAGGGTGACTTTGGCATTCAGGAATTCTCCCACGCCACCCGGCACCCTGCCCTCCAGCACCATCCCCTTCTGGGAATACTGCACGCCCGGCTCAAACTCAAACCCGCTGCCCAACGGTATGCTCAGAAACATACCCGCATGGAAGCCGTGCCGCCATTTGGTCTCCACGTTTCCGTTGGAGAACTCCAGCAGTTCATTGAAACTCTTCACGCTTTCGCCTTGCCAGCTGGTGGCGCTGTACCCTGCTTTAATGCCTACTTTTACCCCGTCATTCTGGGCAGAAACGTTGGTGATAAGCCCTGATAACAAAACCACCACCATTAGTATTATCTTCTTCATCTCTCTTGCTGTTTTCATTGTTCCCAATAGCCTGCAGGACTCTTGCCTGGTCTTAATACAAAACCGTGCCAAAAACAGACCACCTGGTAAACACCCTCAGCAAACGGGATTTAGAAAAAGCTGTAAACATCTATAATTCAGAATGTTAAAAATTAACAATTATAGATTCCATCACTAAAGAAAACAGCTGCGGCCAGCCTTTGAAAGGCTGGCCGCAGCTGTTTTACACGTTGCAGCAGACGTTTACCGCCTACAGTTTAATTAATTTTACGTCTTCCCAATAGCCCATGATTTTGTCATGGGGGCCTACCAGAATATCTACCCGGTTCTTGATGCGCCGGTGCATGGCGTCACGCACTACGTAGACACCGTCTAACTTGGGGGAAATACCTTTTACCAGCACAGAGTCTCCGTACTCAATTTCACCGCCCCAACGGGCCAGCAGGTTTCTGGACAATGCCAGCCAACGGTGCTTGCGCGGATTCCGCTCATTGATTCTGGAGCCGTCTGCGGTGATGAAGGGCGTATCATCTGTCTGTTCCTCTTCCGGGTAGTACACAGAAGCGTCTACCGTTATGTGCTCTGGTTCAGCAGGCGTTACAGGTTGGGGAGACCAGACAGGCAGGGTACTTACGTTTACCGGCTTTGCTGGAGCTGGCGTGGTGGACCCTGAGATTTCTTTTAAGAATGGAAAAATGATAAGAAGAATAAGTCCATATGTTTGGTTCTTGACCATGCTTTCGTTGTTGGTGGAACATCGGTTTAGCTAGTGGTCTTTAACGGTGGCTAAAAAAAAGGGTTATTTTTCTTGGAAATGTTACAAATAACACGTATGACTTGTAGGCAGTTTCTATGGCATGCGCTCTGGTTTTCCCCTGTTTTAGCAAAAACAGCCCAAAAACAGCGGCAAGGGTAGCTTCAACACGAAACTTAATTAGATGCAAATAGGTGAGAAATGGGTGAGCAGCCAGCCCTAAGAAGCATTTGTACCTGATACTACACCTCACCTCCCGGGTCTTTCTGTACATTCTTTCAAAGAAAGCAGAGCATCTGAACTTGCCCCCAAAGCAGAATTGTTTTAAAGTCTGATCTTCAGGCCATACTTATTTTTCAACGTTAACAGGGCTTCAGCGTTCCCTTTGGCATCTTCCACCGGATGATGCGTGTGGTCTGTTTTTCTAAGGTGCTTAAACGTCTTGAATGTGTCTTTTACAAGCCCTTTATACAGGCTGCCTAAATTCTGGGAGCTGAACCCAAACGGGTTGCTGCCGGTAAAATGGTGGAAGTACCAGCAAATGAACATCCAGTCAAAGCCGTTGTTGTCACTGATAAATATGGTTCTGTCAGTGGTGTTTTCTTTGATCCAGCGGGCAAACCTGGCCATTACTGTAGCAGGGTCTTCAAAGGCCAGGGTTTCCTCCCGGCTATGGCCGGAAACCGCTAAGGCTTGGGGAATAAATTTCTCTGATATGGGTTTCAGCTTTCCGTAAAAGGTTTTCCCCAGACCCTCCTCTACTACCACCGCCCCAAAGGAAACCATAGAATAATCACCCGGAATGGGACCGTCGCTTTCAATATCTACCATTATGTAAGTCATACCTTTATTCTCTATTAGTAGTGTACCCTCCCCCTTTACCCACCTGTCCTAAAGGTGTCTTATACATTGCAGATGCCCCAATTTCTGAGAACAGAAAGTCACTTCGCCTGAAATTCAGAGATAAGCAGCGTATTAAAGAGCCCGTTGCTGGAGTGCTCATTGAGGAACAGCCCATAGAGAAGCACCTGTTTTTTTGGTTTCACCTCTTTTTTGAATGACTTTTCCAGCTGTTTCTGCATAGGTGCCCAAAACTTAGTCTCCCCAACCTGAAACAAGTATTCATGCACAACATTCTGGCCTAAGGCATCTGGTTCACCGCCAGAGAGCTTGAATACATTTTTCATAGACCCTAGCACCTTTGGGTCTACAGGTCTGGACTCTCCCAGAAAGATAGCCATAAACCTGTATTTATCATGCCTGATGTAATAGCTGCTCTTACCAGCTGTGCGGTCAATGCTGTCTGCATACTGTTGCTCCAGCTTCAAGACCTCTGGCAGATAGACCAGGCGGTAGTTTTTGTCCCAGGTCTCCCATCCAGACTGAGCCGCCCCATCTGGTATAAAGGCAAGGAAGAAGACGAAGGCTATCAAGAGAGTTTTCATAGGGGGGTTGGATGCGTTACGCCTTTTTCAACCTGTACGTCTTTTTCTGGTTCCGCAGACTGGAACCTGCTACTCCGGCAACTTCTCATCCAGCACCTGCACCGCCTTTAAGATCACCTCCACCGCTTTCAGGTAAAAGCTTTGGTGAATGTTTTGGAACTCATCACTCTCTTTGTGGTAATGCGGATGGTCTTCTACCCCGAAATAAAGGAACGGGATCTGCGCCTGGTGAAAACTGCCATGGTCTGACTGCAGGGTCCAGTCATCATGGCCCTGCTCAGGGCGGTCATGCCCGAAGCTCAGCCTAAACTGCTCCGGCAACTTCACCTGCTCCACCAGTTGCCTGATCCAGGGATAGTGGTAGGTACCGGAGGCGTACAGCTCATTCTTGTCTGAAATGCTCACCATGTCCAGGTTCACGTTGAGCAGGATGTCTTCTTTGGGGAAAGGCAAATTAGAGACAAAAGCTTTAGAGCCCACCAGTCCCTGCTCCTCGGCGTCAAAGGCAACAAACACCAGGGTGTGTTTAGGCTTTTCATTTTTAAAATGCTCGGCAAGGGCCAGAATGGCCCCAATCCCGGAGGCATCATCATCGGCCCCGTTGTAAATTTGTCCGTTACGGGTTCCCACATGGTCATAATGGGCGGTGACCACTATCTTTTTTGGCGAAGATCCGGTCCTCACTCCTACCAGGTTCACCCCTGGCACGGTTACACTGCTTCCGCGGGGCGAAAATGTGAAGGTGTGCTGGTACTGCCCCCCCACCGGCTGAAGCCCCACCTGCTGAAAGCGTTTCAGGAGGTATTGCTGCGCCTTGGCATGGCCGGGGGTGTTGGGCAAGCGCCCCTCCATGGAGTCAGCCGCCAAAATCTCTACATCCTTCAGCACCTGGGGCACCGGGGCGGGCTGGTAAGAGCTTTGGGCACAGGAGCCAAGGCAGAGGCTGCAAACGGCCACCAATGCGGCAAGAGAACGAGGGAGGGCAACTGTTTTCTTCATGAGGAAAAGATACAGCAAAAATATGAAACTCAGACAGCTGCCGCCCCAATTCCTGTTTTTGGCCTGTTTTCAGAAAAACAGGCCAAAAACGCAAAGGCCGGAGTTCTCATGACAAGAACCACGGCCCCACTGTTAACGCTACTTTTCTATTTTAAAGCCTTGCTTTCTTAGCGGCCAGCTTCACGCTCAGCACCGCAAAAGAAATCACACTCAGCGTACTCACCGGCATGAGAATGGCAGACACAATAGGCGTAAACTCACCCATCACGGCCATGGTCAGGCCAATAATATTGTAGATAAACGACACCCCGAAGGCGGCCAATATCAGCCGAAGGCTGGTCTGGGAGAATTTAATAAAATGGGCCAACCTGGGTAGCTGCTTCGCGTCCAGAATACCGTCACAGGACGGGGAGAAGCCGGTTACATTATCTGTCAGGGCCAGGCCCACATCACTTTGGCGCAGGGCCCCGGCATCGTTCAGGCCGTCTCCCACCATGATGGGGGAATGGCCCTGGGCTTTGAGGGCATTGATGTACTCCAGCTTCTGCATGGGGCTCTGGTTGAACCGCATCTGGGCCTCCGGCCCGAAGAGCTGGCGCAGACGCGGCTCCTCGCTGTCATTGTCGCCGGAGAGCACGGCCAGCTTTTTGGTTTTACCCAGCTCCTGAATCAGCTCCTGCAGGCCTTTGCGGTACACATTCTGGAAGGTGAAGTAGCCGCGCACTTCCTCATCAAAGGAGATGAACACCCGGGTCTGCTTGTTGTCATGGGCCTCTTTGAATTCGGCCCCAACCCAGACGGCAGACCCCACCTCCACCAGCGTGTCACCCACGGTGCCTTGCAGCCCGGCCCCTGGTTTCTCCAGGAAATTCAAAACCGGTTGCGGTTTGCCTTGCAGTTGGGCGTACAGGCGCTGGCTTAACGGGTGGGTAGAATGTTTCAGAACACTGCGCACCAGCTGCTCTTCCTGCGCAGAAAGCGCATGCCCCACAAAGGTAATCTCGGCAGAGCTGGGTTCGGTCAAGGTCCCGGTTTTGTCAAAGACCACCACATCGGCCTTGGCCAACGCTTCTACCACGCCGCTGTTCTTGAGGTAAAACTTGTGCTTGCCGAAGATGCGGAGCGTAGCGCCCAGCGTGAACGGCGTGGCCAATGACAAGGCACAAGGACAGGCAATCACCAGCACTGAGGTAAAGGCTTTGATGGCCATATCAGTATCACGCGGCACCCAGTACACCAATGAGGCGGCGGCAATAATCAGCGTCACAATCAGGAACGGCTTGCCCACGGCGTTGGCGTAGTTCTCCAGGGTCTGCTTCTCTTCTTTCTTGAAGTTCACGTGGTTCCAGAGTTGGGTCAGGTAGCCCTGCGACACCTCTTTCACCACCTCCAGCTCAATGCCTTCGCCCAGTTGGCGGCCCCCGGCGTAAATCACCTCCCCGGCCACCCGCGCCACCGGCACAGATTCACCCGTCACAAAACTGTAGTCAATGTTGGCGGTGCCTCTGAGCAGAATAGAATCGGCGGGAATGAGCTCGTGGTTACGCACCAGAATGCGCTGCCCTTTCTTGAGTTCTTTCACTGAAGTAGGGATTTCCTCGCCGTTCTTGAGCACCGTCACCGAGATTGGGAAGTACGAGGTGTACTCCCGGTCAAACGCCAGCGAGTCATACGTGCGGCGCTGCACCAGCTTGCCAATGAGCATGAAGAACACCAGCCCGGTGAACGAATCCAGGAAACCGGGGCCCTTGCCCGTGGCGATGTCATAAATGCTCACGCTGAACAGAGACAGCAACCCAATAGCGATGGGCAGGTCCAGATTAATCATGCGTTGCTGCAGTCCCTGCCACGCAGAGGTAAAAAAGCCGCGCGCGCTGTATAGAAACACCGGCAACGACAACAGCACGTTCAACCACCCGAAGAACCGCCCGAAGTGGTGCTGCAGCCCCCCAAAATATTCAGGGAAACTCAACAGCATCACGTTGCCAAAACAGAAGCCCGCCAGGCCGAGTTTGTAGTAAATAGAGCGGTCTTTCTTGGGGGCGGGGCCTTCCATGTCGGCGAGGGTAATCTGGGGCTCGTAGCCAATGTGGGCCATGAGTTCCACCACCTGCGCCAGCGTGGTCACCTGGTGCTCAAACGTAACGGCAGCCTCCTTTTTGAGGAAATTCACGTGCACATCGGTCACGCCGGGGTTGAGCCGGTTCAGGTTCTCCAGAAGCCAGATACACGAGCTGCAGTGCATCTGCGGAATATGGAACGTGATTTTGCTGATGCTGTCGTTCTGGAAGTCCAGCAGTTGCTGCTGCACCTTGGCATCATTCAAATATTTAAACCGCGCCGAGGCAATGGGGTCTTTCACCGAAATGCCGGGGCGGTCGTCTAAAGTATAATAGGTACAAAGGTCGTTTTCAGCGAGTAATTCATAGACTACTTTGCAGCCTTCGCAGCAGAACTCCTTCTCATCAAAGTGAATGGGGGTGCTGGTGCATTCATCGCCGCAATGGTAGCAGGTGTGTACGTCAGTCTCTGGATGTGCGGTCTGGAGCATAACTTCTCTTTTAATTCCAATACAAAATTACCTTCCGGCCCCGCCGAAAAACATGACAAACATCACCCCGTTTCATGACGCTCCTCATGCGCACCGCCCCCCGGAACGCAGATATTTGTACTGCAAATGGCAGCACGCATAGTCCTGAGTCTTGAGTTCTGAGTCATAAATTTTAGAAGTATGTTTCAGAACAGAAAGAAGGAGGCTGTTTTTAGCCTGTTTTCACGAAAACAGGCCGAAAACGGAAAGTGCTGTCACGCAAACTCAGGACTCAGAACTTAACATCATGAAACGCTCCCATACCCTCACGTTTGTCACCGCCGCCGCCCTCTTTGTCTGGGCGGGCATGATTGTGGGTATTTCCTTCATTGAAGCCCCCATTAAATTCACCGCCCCCGGCATCACCTTGCCCTTGGGTCTGGGCATTGGCCGGCTGGTGTTTGGGGTGATGAACAAGGTGGAGATTGCCCTTTGCTCGGTGGCCATTCTGGGGTTGCTTTTCAACCATGCCACCAAAAAGGAATGGACACTGGTGAGCTGTTTCACCGTCATCCTGCTCTTGCAGACCTTCTGGCTACTGCCGGCCCTGGATGTGCGCGCCCTGGCTATTATTAACGGGAACAACCCGGGCAGCAGCAACCTCCATTTCATGTATGTGGCGCTGGAGTTTCTCAAGTTTGGAGGGCTGCTGTACACGGCGGGCGTGGTGCACAAGAGTACAATTCTGGAGAAACACCAGGAGCGCCTTCGCCTCCATCAACTACAGGAACTGGTTTCTTAACTTCTTAGCCCTACCTCTATGAGAACCGCTAGCCAATCGTTAGAAGAGATCACCTGGCTCACCTCCAATATCCAGAGCAACTACCCAGAGCTGTACCAGTACCTGGAGGAGAACCCGCTCACGCTTCCGCCGCAGCCCAACGCCCCCGTTGACCGCTATGAAGACTACCTGGAGAGCCTCAAAAGCCTGCTCAGAAACCATATTACCACGCATAAAATGCAGAAACATATTTTACCTGATCTGGCCGGTACGCTGGAGTATTCAGCATACCGCTTCCAAAGCAAGATTCTCTCTGACCAGGACGGGCAAAAGGTCATTTTCTTTGCGTTTGCCAAAGGCCAGGGCCTGAAAAGCCACACCACGCCCAAAGACGCGCTCCTGATCATGCTGGAAGGCGAATGTTCGTTTGAGTTTCCGCAGGAGGAGAGGGCGCAGACCCTGAAAACCGGTCAAATCATACAGATACCCGCCCATGTGCCGCATGCCGTACACGCGCTCACCAATTTTAAGATGGCCTTGATTAAATAAGGCTTCGCCGGAAGGCACTGTTCTTTAAGGAGGACGGGAAGCGTTTTTAGCCTGTTTTGGGGGAAACAGCGCAAAAACAGCTTCCCTCCTCCTTACTTTTTTTCAGCCCAGTCATTCTGCCTAAACCCATCAGGGTAAATACTTAATTATCAATACGTCACCAACCTCCTTTTACCGGTTGCGTTAGCGGGAGTGGGTACTTTTCTGCCCGCTTTCACTTACGTTATGCTGAGATGAAAAAAGGTCTGAAGATTACCCTGTTGACCCTGCTGGTTTTGGTGGTGGCGGTAGGTTTGGTGTTTGCCCTCACCCCTACCCGCAAGCTGGTCCGGTACTTCGGCCCAGACATTGACTACCTGCGCATCACCAACGTGCAGATAGACCAACAGACTGCCACTATGAATATGGTGACCCAGGTGAAGCCTTCTCTCCTCTCTGGGTTAGTAGACAGCGTAGCCTATGATTTTAAACTGTACGGCACCAGCATCGCCAAAGGCAAGAAGGTATTTTCTAAAGCTGAACTGGAAGGCGATATACAACAACTCAAGCTGCCCGTGACCATGAACCACAACGTAACCCGGGAACTGGTGCGGCGGCAGGTGCGGGAAGGCGGAAAAGTGCGCGCGCACATTATTGCGTTTATAGACATGCGCCTGTTTGGTCGGCAGCAGCTGGATTTTGACCAAGACCTGGACATGATACTCCCCGCGCTACCGGGGCAGGAACTGGTAGATGTGAAAATCACTGATTTTGGGCTGGACAACATGGCCATGCTCATGACCATGCTCATTGACAACCCCAACCACTTTGACTTTTATGTGCGGCGCTATGACATCAAGATGAAACTGAAAGACTTCGCGTTTACCTCTGGCAAGCTCAAGAAGGTGTACCTGGTCAAGGCGCAGAGCAAAACCCCGGTGCAGGTAGAAGCCACTTCAGACATCAGGAGCCCTCTAAAAACTACTTTCAAAGCCGTGTTCGGGGACAAGGACTGGCCGTACCACATGGTGTTGCACTCAGTGCTGGAGCCTAAAAGTGACGTGGTGGGCACCATTGAGATGGACGGGGAAAAAACGGGTTCTATCAACATTGTTGAACAGCTCAAGAAAATCAAAGAGACCAACAAGGCGCAGAAGAAAGCAGAGAAAGCGCAGAAGAAACGGGAGAAGGAAAAGGAAGCGCGTGAGTGATTTCTGTTTTCGGCCTGTTTTTGGAAAATCAGGCCGAAAACAGAAAGTTGGCGGGCACTGGTAAAAGAGAGAAGAAACCGTTGGGAAGCAGCAGGAACAAATGCATATTTGTGCTTATTTTCTTCTTATCTAATATTTTATGCCTTTCTTCTACCGTTTTCATCTCACTAATTTTCCCACTAAGGTCTTTTCTTTCTTCTTCCTTGTCTTAACTGTATTTTCATGGGTGGGGAACGCACAGTCTTTACCCCAGCCAGAAACGCAAGCCTTGGCAGATACCGTGGCCCTGCGGCCAGCCAACGCTAAGAAAACCTCTCTCACTGGCGCTGAAGTAACAGTGCCATCAGAAGCATTTAACAAAGGCCTGATAGTTAACCCAGTGAATTTACTCTCTGGGCAAATGGCCGGATTTCACATCACTCCCACAGACGGTGCTCCCGGTGCGCGCAGCCTCTTCAGGTTGCACCGGGTCACCACCCTTGCGGGCCAGAACACTCCTTTACTGGTGCTTGACGGCATCATCATTGCGTCAGAGGCTATGCAGATGCTGGAATCACCTTTAAGCCTCCTCAACCCCAATGACATTGCCTCTGTTACGCTGTTGAAAGACGCGGCAGCCACGGCACTCTATGGTGCCCTTGGCGCAAACGGAGTGCTCTTGATTACAACCAAAACAGGTACGGCCGGCCGGAAACTACAGGTACAGTTTTCTTCCCGCATGGGGGTTGCCCAGTTGGCCAAGAAAGTACCGGTGCTCTCGGCTGACCAGTTCCGGGAGGCCGTTCGCCAATACGGCATGCCGGAAGCGCAGGCGGGCCTGGGTTCTGCCAGCACAGACTGGCAGGAGGAAGTGTATGAGAATGCGGTGAGCCATGACCAGAACCTGGCCTTGAGCGGCCAACTGGGCTGGCTCCCTTACCGCGTGTCATTGGGTTATTTAAACCAGAACGGCATTTTAACCAATTCGCACTTTACCCGCGCCTCCACGGCCTTATCACTCACCCCATCCTTCTTCAAGAACCATTTAAAAACCGCCCTGCACCTGAGAAGAGGCAGCAGTGATTCCCGCCTCCCCAACGAGAGAATGATAGACCTTCCGCTTTGGTATAACCCCACCTTACCCAATGATGCTGAAGAGAACCATTTAGAATACCCCAACCCTCTCAAGCTCCTGAAAAACCAGAAGAATGACGGTACCGGGGAAAAAGAAATAGCCAATCTGCAGGTAGCATATAGTTTTGGTTTTTTGCCGGGCTTGAGCGCCCATGCACAGGTAGGGTATGATGCTTACAATGCCAAACGGGATGATACCCCCAGCACCAGGAACGCCATGGGCTTATATTCTCAATTTGAGCAAGGCCTAAAGAACAAAACCCAGACCTATTCTCTCTCTTACACAGATACCTTACAAGCCTTGCAAAGCCATGTAGATGTGACAGCGGGGCTATTTAAACAGGACCGGAAAAGGACCTATTCTTATAGTGACCGCCTTGTGTTTGCTGATAACCCCTATGGCAATGATCAGGGCAGAAAGCGTACAGGTTTTGCATCTAGTAAACATTCTGCCTTTTTTGGAAAAATAGACTATACCCTTAAAAATAAATACTTTGCCACCTACGCCATTAGACAAGATGAAAGCGGAATATTCGCGCCGGCGGAAAATAAATTTACCTCTACCGCCCTGGGGGCAGGGTGGCTTTTAACCGAAGAACCCTTTCTTCAACAACTACAGGCCTTATCAACGCTTAAGTTTAGAGCCAGCTATGGGGTGCAGTACAACCTTCCTGTTTCACAGGAGAATACCGTAAACAGTTTTACCCAAACTACCGCAATACTTTATTCGCCAGAACTTACTCCTGAGAAGACTACCTCTATCAATCTAGGGGTAGACCTGGGTTTGTTTCAAGGGAGGTTGCAAGGCTCTGTAGATTATTTCAACAGGACCACCAATAATCTGTTGGTCTATCAATTCCTGAATAGCGCTTCTATTTATGCCTACCTCCTCTCTAATGAGGGGAAGCTCAAATCCTCTGGTTTTGAGGTAGCACTTGACTATACGGTAGTGAATACCCCTAAAGTTAAATGGGCCCTGGCCCTGAACACCTCTTATAGCACCTCAGAAATTCAGGATTTGCAATGGGCGTCTTATGGCAGTTCTGCCTTTTTTATTAACAGCTCGTTCCCCCGTCTGCTAAGCCAGAACGGTGGCTCCCCGTATGCTTTCTATCTCCACCAGCAGAAATACCAGGACGGGAAACCGTTAGAAGGACAGTATACAGACAGTAATTCAGATGGGTTGCCTGATTTTACCGCCTCTCAAAGTGCCATTCCTTCTACTCTTATGGGGTTAAGAAGCCATGTAGCCTATCAGAAATGGTCTTTTGATTTTCTAGCCAGGGCGGCGACTGGGCATTCAGTTTACAACGGTCCTGCTGCCTTTCACGGGAACTACCGAAGTGTAAGTTATGAGGCACCCAACAACATCAGCGCAAGCGTCTTTTCTACTAATTTCAGGAACACCCAATACCTCTCTGATTACTACTTAGAAGACGCCTCTTTCTTTCGGCTGGAATAACTTTCTTTGGGCTATGACTTTGGGCGGGTATTCAAAAACCGGGCTTCCTTACAATTAGAGGCCACCGCCCAAAACGTGTTTGTGCTTACAGATTACTCCGGGCAAGACCCGGAAACCGCGTATGGCTTTGATGGGTTTGCGTATCCCAAGGCCCGTACATTCTCGCTGCAGTTGAACGTCACGTTGTAGCTTCACTCCCAATTTTCCGTTTTCGGGCTGTTTTCGCCAAAACAGCCCGAAAACGGAAAATCACGCCGCCACCTCCAGCTTGTAGCCGCGGCCGTGCACGGTGGTGATTTTCACCGTAGCATCTGGCTGCAGGTACTTGCGCAGGCGCGAGATGAACACGTCCAGGCTTCGGCCCACAAAATAGCCGTCGTCTTGCCAGAGGCGCTGCAGAATCTCTTCGCGGCGCAGCAACTGGTGCGGGTGCTGCGCGAATAACCTTAGCAGCTCGGCCTCCCGGTGGGTGAGGGTGTGGGTGTGGCCCGCCACGTGCAGCTGCAGGTTTTTGAACGCCAAGGTAGAAGCGCCAAGCGTGAAAACATCGCCGGCCGCCGAGGCCGGGGAAGGCTCTGCGGGAGCCGGTTCTGGATGCTGGGAGGTTCGGCGCAGGATGGCTTTTACGCGGTACACCAGTTCCTCCAGCCCGAAGGGTTTGGTCAGGTAATCATCGCAGCCCAGTTCAAAGCCCTGCAGCCGGTCGGCTTTAAGCGCTTTGGCCGTGAGGAACATGAACGGCGTCGGCAGGCCGCGCCTCCGCATTTCTTCGGCCAGGGTGAAGCCATCCAGTTTGGGCAGCATCACGTCCAGCACGCACAGGTCAAACGTGGTTTCGGCCAGGGCCGATAAACCGGCTTCCCCGTCTGGGCAGAGCGTGACGGCGTAGCCCGCGCCCTCCAGGCTGTCTTGCAGCAGGAAACCCAGGTTGGGATCATCTTCCACAATGAGAATGTGCGCCATAGTTAGATACAAGTAGCAAAATGTAAGACACAGGACGTTTCCGTTTTTGGGCTATTTTCCGGAAAACAGGCCAAAAACGCTATTTTGAGGTTCAATTGCCACCACAAGACCTTCTTTCTGCAGCAGCCGGTTTCCCAGCCTTTCGGCCAGTCTATCAGCAGGCCTGGCGCAAGCGTCTGTTGGTACCGCCTTTGCGAAGAAACGCCCTCAACCACCAGCCGCCGCCTGCTTCAGAAAGCCGTACCCCCCAGATGTTCTGGAACGGCGGCGCTTTACCTTACCACCGTAAAATCTGCCATCTCCTTCTCCTGCCCGTTTACAATCAATGAAACGCGGTGCGGACCGGGGTAGTACTTGCGGGTGGTGATGAACTTGAAGCTCTGCTTGCGGGTAACCGCCACCTGCTCTGCCGGCGCGTACTCCCGCTCACTTATTTTAAACACCTTGCGGGCCAGCGATTGATTGGCTTTCTGGTAATACACGCCATACTCCAGCCGCACCTTCTGCGGAAGCTCAGACGTATTCTGGAGCACGAACGAGAAGCGCAAATCATTGCCTAAGGGTACTTGGGGGGTGAGTACTTTGAAATCCTGCAGGGCCAACTGCGCCCCGCCCTCAAAGCCAAAATATCTCAGCACCTCGGTGTGGCCCTGTTTGAGCAAGGTGCGGCAGCCGTGTTTCACCACCCAGTCGGTCTCCGGGGTCTGCCCTTTCCATTGGGCCAGCAGTTGCAGCACCAGCGCGGGGTTGTCTTTGGAGATGTCATTGAGGTTGTTGGCCACGCTGCGGCGCACGAACTCAGAGGCATCGGCTTTCAGGTTCTCCAGAATGGGCAGAATGGGCGCGGGGTCTTTCTTCAGGAACGGCAGCGCCATGGCCCACGGCAACCGGGGCCGGCACCCCTCGCTGGCGAACCGCCTTACCGCATGATGTTCATGTTGTGTCCAGGCCAGCATCTGCGCCATCATCTGCTGGGGGTATTTGAGCAAAAACGGCCGCACCGCAAACTCACAGCTGATGAACTGGGTGATTTCCTCCATGGCCTTGCTAGCGGTGACCGGGTCCTCCAGCCCGTACAGTTCCACGTAATCTGGGAAGAACATGAACTCCACGTGCCGCACCGGAAACCGCTGAGCCTTAATTGCTTCAATGGTCTGCAAAATAACGCGCACCGCCTCTGGAAACTGCTTCGGGAGGAAACCGTGTAGCACCTGCGCCGTGTGCCGCATGCGCTCCTTCAGCTCTTTGGTTGCCCAGCTATCATTGAAGATCTGCCGCTTGAACTCTTCTTTGTTCAGTGCGGGCAAAATCTTCTGCAACACGTTGGCAAAGGCCTCATAAAACTGCGGGGAATAGACTTCTTTGAGTGGCGTGGCCATGGGAGAGCGGGTTTGCTTTTTGGGCTAATTTCCAGAAAACAGGTCAAAAACGCTAGAGGGTGGCAAGATTGACTCTAGATGGCTTTCGAGAGCTCCAGACGTGGTACATAATTCCAGCCAACATACCCACCATGCCGCCTAAATAACTCAGATTATGAATGGTGCCTACCACAAAGAAAGCGAAGTGGTCATGTACTTTGACAGTGGGAGGCACAAAATCAGGCAGGGTAGTTAAATACCGGGCGTAGTGTACGCCACATAAAAGATCGTCCCAAAAGTAGATAGGGACGCATACCACAGGCACCAAAGCAGTCACCAACAGCACCACACCCAGCGCCTTTAGCCCCTCCAGCAACATCTGCTTCGGCTGCTTATGCAAGAAGCTAACCAAGCCAATTAGTATTCCTATTGCCAGTCCCAGAAACCAAGTTGCTTGAACCCCTACAAGGGCAACTCCCAGGCGGGGAGACTGGTAAAAATAGTCTTCTAACCCAAACTGGTAAAACTTGAATTTGGTGTAGTATTCCGGCGAAATGGAGTACGTAATTTGGTCATGCAAAATCCCGTACAAGCCGCTCACGATCACAGAGGCTAAGATTATCAGATAAACGGTTCCAAACTTCTGGAGCATGCTCTTTATTTGTGAAGTTAATTCTTAATAGAATTCCCAAAGCGATTAGGATACTCCCCCTATGAATGGGGCGAAGGGGGATGTTTACCCCTGCCGGTCATGACGTTCGCAACTTTAAAGGTAAAAATTACTTCTGTGTTTCACGTATTGTTAAAGTCACAGAAGTAACCCAACCGTTCATAAGGAAATGTGGTTTAGCAATACGTGGACACTCCTGTGTAAACATCCCCCTACCCCCTTCAAAGGGGGAGTATCGGGTAAAGTAGCAAAAGGTTTACAAGCCTGAACAATAACAGCAGCAACAAGAACCACTGATTTACAATCCCCCACCTTCTGCCACCCTCACCCCGTTACCCTACCGGCAACACCAACCTGAAACACGTGCCCTGCTGCTCGGCGCTCTCTACGGTGACCTGCCCGTGGTGCGCGTCCATGATGGCTTTCACGTAGCTCAACCCCAACCCGAAGCCTTTCACGTCATGCACGTTGCCGGTGGGCACGCGGTAGAACTTGTCAAACAGGAACTTCTGGAATTCTTTCTTGATGCCCACGCCGCGGTCTTTGATGCTGATGAGAATGCCCTGCTCCACGTCACGGGTGCTCACCTCAATCTCTGGCGCCTGGGGCGAATATTTCTCAGCGTTGTCCAGCAGGCTGTAGAGGGCGTTGGCCACGTGCAGGCTATCTGCTTGCACCAGCGGCTGGGTGGCCTGCAAATCCAGCCGCAGCTTCCCAAACCGCTGCTGCAGGCGGGGCGACAGGTTCTGACTGGTTTGCTCCAACAGCGCGTGCAGGTCCACGGTTTCTTTCTTGAGCGCCAGCTCGCGGCTTTCCATGGTGGCCATCTGCAGCACCCGCTCCACCTGCGCCCGCAGCCGCTCGTTTTCAGCGTGAATGAGGTCATGGTAGCGGGTGAGCCGTTCCGCGGGCAAGGTCTCGGCGCGTTTACGCAATACTTCACTGGCCAGGCCTATGTTGGTGATGGGCGTCTGCAGCTCGTGGGTGAGGTTGTTGATGAAGTCGGTCTTCAGCTCGGCCAGTCGCTTCTCTTTCAAAATCTGAACCATGGTATAGGCGAAGAACAGCACCACCAGCAGCAAGGCACCCGTACTGTACCACCAGAATTCCATCTCCTTCAAGATGAACGAGGTCTTGGTTGGGAACACCACCGCCAGATTATACATCGGCGCAGCCCCCTCCTGCGCATGTTTGATCACAGCCGCCTCGGCCCCAGCCGCCGCTATTCCCTGCGAGGCCGGAACATACCGCCCAAACATAAGCGTATCATCCAGGCTGTGGTAGAGGCCAAACTCATACGGCTCCTGCAGTTGGCGTTGCGCCAGTTCCTGTTGCAGCAGCTGCGCCGCCTGCGCCGGGTCAACCGGGGCGTTCAGCTCGGCCACAAAGAAGTTGGAGGCCACCTGTTGAATGGGCTTCGCCGAAGAAGGCGTCTTGCCCGATTGGGTCAGCAGTTGGTCAGAGACATGGGTCAAAGCCACCTGCACGCTGTGGTTGAACGCCCGCTCCTGCACGTTGTACGCCTTGGCCAGCCACACCCCCTGCACGCCCAGCAGGGCGGTCAGCGCCACGCTGGCCAGCACCAGAATGATTTGGATTTTCTTCCTGCTCATGGGTTAAAAGTAAAGGTTTTCTGCGGCTCTGCCACCGCGTTAACATCTCATTAACATCTTTTTACAAACCATTAACCTGGGTGCCTTTCTGTAGCCAGTATGTTTGCAATGGACAGATTTAGGAACAGGAAATAGCATATCTGCCTGTCCCCCTTTGAAGGGGGTAGGGGATGACAAGGCCGCTTGAAATAAATAAAACCCTTGAAATGGAAAGAGTAATTCTGACTTGCGGGAATCACAGATTCTGCTTTATCTCGGCAGTTTCTTCTGCGCTTGCTCAATATCCTATAGCTCCGGTAACTAAGAAACTGGAATGCCTAATCAGCACGAGTCATCATCCCCCTACCCCCTTCAAAGGGGGACGAAATACTTGTCAATAAATCAAAATTTATAATCACCAACCATGACCACCGCCCCTAAAACCACCCAACCGCCAACTACGCACGCAACTTTTCTCTTCACCAGAAAACAGTTCATCCCGTTATTCATAGGCATGGGCGTGATTGCGCTGGGGTTCATCTTGATGGCCACCGACCCCACCCCGCACGGCTACGGGTTTCTGGGACTCACACTGGGGCCGTTGCTGGTGGTGACGGGGCTGGCGTTTCCGTTTTGGGGCATTTTCAGGAAAAACACCCCGGAAACGCAACAGCAGAACTCCCCTCTCCGTGGGAGAGGGGCTGGGGGTGAGCCCCCCTCCCTTTGGAAGTTTTACCACAGGCTCAACACCCTCACCGGTTGGCTGGTGGCACTGGTGGCGCTGGCGGTGTATGTGGCCACGCTGGAGCCTTCTACCAGCTTCTGGGACACCGGCGAGTTCATTGCGGCGGCCTACAAACTGCAGGTGCCGCACCCGCCGGGGGCACCGCTGTTTCTGCTCATCGGGCGGCTGTTCACGTTGCTGAGTTTAGGCGATACGGGCCAGGTGGCGTGGTGGATGAATTTTATGTCGGCGTTGAGCAGTGCGGTTACGGTGCTGTTTCTGTTCTGGAGCATCACGCTGCTGGCCCAGCGGCTCCTCCCGCTTTCGGCCGAAGGCCCTACCTCTGCGCAAAAGGTGCTGCTGCTGGGCAGCGGGGCAGTGGGCGCGCTGGCGTTTGCGTTCACAGACTCGTTCTGGTTCAGTGCGGTTGAGGCCGAGGTGTATGGCATGTCGTCGTTCTTTACGGCCATTGTAGTGTGGGCGGCGCTGAAATGGCAGCAGCAGGCCCACCAACCAGAGTCTGTCCGCTGGCTCTTGCTCCTGGCTTATTTGGTGGGGCTGTCCATTGGCGTGCATTTGCTTAACCTGGTGGCGCTTCCGGCGCTGGCGCTGCTGGTGTATTTTCAAAATTACAAGCCTTCCAAAGCAGGAATTCTGGCCGCGCTGGCCGTGGGCGGGGCGTTGGTATTGGCCGTGATGGAAGGCATGATTCCGGGCTTGCCTTCGGTGGCCGGAGCGTTTGAGGTGTTTTTTGTGAACAGCATAGGGTTGCCGTACGGCGGCGGGGCGGCGGTGTTTCTGCTGCTGCTGGCGGCGACTATGGAGTACGGGCTGCGCTGGGCCAAGAACCACCAGAAACCGTTGCTGCACACGGCCCTGGTGGCCTTTATTCTGGTCTTGACCGGTTATTCGTCTTACCTGATGGTGCCCATCCGGAGCGGCTACAACCCGCCCATTGACGAGAACAACCCGGAGAACATTCTGTCATTTGTGAGCTACCTCAAGCGCGAGCAGTACGGCAGCCGGCCACTGCTGTACGGTCCGCAGTTTCAGGCGCAGGCGCAGAGTTATGAGAACACGGGCCAAGTGTACGCGCCGCAGAACGGGAAATACGCGGTGGTGGACCAGAAATTTGAGAGCGTCTATGACGAGAAAGACAACACGCTGCTGCCGCGCCTCTACTCAGACCAGCCCGTACATTTGCGGGCGTACCAGCACTGGGTGGACGTGCGGCAGGGGCAGAAACCCAGCTTCCCCCAGAACCTGAGCTTCCTGTGGAACTACCAGCTGGGGCACATGTACTGGCGGTACTTCGGGTGGAATTTCATTGGCCGCGAGAGTGAGGTGCAGCATGCGGGCGTGCTGTGGCCGTGGGAGAAAAAAAACGACTTGCCCCAGCCCATGGCCAGCAGCAAGTACCGCAACCAGTTTTTCCTGCTGCCGTTTCTGCTGGGCGTTTTTGGCCTGTTTTTCCAATTTCGGCGCCAAAACAGAGACGCGTGGGTTATGCTGCTGCTCTTCTTCTTCACGGGCATGGCCATTGTGCTCTACCTGAACCAGCCGCCCGTGGAACCGCGGGAGCGCGACTACACCTTTGCGGGCTCCTTCTACGCCTTCAGCATCTGGATGGGTTTGGGGGTTCTGGCCTTGGCCGAAGGATTGCGGAAACTGGTAAAATCTGCCGTGGCGGCGGCGGTACTGGCCATGGTGCTGGCCCTCTCCGTCCCCGCCATTCTCTTCGCCGAAGGGCTTGACGACCATGACCGCTCCCACCGTTCCCACGCCCTTGACTCAGCCAAAAACCTATTGAGCAGCGTGGCGCCCAATGCCATTCTATTCACCAACGGCGACAATGACACGTTTCCGCTGTGGTACGCGCAGGAGGTGGAGGGCTTCAGGACCGATGTGCGCGTGCTGGTTATGACCTACCTCAACACCGACTGGTACGCCGAGCAGGCCATGCGGCAGGTGAATGCCTCGGCCCCGCTGCCCACCACGCTTAAGCTGCCGCACTACGCCTTCAGCAACAACAACTACCTGCCCTATGTACCCAACCCCAGCGTGCAGGACAGCGGCATGGACCTGAACCAGTACCTGCACCTGCTCCAACAGCACCACCCCGCCCTGCAGGTGCAAACCCAGAACGGCCGCACCCTCAACGTGCTGCCCACCAAAAAGCTGAGCCTGCCCGTGAACCGGGAGGCGGTGCTGCAGAACGGGGTAGTGTCACTTGAACGAGCCAGTCAGATTCCGGCCGTCCTGAACTGGGAACTGAAAGCGGAGGCGCTGGAGAAAAAACACCTGTTCCTGCTGGACGTGCTGGCCACCAACCAATGGAAACGGCCTATCTACTTCGCCAGCACCGGCGCCGAGACCGCAGAGCTGGGCCTGCAGCCGTTCCTGCAACTGGAGGGCATGGCCCTGCGCTTGGTGCCCGCCCGCAACCCAGACCCGCAAGCCGAATACTTCGTGGACCGTCCCCGCACCCAGGAAAGCCTGCTGCAGAGGTTCCGGTTCACCGGGCTAAACCAAAACGACCACCCCTACGAGGAGAATTTTGTGACGCAGATTGTGCCTGTGTACCGCCGCAATTTCGCTGATTTAGCGTTGGCGCATTTGGCCGCCGGAGACACCGCCCAGGCGCGGAAAGTGCTGCAGCAATGCCTGGCCCTGCTCCCCGACCAAGGCGCCCCGCACAACTTTGAAAGCGCCGGTTTGGTGCTGCCGCTGGCCCAGGCCGGATTGAAAAAAGAGGCGCAGGCGTTGGCGCAGCTGCTGGCCAGAAGGTTTGAAACACAGCTGCAGTATTACCGCACCCAGCCCGCGTATTTTGAGCGTGAACGGAGTGTGAACTTGTACGGTCTGCAGAACCTGGTGCAGGCGGCGTATGCAGGCGGTTTGCCCCAAGCAAAGCAGTTGGAGGAGGTGTTTCTGCGGGAATACAATTTAATTAGGAATTAGGGGCTCATCCTTATTTGTCATCCTGAAAGGATCTTGTGGCCGAAGTGTAGAAGCTTTTGGCGACTGCGGCTCGTTCTCACTCCTTTGAAAAAATCCCTTCACAAGCAGTTGCTGTTTTTGGGCTGTTTTTTGAAAAACAGCCCAGAAACGCAATTGGCCCAGATATTAGCAAACCTGAAAGACACTGCCAGGTCTTGTGAGCAGAGGCTATAGGTCAGCTTCTATCAGGAAGGGTGCTCTATTTTAAAGATGTTCTTGCGCCAGAGAATCATGGAATGCCATGTAGTTTTCTCTGCCGCCAAGAACAGCTCCAGGAAGCGGACGTAGTTATGCTTACTTCTAAAGATGGTTTCACCGTTGATGCCACGCGTGTACAAATGGTAATACGTAATTGGCTCCAGCAACCTAACCTCCTCCACAGAAAAAGCGGTTATTTAAAAAGACCTGGCAGTGTCTTTAGACCTGCTAGTGGCTGCGCCAGTACCGTTTCTTTGCATTTAGCTAGAGAACAAGGTCCCCTGCGGGGCCTGCCCCTCCTCCAGCGGCGGAAGCGACAGGGTAGGCAACACGTTGTCAAACACTAACCTATCGGCGGGGCTGGTGCCCCCAAAGAGCCTGTTCCAGAAAGAGCGGTGGTGCTTGGCCACCACCAGCAGGTCAGCATTTCTGGCGTGGGCGTATTCTTCAATGGCTTCGGCGGTTTTATCATTGAACTGGCGCGCAAAACGCAGGGAGGGCACCTGAGTAGACCACCTGTTCACAAAGGCCTGCCAGCGGTCTTCGCTTTCCTGTGAGTCCAGATCATCCTGCACGTACAGCACGGTGATCTCTGCCCTGAAAATCTGGGCCAGCGCCTGCAGTTCCCGCAGGTGCCATTCCTCCTCCTGAAACGGGTCTGTCGCGTACACAATTTTCCTGATGCCGTGGTAGTCAGCATGCGCGGGCACGGCCAGTACCGGGCAGGGGGCGTGGTTCATGACATAGGCGGTGTTGGTCCCCGCCCACCGCTCCAGGGCCGAGTCAGCGCCTTTGGTGCCCATCACCACCAGGTCTACGGCCTGGGTTTGCAGATACGTCACGGCAGAATCCATGCCCACACCCAGAATTACCTCGCCCTGCACCTCCAGCCCCTGTGCCTGCTGCCGTATGTCTTCTACCAGGCGCCACAGGTTCTCCCGGGTCATCTTTTCCCGTTCATTGGTCAGTTCCAGTTGGTTGGGCACATACAGCGTGGGGTCTGACCAGTTTACCCCTGAGACCGATGTGGTGGTACCAGGCACATAATTGTTGGGGTCAAAGGAATGCACCACCACCAGCCGGGCTTGCAGCGTACGGCCCAGCTCTACCGCAAAATGAATGGCTTGATGGGCTTCCTGTGAGAAATCAGTGAGTAAGGCAATGGTTTTCATAGTTCTGCAGGTTTCATGAGAAAAGGCTTCCTTTTCGTCTACTCCCCCAAATGGTTTTCCGTTACCTGGCCTAAGGTTCAGAGTCACTGGTGGAACTCAGAAAAAACAAATTTAGCGCTGCAAAGCGGCATCACCTACACAGAGGATCTGCTGACAAATACCTTTCCGGAAGATGTTATTCCGTGCCGAAAGCAAACCTTACAACAGCCCCTCGCTGGTAATTTCCCCACCCAAAGCGCGCTCACATAGCATGGAAACCTGAAAGATCCTCATCAAAGCGGGCTGCCTGTAAAAACAGTGGTGCAGGCTTAAAAAGGGATTTCAAACGCCTGCAGCAATCGTTCCTCCAGTTCTGGGAGGGCGCAGAAGCCGCGGGAGATGAGGCGGGGGCCATTGGGGTGGTCCAGGTAGACGCTGGGCAGCGTACTCACCCCCAGCCGCTCCACCATCTCAAACTCCTGCTGGGTTTGCCTGTAGATTTCCTCGGTCTCAAACAGGGCCAGGAACAAGTTCTCAGAGATCCCAAACGGCCGTACCACCTCCACCAGCACCTCGGGTTTACTAATGTCCCTGCCATCTGCGTAGAAGGCAGAATGCAGAGCCCTCAGTACTTCCAGCGTCAGGTTGGGCCGCAGGTGCTTCACGGTGAGCAGCGCCCGGCAGGCGGGTTCTGTGTCATAGGTCAGCTCCTGCCGAAGGAAAAATTTGTAGTCAAACGGCAACTGGCATTTCAGCTGGGCACGGTGCCAGCTCACGGCCAGATTGTCTTTTTCCAGGTCACTGAGGGGTTCCTGCGCATAAGGCCTCAACCCGCCCACCAGCACCTGCACTGATAACCGGCCGTACCACAGCGCCCGCAGCCGCCTAACAATGGGGGTAAACCCATAACACCAGGCACACATGGGGTCTGTGACATATAAAAGGAGCGGGTTATCAGGCAGCTTCAGCATAGGCATTACACAATGTTCCGGTTCTTTTTACAGGCAAGGGCGGCACAAAGATTCACTTCGGTGGTTAAATATCACCAAAGAACCCACTGAAAGAATGCCTGTTTTCGGCCTGTTTTCTTAAAAACGGGCCGAAAACAGAAATCAGGGCTATTCATCATGGTAAATCATTTTCACGGTCATGCCGCCGTCAATGGTGAGGCGCTGGCCGGTAATAAACCCCGCCTGGTCTGAGCAAAGGAACAATGCCGCCCGGGCAATGTCTTCGGGCGTGCCCACCCGCCCCACCGGGTGCTGGGCCTTGTCTTGCGGGCGGTGGTGGGGCTCATAGCGCTTGCTCTCTTTCTCCCAGGGCCCCGTCTCAATCCAGCCGGGGCTGATGGCGTTTACTCGTATCTTTGGCCCTAAACTTATTGCCAAGGAGTGGGTAAGCGCCTCCAATCCGCCTTTAGAGGCAGAATAGGCAAACGTGTTGGGTTCTGACATGAACGCGCGGGTAGACGTGATGTTCAGGATGGCAGGATGCGCGGCTTTCTTTAGCAGCGGGAGCGCGTATTTGCTGCATAGCAGCGGCCCCCGCAGGTTCACGCCCAGCACCTGGTCAAACTCAGAGATGGGCAACTCTGCCAGCGGAGTCCTGGGCGGCGAGGCAATGCCTGCGTTGTTGACAAGCACATCCAGCCGCCCGAATTTTTCCTGCACCTGCGCCATGAGCTGCTGCACCTGCTGTTCCTGGCTTACATCACAGGCTATAAACGTTAGCGTTAAATTTTGCCCCTTCAGCCGCTCCAGCGCCTCCTGCCCTGCCTCCTGGTCCAGATCGGTGATCACCACCTGGGCTCCCGCCTGCGCAAAGGCCTGCGCCATGCCCAGACCAATGCCCTGGGCACCGCCGGTAATAAGGACAACTTTTGAAGAATAATAGCTCTGCATTGGGTTCAGTTTTAGTCCCGTATTCGAAGGAAAACAGCAGGAAGTTGTATGGGCAGCATTCTCTGGATTTCTGTTTCCGGCTTATTTTTCTGAAAACAGCGCAAAAACGTTCCCTTCCCTGGAGGGAAGTTAGCTGAGAATGCCTGGTTTACTGGTGACGCAGCTTTTTATGAGCTTCGCTGCTGCAGCAAACCCTTATTTGGGCAAACCTCAAGGGCGAATCCCAATTAGAAAACGTAGTTGCTCCTCCCTTCTGGGAGGTTATGAAGACATATTCTGCCTACTTCCCGTTTGGGTTACTCTTGCTGTTTTCGGCCTGTTTTTCCAAAATCAGCCCAAAAACGCACTTCTCTCATTGAAACAGATGATACCGCACGCCTACAAACCCTCTTATCCTTTGCAGCGAGGCGTAGTTATAGCTGGGGTCAAAGGTGTAGCCATGGGGGTTGGTGATGGGGTCATTCGCGGTGCGGTCAAAGGGGTCAAAGGGGCGCATGATGGGGTCCTGGGGCACAAAGTTGAACAGGTTCTTGAGTCCGCCGAACACCTCCAGCCCATGGTCAAACTTCTTGGTGAGCTGCACGTTGACCAGGCTGAACCACGGCGAATATTCTGGCCGGTAATCATGGGGTAGCACAGGCAGGCGCATGGGGCCGTAGAAGGTGCCGGTGAGGTCAACGGTAAAATTGCCCGGCAGCGTGTAGCCCGCCAGAAAATTGCCAGACCACTCCGGCGCGTGCAGCTGCACCCGCTTCACCAGCGGCCCCTCGCCTTCGGCCTCTTTCTGATACACGCGCATGTAGGTGAGGCCCGCCGCCAACTTTAACGGCATGTAAAACGAGAGCTCGGTATTCACAGACACGCCTTGGGAGACCGCGTGCCCGCGCAGGTTGGAGTAGATGATTTTTGTTGGGTCGGTGTCAAAGTCGCCAATGATTTTATTGCTGAACCGGGAGTAGAAACCCGTCACGTCTAACGTAAACAGGAACGGCTGCCAGGCAGCCTGATAGACATAGTTCAGGTTGCTGTTGATGGACTGCTCCGGCTTCAGTTCCTCGGTTATCTCCACCTCGCGGGCACCGGTGAGGGCCGCGTGGTCCTCGGTGAAGAGACTCACCACCCGGTAACCCGTCCCGAAACTCGCCCGCAGGGTATGCTCCTTGCCCGGCGACCACTTGTACGCCACCCGCGGCGACTGAATGTGCCCGTGCCGTTTGTCATAGTCATAGCGGTAACCCAGCAGCAGCTTGTGTTTCTCCGTGAGGGTCCATTCATCCTGCACAAACACCCCGGGCAAGGGCGTGGTCACGGGGGCGTTTCTGGGATTCACCTCATCGGCCGTGGCCGTGGCGGGGGTGTTGTCATCATAGTGGGTGTAGCGGAACGAGGTGCCCAGCAGCAGGTTGTGGCGGGGCGTGAGCGGCTTGTCCCAGTACAGCTGCCCGAAGGCTACGGTTTGGTCGGCGAGGAAGGGCATGGTGCCGTAGAAGGAGTTCTGCTGGTGCCGGTTCACCGACAGCTGAGCCATGATTTTCTGGGGCAGCGGCAGTTGGTACTGGCCAATCAATTCCCAGCGCTTGGTGTAAATGCTTTCGCCGTAGAGTTGGTCTGAGCCGCGGTGTTCTTTGGTCCAGTCCATCTGTCCGCCCCAGCGGTCTTCATAGACATAACGCGCCGCCACGCTGGCCACGCGGTTCTCCTTCCGCTCAAAATCCCACTTGTTGAACACCGAGATGCGCTGCTGCAAGGTGACATCGGTGAAGCCGTCTTTATTTTTATCTAAGGGGTTCTGGTAGTTGAAGTAGTTGATGCCCAGCAGCCCGTGCGCCTGACCGGCCTTGAACTTCACACCCACGTCTGAGCTTACCTCGCCCCAGCTCGTCCCGAACACCTCGGCACTCACCCGCGGCGCCTTCAGCGGACTTTTGGTAATCACGTTAATAATGCCGCCCATGGCCTCAGAGCCGTACAAAGACGCCGCCGGCCCCTTCACCACCTCCAGCCGCTCCACCAGACTGTTGGGGATTCCGTTGAGGCCGTACACCGTGGAGAGGCTGCTCACAATGGGCATACCGTCAATGAGAATGAGCGTGTAGGGCCCTTCCATGCCGTTGATGTGAATGTCACCGGTATTGCAGACGTTGCAGTTGAGTTGCGGCTGCACCCCGTTGATCATGCCCACCGCCTCAAACAACGTGGGCGTGGGGTTCTTCTTGAAATACGCAGGCGTGTACACCTCCACCGGCACCGGACTCTCCAGGCGGCTCATCTCTTTCATGGTGCCTGTGATCACCACTTCCCTCAGGTTCCCGGCCGTGGGCCGAAGGTTGATTGGGTAAGTGGTTTTCCCCGCCTGCAGCGGAAGCGTGTCGTTCTGGTAGCCCAGAAAAGAAACCACCAGTTGGCCGTTGGGTTGAACCTGCGGGAGTTTCAGGGTGAACCGTCCCTTCTCATCGGTCATGGTGCCCAGGCTGGAATTCACCACGCTGATGCTGCAGAACCCCAGTGGCTCCCGCGTCTGCGCGTCGCGCACGGTGCCGGTGATGGTCATTTGTTGGGCAATGGCTCCCAAGTGGAGTAAACAGGTCAAAAGGAAAAGTAACAGTAGTCGCATCTTCAGAATTAAATAGACTAAAACATATTTTTAGGCAAACCTAAAAATAAAATACGAGGCGGTACTACAAATGTTTAGATAAGTTTTATCAGTTTGGATGTGAGTGGGATGGTGAGGAGTTGTTAGAAGGACGGTGGCTGAGGTAGACCTCACAGGTTTTGAAAAACCTGTGATGGCTTTTGCCCAGGCGCGGTTGCTATAGGTTATAGCTTAGTATAAGCTCTCAAAAGCAGTTGTTACTTTTTAGTTCTCCCCTGATGATTGCCCAAGCGGGAATTTGAGGCAGCGGGCGCAGCTCTAAAGACGGGTGTTTATACCTGTCGGTCACGCATTCCTTACTATTCTTAATGCCCAACAGAATCATTCCATACCGCCCAGACCTTAGAGAAAAGGCAAAATATCTCCGCAAGAACAGTACGCTGGCGGAGGTACTACTTTGGGAGGAAATCAAAGACAGAAAATTAGGGGTTCAATTCCACCGGCAAGTGCCAATGCTCCACTACATTGTGGACTTCTACAGCCATGAGCTGCAACTGGCCATTGAAGTTGACGGCGACAGCCATGATGACAAAGTAGCGTATGACCACCAGAGGGAGCAAGAGTTAAAGGCGTATGGAGTGACGTTCCTTCGGTTTGAAGACATTGATGTGAAGCGGAATATCAGATTTGTGGTGGAGGAGATTTACCACTGGATAGAGGAGCATAAGAATCAGCAAAAGTGACTCTCCTGTTTAAACATTACCAGTACCTCAGTAAAACAGTTTACCAACCACGGATTCTCCCCAGGATTACCCAAACGAGAGTTTGAGGTAGCGAGCGCAGCTCTAAAGAGGGGTGTTTACACCAGCCGGTCATGGCGTTCCCAACTTTGGCGCGGAATTACTTCTGGATCATAAAAGAAAGAATGTTTCACAATGCGTGCTCTCCTGTGTAAACACCCCTCTTTATCTCCCCTCAAGGGGAGAATCTGCGTTTAGTGGGAGCTATTGGTTAACTTACCCTTTGTTGAAAAAGCCTTTTCAATAGGAAGCATCTTGCCTACTGCTCTATAAATAAAAAAATCCGTTTCCAGCCTGTTTTCCTGAAAACAGCCCGAAAACGGATGAAACGCCTCCCCTCTCCGTGGGAGAGGGGCCGGGGGTGAGGTCCTCTACTTCTTCTTATGCTTCTTGCCTTTCTTCTGGCTCTCAAACTCCTCCACCTCACGCAGCAATGACTTCAAATCCGGCTTTACCTCAGAAGAGAAGTCTATGGTGGCGGTGTAGTCGTCTTTCTGGATTTCCAGCACTTTGATGGGTTTGCCCAGGTATTCCTCAATCACGTCTAGAATAGGTTTTTCCTCGGGGCTGCAGAACGAGACGGATTTGCCTTTCTGGGTTCCGCGGCCGGTGCGGCCTACGCGGTGCACGTAGTTTTCGGGCACGTCGGGCAGGTCATAGTTCACTACGTACTCTACGCTAGGGATGTCAATGCCGCGGGAACTCACATCGGTGGCGATGAGCACTTTCACGTCGCCGCGTTTGAAGCGGTTGAGCGAGGTGAGGCGGTCTTTCTGGTCTTTGTCGCCGTGCAGGGTTTCGGTGGTGATGCCCACGCGCTCCATGGCGTTGTGCACGCGCTCGGCCCGCACTTTAGTGCGCACGAACACCAGTATTTTGCTGCCTTCGTTCTCTTTCACCACGCGCTCCAGAAAGAAGCGTTTGTCGTCCATGCCCACGTAAGCCACGCTGTGGTCTACGTTCTTAGACACGGGGTCTTTGGGCGAAATCTGGATTCTAATGGGCTTGGTCACCAGCGAGTACGCCAGGTCTTTGATGTGCTCATTGATGGTGGCCGAGAAGAACAGCGTCTGCCGCTTGCGGGGCAGGTGGCGCAGCACGTCGCGTATGTCTTTGATGAAGCCCAGGTCCAGCATGTGGTCGGCCTCGTCCAGGATGAGCATTTCTACGCGCTCCAGCCGGATGTGGCCCTGGCTCACGAGGTCAAACATGCGGCCGGGGGTGGCCACCAGCACGTCTATGCCGTCTTGCAGTTTCTCAATCTGGGGCGCCTGCTCCACGCCGCCAAACACGGTCATGGTCTCTACGCGGGTGTGCTTGCCCAGGGTCTTGAACACCTCGGTAATCTGGATGGCCAGTTCGCGGGTGGGCACCATGACCAGACACTTGATGCCATCTGCCCGGCCGTACTGCTTGCGCTCATGCAGCAGGTGCAGCACCGGAATGGCAAACGCGGCGGTCTTGCCCGTACCCGTCTGCGCAATGGCCAGCACGTCTTCGCCCTTCAAGATGGGCGGAATGGCCTTGAACTGGATATCGGTGGGTTTCTTGAAGCCCAGTTTGTCCAGGGCTTTCTTGATGGCGGGGTTGATATGGTAATCCTCGAATTTCATGGGCGCAATGGTTCCGGCCGGCGGCCTAGGTGGTGGCGGTTCTCCCCTTTTACGGTTCCCCCGCCGAAACTTCTACAAAGGTGCGATTTCTTTCTGGGTTTTGCACCTCACCCCTGGCCCCTCTCCCGTAGAGAGGGGAGTTACTAAAGTGGGGGTTGGAATTATTCTAGTCCAGTAGCGTGCGTTTCTTTAACCGTTTGCCTCAATAGGCAGAAAGCTAAAATAGTTCGTATATTGGGGTATGAATTGGCAAGACTACATTATTGAAGATGAGCAAGTGCTGGTGGGCAAGCCTACCATCAAAGGCACCCGGCTGTCAGTGGAGTTTCTGGTCGGGCTGTTGGCGCAGGGCTGGACGGAACAGCAAATCCTGGACAACTACCCCAGGTTGGGCAAAGAGCACCTGAAAGCTATTTTCTCCTACGTGCAAGATTGCTTCCGGGACGGTTTGATGTATAAAAGAACCTATCTTGATTGATGCGGTTGCTGGCGAATGAAAACTTTCCGAAAGCCTCTGTCTTAGCGCTACGGGAGCAAGGCTATAATGTGTTATCTATTGGCGAAGACAACCCCAGCATCACCGACCCCGACGTCATTGCCATTGCCATGCAAGAAGAACGGCTCATCTTAACCTTTGACCGCGACTACGGCGAATTGGTTTTTAAAAAAGGGCTAAAACCGCCCAAAGGCATTATCTATTTGCGCTTAGACAACTTCACCCCAGCAGAACCGGCTGATATCATCCATAAACTAATCACCTCTAACAAGTTTAACTTCGACCGACATTTAACGGTGGTGGACAACAATTTTGTAAGGCAGCGGAAGTATTGAAACTTACCCAAATTACTCATACATAGAATAATCCGCTTAGGTAAGAAAAACCTGGACTCAATCTTTGAGAACCACAGGTTTGAAAGGACTTTGGCTTAAATAACTTTACCTTCTGAATTTGTGCCACAAGCCGTGGCACAATTGCTCTTAGCCTATTTCAGTCTCGAATATTGTTTCAGGCTACCTATGTAAGAAAGGCTTTTCTTGAGGACGGGGTTGATATAATACTCCTCGAATTTCATGGGCGCAATGGTTCCGGCCGGCGGCCGAGGTGGTGGCGGTTCTCCCCTTTTACGGTTCCCCCGCCGAAACTTCTACAAAGGTGCGATTTCTTTCTGGGTTTTGCAGGCGGAGGCTGGAGTTTTGCGTTTTGGGGCTGTTTTTGGGAAAAGAGGCGGGAAACAGAATGAAAAATTATATATTGAATTCTAAAACTTTAAATAACATTAACTAGGTACGGTTATCCATTTTTGAAAAATAACTGCACCAGTACAGTTTTAAGATTTTTATCCTAAATTAAATGACCGACCCAAAAC
Organism: Rufibacter ruber; assembly: GCF_014138425.1. Taxonomy (NCBI): domain Bacteria; kingdom Pseudomonadati; phylum Bacteroidota; class Cytophagia; order Cytophagales; family Hymenobacteraceae; genus Rufibacter; species Rufibacter ruber. Next base: position 331,871 of record NZ_JACJIQ010000004.1, read on the forward strand.
CAACAAATAAGTGGAAAACAGGATTTCTCAAAACGGGACTTCCATTGGAATATGTCACTTCAAATATTTTAACCAAACTTGGACATGATATTTTTGGTGAATATCCATATATAAGACCTGATGAGAGAAAGGAGTTAAAGGAATTTTCTATTGATTTAAGAACATACAAAACTTTAGATAATAACAATAGATTAATTGTTTTATCAATGTTAATCGAATGCAAATATCGACAACACGGTACTTCTTGGATATTTTCTCCATTTCCTAGTAAAATAGTTCCTATTGGATTAATTAATTCTACTGAAGATATTGTTCCTGTTAGAATTGGGAATAAGAACATTCTGAAGTTCGAAGAAAATATAGGTTACTGTATTAGCGGCGTTGAATTATCAACAGATGGAAGTGGCAATACAACTGGAGCAAAGCATGGAGTATTTCAACTTCGATATGCAATGCCAGAATTTCTAAAGAACGACTATGTGAGTGGGCTTGACCATACTTGGTACGATGGCAGATTTATTGATTTATCTTGTGCAGTTTTAGTTACCACAGCAGATATTCGGGTTATAAAGCTGAATAAGAATTTAGAAGATTTTACTTCTGCAAATGAATTAGATGAAGTTACTGAAATCAAAGAAGCAATTATATTAAATGAGCGACCTGGCCCTCAATTGCAAGAGTTTGCTAATAGGATAGGTGACGAACTAATAAAAGAACATCCTGAATTAGAGAATCGGCTATTAGATATCGAAAAGGCATTAATCGGTAAAGAGTGGAAAAACAGGCACGCCCCAGATTTAAATACAATTAAAAGGAGTATAGGTTATAGTGTAGAGAGGATATTAATAGTAAATCATAAGTTTTTAGAGAAAACCATTAAAGATTTAGAAAAGGCTTTGCAAAAAGATATAAAGATGGAAAAAGTTTATGGTAAAGTATTAAAAACAAATGATGGATTTGAAATTACAAATTGATTGTATGTTAAAATAATTATTATGAGCATAAGAATTAAATCTACCCAAGTTGAAAATACTTAAACATACAATATTGAATGCAATTAATTAAATATTTTTATTAATTAATTCAATATTCAGCTCAATACAATTATGGCAGAGAAAAAGAATCAACATTATATCCCTAAGTTCTATCTAAAGCACTTCTCCATTGAGGGAAATAACAGCCAAATTGGTTTATTTTATATTGAAAAAGAATATTACAAGAAAGCAGTACCTTTGAAATCCCAAGCAAAAGAAGATTACTTTTATGGCTCAGATGGTGTAATTGAAGAAGACTTATCAAAACTAGAATCACTTGTTGCTCCTGTCTTAAGAAAAATCGACTTAACAGGTTCTCTCCCACCTAAAGAAAGTGCTGAATACCATAATCTATTAGCTTTTACAATTTTAATGTCTAGCAGAACAAAAGATTCCGCTGAACAGATGAAGGAAATTACAGACAAATTAGCAAGAGAACTAATGAGTCATGAAGAACAATTCAAAGATAAAATTAATGATTTAAGAGTTTATCCAGAAAATCCAGCAGCACTCGCATTATCAGGAGCAGTTGAAAGTATTCCTGTGGCCTATGATTTGAAAGCAAAGGTTTTAATCAATAAAACAGGAACAAAACTAATTACCTCTGACCACCCTGTTGTTAAATACAACCAATTTTTAGAACAGAGAAATCACAAAGGAGGCAATATTGGGATTGCAACAAAAGGGCTGCAAATATTTTTTCCTATATCTCCAAATAAAATGCTTTGTTTCTTTGACGAAAATATTTATAAAATAGGCGATAGAACAAAAAACTCAATAGAACTAAATAACAGTAATGATATTGAAAAATTAAATTTATTACAAGTTTTAAATTGCTACAACCACTTATATTTTAATCATGAAGTCACCGATAGACATATAAAAGTTCTTTACAACAAGGCAAAGAGCAAAAGAAATGCAGATTACACAACATTAAGAAAAGCAAGTTCTTACATTGATTCGGAGGGTCAGGAACATATTTTATATCATTCTTTCGGGAATAACATCGAGATTAAACTTCTACTAAGCTTCATTAAACAAACAAAAAAGGCTAAACAACTGGTTTTGAATGATTATGTTGTTCAGCTAAGAAATGAAGCTTTGAGAGGTAGCTAACTCTAGGATTAACGATAATTTATTGAATCTACAATAACCTTTAGAATTTCACCTCAAAATAAAAACCTTCTTACTTCTACCACCTTCGGCTTTAGCCAAAACCCTCCTTTCCTAACCCCCACCTCCCGTTTTCGGCCTGATTTCCAGAAAACAGGCCGAAAACGGAAAACTTTCTGCCACATTTTGCGCCAGATGTAAACCTCTCCCCCGCCCTGGTTGTTTCCATGGAAAGAAGATACGAACCCAATGGAAAACATAGAAAAAACCAACCTTTCAGCAAAAGACACCAGAACCAGAATTCTGGAAGCCTTTGTGCACCACGTACTGGAAACGGGCCAGGAGCCGGTGTCGGTGTACAAGTTCGCGCAGAGCCTGAGCATAAGCGAGCAGGAGTTCTACAAGTTTTACACCTCGTTTCAGGGGGTGAAAGGCGGCGTGTGGGATGCCATTTTTGAGCAGACCCTGGCAGACATGCACGCGCAAGAGCCGTACGCCCATTACTCGGCCAAAGAGAAGCTCCTCTCCTTCTATTTCACTTGGATAGAGGAACTCAAAAAGAACCGCAGCTACTTGCTGGCCCTCTATGAGAAGCAACCTGATTTCAAAAAGGTCACGCCGCAGGAAGTCCAGAGCTTTAAGACTAAGTATCTGGCCTTCGCCAAAACCCTGGTGCAGGAAGGCAAGGAAACCGAGCAGATTGCAAACCGCAAATACATCTCAGACAAATACCCCGAGGTGCTGTGGCTGGAAACCCTGTTCATCTTCCAGTTCTGGCTCAAAGACACCTCACCGGGCTTTGAGCGTACTGATGCCGCCATTGAAAAATCGGTGAACCTGTTTTTTGACGTGATTGGGAGAAACGCGGTAGACTCCTTCTTTGACTTCGCCAAATTCCTGTACCAGTCTAAATAACCCGCATGAGCCACACCCCTGAAGAACAAGACCATATACCCACCTCCAAGGTACAGCGGGCCACCAAGTTTCTGGGGGCCGGGGCCAAGGTAGGCGGCAATTACATTAAGCACTACGCCAAGAAGATAGTGAACCCCTCGCTCAGCAAAGAGGAGCTGCACGAAAACAACGCCCAGGACATCTATACTTCGTTGAGCCAGCTGAAAGGCAGCGCCCTCAAAGTGGCCCAGATGATGTCTATGGACAAGACCATGCTGCCCGGCGCGTACCAGGACAAGTTTACCATGGCCCAGTACAGCGCCCCGCCCCTGTCGTACCCGCTGGTGGTGCGCACGTTCCAGAAGGCGTTCGGCCGTACGCCTGAGGCCCTGTTTGACACCTTCTCCACCTCGGCGGTCAACGCGGCCTCTATTGGGCAGGTGCACAAGGCCACCAAAGACGGAAAGACCTTCGCCGTGAAGGTGCAGTACCCCGGCGTGGCCGAAAGCGTGAGCTCCGACCTGAAAATGGTGCGCCCCTTTGCCTACCGCCTGCTCAACATGAACGAGAAGGAAATGGACCATTACATGGACGAGGTAGAGGAGAAACTGCTGGAGGAAACCGATTACGAGCTGGAGGTACAGCGCTCCCAGGAGATTGCCGCCGCCTGCCGTCATCTGCCCCACCTCAACTTCCCTAACTACTACCCTGCCCTGAGCACGGCCCGCATCATCACCATGGACTGGCTGGAGGGCGCGCACCTGAAAGAATGGCTCCAGACCAGCCCCACCCAGGAAGCCAGAAACCAAATTGGGCAGGCCCTCTGGGACTTTTACCACCACCAGGTGCACCACCTCAAACAAGTGCACGCCGACCCACACCCTGGCAACTTCATCATTCAGGCGGGCGTGACGCTGGGCATCATTGACTTCGGCTGCGTAAAGGTGATACCAGAGGATTTCTACCGCGGGTACTTCTCCCTCATCAAGAAGGAGTCGCTGCTGAACGAGGCCGAGCTGAACCAAATCTTCTTTGACCTGGACTTCATCAGTGACCGCGACACCCCCGCCGAGCAAGCCTACTTCAAAGGCGTGTTTAAGGAGATGATTGCCTTGCTGGGGCGGCCGTTCCACGGGGAGACCTTTGACTTCGCCCAGGACAGCTACTTCCAGCAGATTTACACCCTGGGTGACCGTGTTGCCAAAGATAAGATGTTCCGGCAGTCCAGGCAGGCCCGCGGCTCCCGGCACGGGCTGTTCATCAACCGCACCTATTTCGGTCTGTACAGCCTGTTGAACCAGTTAGGCGCGCACATTAGCACCACTAAACCAATGTGGCTGGCTTAAGAAGACCTGCATACATATATTGCTGGCTCTACTACAGATTCTCCCCTTGAGGGGAGAATCTCCATCTAAACGGCTGGGAAGTTAATTTTCTACGCATTCCGTCCCCCTTTGAAGGGGGTAGGGGGATGATTACTCGTGCTGAATAGGTATTGCCGAATAAGCATTCCCGAGGGGTTATCTTTCTATTCCTGTAGTGAAAGCTGGCGGTTCTTCTACTGCCTTGGTCATCCTAGGCCTTCAAAGGGGGACGGAATGCGTGAAATGAATCGCTCAATAAAGACGCTAAAGTCGAGCTATAATAAAGGGGTATGGGGTTTCTGCCACCAGCTTATGGTTGTACCTTTGCCGTACACCCGCCCGGGCTGGTGGCTTTTATATTTGTAAGAAGTGAGACGGAAATTTCTTATCTATCCTCCTGAAGGGACTTGGTGGGCGAATGAAGAAAGCCTGTAGAAAGCAGAAATACAGCTTGCCCACAAGTTCCTTTCAGGATGACAAAAAATATATAAAACTATTTTTGTCTACTTGCTTAGCAAAATGTAAAAGGCACGTACCTTCATCTTGGCATTTATGCACCCTCCCAAAAAAGAACACCCCGAAGAAAAGTCGGGCTTACACCCCAGAAACAAGCACCGGGCGCGCTATGACTTCCCGGCGTTGATAGCGTCTAGCCCGGAGCTGAAACCCTTTGTGCAGGTGAATGCCTACGGCGATGCCTCCGTGGATTTCTTCAACCCCCAGGCCGTGAAGGCGCTGAACAAGGCCCTGCTCAAACATTACTACGGCATTACACATTGGGACATTCCCGCCAATTACCTCTGCCCGCCCATTCCCGGCCGCGCCGATTACCTCCACCACATCGCTGACCTGCTGGGTGACCAAAACACGGTGGGCACCGAAAGGAACATCCCGCGGGGTGCGCAGGTGAAATGCCTGGACATTGGCGTGGGCGCCAACTGCATCTACCCCATTCTGGGCACCAAAGAATACGGCTGGTCTTTTGTGGGCGCAGACATTGACCCGGTGGCCATCAAGTCCGCGAACAACATCATTCAGGCCAACCCATCTCTGAAAGGGAAAATTACCTGCCGCTTACAGCCGAACGCCGCAGACATTTTCAGGGGGATAATTCAGCCCGGCGAGCAGTTTGACCTCACCCTGTGCAATCCCCCGTTCCATGCCTCGGCGGCCGAGGCGAAGGCGGGCAGCCTCCGGAAGGTGCGCAACCTCAAAGGGCAACGCGTGGCCAAGGCAACCTTGAACTTTGGGGGGCAGCACAATGAACTCTGGACCGCCGGCGGGGAAGCCGCGTTTCTCACCAACCTGGTGCGGCAAAGCCAGGAATTCGCGCAGTCGTGCTTCTGGTTCTCTACGCTGGTGTCTAAGTCAGAAAACCTGAAAAACGTCTACAAAGCGCTGGAACAGGTTAACGCCCTTGAGGTAAAAACCCTGCCCATGCACCAGGGCAACAAAGCCAGCCGCCTCCTGGCCTGGACCTTCTTCACCCCGGCCCAAAAGGCCGACTGGGTGCAGCGGAGGTGGGCAAAGAAGTAAAGAAATTTGCGGAGCAAGCAACTCAAATTTAGAGGATTGCAATCGAACAATGTCATCCTACCTCTTCTGGGCAGGGAATCATCTTCAAAAGGGTCGGGAGAAAGTCCCTTCCCGGCAGGAATATGATATTCGCCGGTGGCTTTAGAAAGGATAAGTTGAGTTCAGGACCTGGCACGTTCGGTAACCGCCGCAAAACTGGAGAGGGAAAGACAGGCGGCCTTGGTTCTACCTTTGCGGCAGACTCCACGAATCTTTGTAGAGACATCAGCTAAACAAAACCAACAAGATGAAAGCACTTTTCCTCTCTTTCCTGTTCAGCCTGGCAGCGGGCGGGGCCTTCGCCCAGACCGCAACGCCTGCCCCCGCTCTAACAAGGCAAAATCCACCGGTGCAGACCGTTGAGGCGGCCTGTGGCCAATGCAAGTTCGGGTTGAAAGGCCACGGCTGTGACCTGGCCGTACGAATAGACGGGAAAGCCTACTTTGTGGACGGTACCGACATAGACGCCCACGGAGACGCCCACGCCAAAGACGGCTTCTGCAACGCCATCCGGCAGGCCCGGGTACAGGGCACGGTGCAGAACAACCGCTTCAAGGCCACGTCTTTCCAACTGGTGACAGAACCCGCTAAAAAATAGCCCTTCCAGAAAGAAGGACTTGTTTTCCGTTTTTGGCCTGTTTTGGCTAAATCAGGCCAAAAACGGAAAACCTACAGTCTCGCCCCCTCCGGGGAAGTACAGGTTCTCTGCCCCGGCGGCTCCCCTACCACCCGCTAATCAGGGCCAGGTAAAGCGGCATGCCCAGCGTGATGTTCAACGGGAACGTCACAGCCAGCGCCATGGGCAGAAAGATACCGGGATTGGCCTTGGGTACGGCCATTTTCATGGCGGCGGGCACGGCAATGTAAGAGGCACTGGCCGCCAGCACCGCAAAGATAAACCGGTTGCCCACCTGCTGCGTCACCCCGCTGCTGAGGACCGCCACCGCGCAGCCGTTCACCAACGGAACCACCACCGCAAACAGAGACGTAAACCAGCCGTTCTGGAAAAAAGCGCTCAACTTGCGGCCACTCACCAAGCCCATGTCCAGCAGAAAAACCGCCAGAAAGCCCTTGAACAGATCAGTGGTGAACGGTTTAATGCCCTGGGCCTGCTCCTGGCTGGTCAACAAGCCAATGACCAGGCTGCCCAGAATCAGCAGAACACTTCCGTTGGTGAAGGAATGGGCCACCACCTGCCCCAGATTCACAGATGCCTCCTGCTTGCCGCGGTAAAGCATGACCAGAGACACGCCCACAATGATTGCCGGGGCTTCCATCAATGCCATCACGGCCACCATGTGCCCGCTGAACGTGAGCCCCTGCATCTCCAGAAAAGAGACGGCGCTCACAAAGGTTACCGCGCTCACTGAGCCGTAGGCGGCGGCAATGGCCCCGGCGTTCTCCACGCTGAGCCGCTTCTTCAGGAGGAAGAACGTGTACAGCGGCACCCCGCAGGACAGGGCAATCCCCAGCAGGGCCGACCAGACAATCTCCATGGAAAAGTGGCTGTGGGCCAGCTCCTGGCCGCCTTTGAAACCAATGGAGAGCAGCAGGTACAAGGAAATAAACTTTGAGGTAGAGGCGGGAATCTCCAGATCGCTTTTCACCCGTACCGCCAGTATCCCCAACATGAAAAACAACAGCGCAGGGCTGGTAAGATTGTCAATGAGTAAGTGTAAATCCATAAGGGCTTAGGTCTGGGGCTGAAGATCAAAAGTGGCCCGCACCGGCGCCTGGTCGGTGACCCGCACCTGCAGGGCCACCTTCCCCTGGGTCAGCAGAGCGCTGAAACCAGGCAAACGCCGCAGTTGCTCGGCCTGGCGGTACAGGTTCAACTGGGCCAGACATTTCTTTTGCCCCGCCAACGTGGGGTGCTGCAGAATCTCTGCGGAATGGTCTTTGGCCAGTTGCCGTAGAAAATTATGGGCGCAGGTCTCCATACCGGACGATGGGTTCAGGGCGTGCGTGAGCACCGGGCACGACGTGTCCTGCACCAGGTACACCTCAGTGATCTGATTGCGCAGAACCAGGTCCACCAGCGCGTCTCCGTACCCGGTCTCCGGTTCCAGGGCAAAAACGGTTCCCAGGGCGGTCTGGAAATAGGTATTCTGCCCAAACTCCTGCTGCAACTGCTGTTGCAGGTGTGCGGCAATGCCGGTAAGAATCAACGTATTTTTCATGGGTCTAAGGGTTACAGTTTTCACAGTAAGTAGGGTCTTCGGTCTGGGCCCCTCCGGGAAAATCATCCTGGCGGGTGAAGGAGCAGCGCTGGCAGGCAGATTCCAGGCTCCTGACACTCTGGGTGGGCAACCCGCAGAACCGGCAGGGCAAGCCCCTGATGGCCTGCGTCACCCCAAACCCAGGTGTGTGGCAAGCGGGGCAACAGGTAGTGCACCGCTCCATCAACAACTGGGCCGCCTGCTTAATGACCTGCAGACGGGTAGGGTTGTAGAGCGCGCGCATGTCGGTTTGCACGTAGGCGCTGCCGTGGCTGGCCACCAGAGAGCGGAACGCCGCCAGCAGTTGCGGCCAGGAAGTAAGGCCCTTTTGGAGCCCCTCGGTGCTTCCCGCCGCCGCGCTCAGAATAAGGCCATGCGACGGGAAAAGCACCTGCCGGGCGAAGGCCTGTAGCTCCTCCTGCGTGTGCACCTGGGCTCCCGCGAAGTTGGTTTCCAGGCTGATCTTGCGTACCACCACCTCCAACTCCCGGGCAGTGTCCAGCAGCAGCAGCACCTCTTCATTGGCCGGGGCAAACCACGCCGAGGGGTGTGGCCCAAACGATCCCTCACTCGCTATGCCCAGTGTCTCGCCGGTGAGCGCCAAGGCTTCCAGGCACTTTTGGCGGGCGGTTTTCAGGGGGGCTGGGTACGTTCCACCTCCCCGGAGAAGGTACCCAGCGCATCAGAGTCAAAGTGGAGAGGCACCTGGCAGGTGACTCCCAGGTATTTTTCCGCGAGGGGGGCAATCACCTCCTCTTTGCGGTGCATGGTGGCAATTACCAGGGTACGGCCTTCAAAACCAGCAGACATGGCGAACGGTCAACGTACATGAAAACTTGATCAGGTTACTGCCCCTGGCCCATGGAGAAGCCCGGCTTGCCGTTGAAGGCGTAGAGGTTCTCTGTCTTGATGGTGTCTATGCCCCGGTGCACAGCTTCCTGCAACAGCTCCACCACCTGCAGGGGCGCCAGGGCAGCCCCGGTTCGGCTTTGGAAGCGGCAGCGCCAGTGGTCTGTGCAGAAGGTTTCGTCAAAGCCCTGCGGCCAGACTTTCACGCCCCGGTTGGTGATCATGCGCAGTTCCAGCTCCTGCTTGGCCAGGGGTTGTACCAGCTGGGCCAGTTCTTCGGGGTCGGTGCCGCGCCAGTGCACAAACACATCTACCCCCAGTAGTTCTTTGTGGGCCGCCGCCGCGCGCTGGTACGGCGGCACCTGGATGGGACGGTTCTTAAACGTTGCGGCCGGCGGGAGATGCGCCGGTGCCTTACCCAGGTTGGAGATGACGGCCAGCGCGAAATCTTCTGTCCCTACCAACTGGCGGCTCACGCCCTCGCGGTAGATGTCTCGGGTGTGGGTGCCGTCTTCCAGGGTTTTCAGCCAGGCATTCTGCACTTTCTGGGCTACGCGCGCCTGGCCCAGGTGCGCCAGCATCATGATGGCCGCCTGCAGCAGTCCGCTGGGGTTGGCCACGTCCTGCCCCGCAATATCTGGGGCTGACCCGTGAATGGCCTCAAAGATGGCGTAGTTCTGCCCAATGTTAGCCGACCCGGCCAGCCCCACTGAGCCGGAGATCTGGGCCGCCACATCAGACAGGATATCACCGTAGAGGTTTGGCAGCACCACCACGTCAAATTTCTCCGGGGAATCGGCCAGCAGGGCCGCCCCAATGTCTACAATCAGGTGCTGTGCTTCCAGCTCCGGGTACTCCTGCGCCACCTCCCTGAACACCTCATGGAACAGCCCATCGGTTTGTTTCATGATGTTGTCTTTGGTGAAGCAGGTCACTTTCTTCCGGTTGTGCTGGCGGGCGTACTCAAAGGCATACCGCACAATCTTCTCGCACCCGGGCCGGGTGATGAGCTTGAGGCACTGCACCACCTCATCGGTCTGCTGGTGCTCAATGCTGCCGTACACATCTTCTTCATTTTCCCTGATGATGACCATGTCCATGACCGGGTGTTTGGTTTGCACGTACGGGTGCAGGCTCCTCACGGGCCGCACGTTGGCATATAGGCCCAGGGTTTTGCGCAGGGTCACGTTCAGGCTCTTGTAGCCGCCGCCCTGCGGGGTGGTGATGGGCGCTTTGAGCATGACCCGGTTTTCTTTAATGGAATCCCAGCTTTTCTGCGGAATGCCAGAACTGTTGCCCGCCAGGTATTCATGCTCACCCAGGGCTACCTCCTCTATCTCCAGTTGGGCTCCCGCCGTAAACAGAATCTTTAGGGTGGCATCCATGATTTCGGGACCTATTCCGTCGCCGTGGGCCACCGTGATGCGGGGCATCACCGGGGCGGCAGGTGCCGCTAGTATCTCAGTCACGTCTTTTGTCTCCATAGCGTCAGGTTAAAAAGTTTTCTCTGGCGCAAAGTTGCAGACTGGCGTTTATAAATATTAGTTTATAATTTTAATGCCAGGCATAAGCATTTTTTATGAACTACACCCTGCACCAGCTCCAGGTCTTCCTGAAGATTACCCAGACCCAGAGCATCACGCGCGCCGCCGAAGAGCTCCACCTCACCCAACCCGCGGTCTCCATCCAGTTCAGGAACCTGCAGGACCAGTTTGAGATTCCGCTGGCCGAGGTGGTGGGGCGCAAGCTCTACATCACTGATTTTGGCAAGGAGATTGCCCAGGCCGCCGAGAAAATCCTGAACGAGGTACACGCCATCAACCACCGCACCCTGGCCTACAAAGGCCACCTGGCCGGCCGACTCAAAATCTCGGTGGTTTCCACCGGAAAATACGTGATGCCCTACTTCCTGGCAGATTTCCTGAAGCTGCACCCCGGCATAGACCTGGTCATGGATGTGACCAATAAAACCAAGGTGCTGGAAAGCCTGCGGCAGAACGAGGTGGATTTTGCGTTGGTATCTGTGTTGCCAGAGCAGCTGCAGATAGAAAAAGTAGAGCTCATGCCCAACAAACTCTTCCTGATTGGGAACCGGGAACAAACCCGGCACCACCACCTCCCCCATGACAAGGGCATTTTTGAGCAGGTCCCCCTCATTTACCGCGAGCAGGGCTCGGGCACCCGCCTGGTGATGGAGCAGTACTTTGCCCAACAGCAACTCACCGTGCGTAAAAAGCTGGAGCTTACCTCCAATGAGGCGGTGAAACAGGCGGTGATTGCGGGGTTGGGCTATTCCATCATGCCGTTGATTGGCATCAGAAATGAACTGGGCGCGGGGGAGCTGCAGATTGTGTCGGTCAAGGGGTTTCCCATCTCCTCTACCTGGCACCTGATCTGGTTAAAGAACCGCCGCTTCTCCCCGGTGGCCGCCGCCTATCTGCAGCACCTGGAACAGGAGAAAGAACGCATTATACAGGAGCGGTTTGGGTGGCTGGACCTCAAGTAAGGTGGTATAGGCAGGGCGCCAACCGGAGGTGGCATGAATGAAATTTAATAGAAGTAAGACCGGCGCAAGGTGCCCTGCCCGCATTTTAGGCGCGAGTTTTGAGCACAAAATGCAACCTCCAACTAGTTCTTAAGCGAGAGAAACTGTTTTAAGGCAGGTATAGAAAATAATCTGACCGTTTTGCCCATTCCTGCAGTGAAAGCCCCGAATCAGGCTGTTTTCGGCCTGTTTTCAGAAAAGCAGGCCAGAAACAGAAAATTAGAATTTTCCTGGTATCTTTATTAGAGGATATATAGAATAAGCTCTTATTGGTTGAGTTTTATTTTAAAGTTATGGAGAGCACATGCGATGAGCATGACCTCATCTCTTAATTTATG